>NZ_JBSYOO010000050.1:0-149595 GCF_058244675.1 Candidatus Thiodiazotropha sp. AKIB8 | reverse complement strand
GTAATAGTGCCGCCTGAAGATCGGGACGACGGCGCAACAGATCTGCAGGCAGGCCAGTAGCCGGCAGAGGCCCCAGCAGAGGCAAGTCAGAGTTCTCTGGCAGGCTTGTACCACCTGGAACACTTCCTACAAGAATCGCCAACTGGTGTTCCAGATTACGAAGCTGAGTCTCCGCCTGTGTTGCCTCACCCTCGGTCTGTGCCAGTAGCTGACGCTGGCGATAGACATCACTGGCATTCACCTGACCGATGCGGAACCTGGCTTCAATCAGTTTCAACAGCTGTCGATTCAGTTCGAGCTGACTCTCTATAAGCTTGCGTTGCGCCCGCTGCTCCAACAGCTGATACCAGGTATCTGCCAGAGTTACACTGAGACTCAAGGCCGCCGTCTGCAGGTCAGCTTCTGAAGCCTCGGCATCCAGAGTCGCCGCATCAGCTGTGGCCTGAACACGCCCCCAAAGATCAAGCTCATAGGCGGCGTAGAGCCCAAACTGGCGACTGGTACTCCCCTTTGCTTCATTCGAATCCTGATGGGTAACACTACCTCTCATGTCCAGGCTTGGCAGTCGTGCTGCACCCTCCCGTAGCGCCACTGCTTCAAATTGCTGCAACCGTGCCCAGGCAGCACGCAAGGAGAAATTATCGGCCAAGGCCTGTTCTATCAGGAGTTCGAGCCCCGAATCGGAAAAATCTCGCCACCAGCGATCCGAAACTGGACGCTCACCACCCTCAACGCTGAATTGCGCAGGCGGTTTCAATGGCAATGCCTCACGAGAAGGCATAGCGCTACAAGCCGACAGCAACCAAGCCACCAGAAGGAGTGAAAAGCAAAAATGGTGGGAACAACAACGCAGTAACAAACAGCACACCCTTAGTTAAGCCAGGAATCCGGTCAAAATATTGCTCATCATTATCCCGACCTGACAGAGAATGGAAAACTCTTTTCTTGTATCACAATGTGTCTTCTTACTCCTTTGAAACATCTTGACACAATCGAGACTCTGTCAGGTTTGAAATATTCATTTCTAACCGATTGATTGATGCTGCAGCGGCAGAGATAGGTTAGCTTGCTTGTGTACGACAGCAGAATTGCAGATATTCTCAATCTGGAAGTCACTCACCTCCGGCCGGGCATCGACAACATAACACCACTCTCTGACATTTATCAGTGGCAGAGTGAGTGTATAACGATAAAAGTGCGCTACGTATCTACCTGGCCAGAAAAAGGAGCACGCTCAGTCAGGATAGAGATCAATATTCACCCTACAGTGTCCGCCTGATTGAGGAGATATCAACGTGAAGCAAGGGCAAGTCACAAAATATGCGGATCGAATGAACCGAGTTTTCGATAAGATCGATCAACATCTTGATGAGGATCTATCAATTGATCAGCTGATATACCTGTGAATGCGCAAGGGGTGACAACGAAACGAATTCCAGCAGGCCGCTGTGCGAAGGTACGCCACATCGGTTCTACGGATCGTATCGACGAGAGCATCTACCCCTAATATCGCGACTGGCTGCCAGAGAGCGGCGAAGAGTTACGGGATTTTCCACCCTTCTTCCACTACTTGAAGCGGGTTCCGGATGTACCGGAACACGAACAGATAACAGATATCTATCTGCCTTTAAAATAAGACTCCTCGAAAAAACCCGGAGGTCGATTTTGAATGACAACCCCCAACAACCAACCGAAAGATATAGACAGAATTGAGTTAAATTGTAATATCTTGCGGAGGTCAGCCCTCAATACCGAAATTGCCAAAATGATTGACGAGCTGAAAACCAACGATCACCATATCACCACTATCCGGAATAGATTCTGAAGCTGAATTCCACCAAAAGCCATGATGAATCGTAGGGTGGGGCCATGCCCCACCTGCAGGGTGAGGTTTTCAAAAAACCCAGATATTTATTCATTACCAGCAGCGTATCTATATCGACTCATCAGGTGGTTTTATTTCAGTTGGGCATGGTGCGGCAAGGCCGCACCCTCGCCTATTCACCTAACCATGGTGGGGCATGGCCCCACCCTACCTGTGATTTAGAGTGTGGTGAGGTAAGACCTTTGATTCGAAGCGTAGGGTGGGGCCATGCCCCACCTGCCACTCAAATTACCGCACCAATTACTGATCGCCATAAAACCCCACCCTGTGGTGTAAGTAGCCCTATCAATGCCATACAGTTCAGCACAACAGTCATCCAAAAGAGTGCCCGGAATGGCTGCTTCTTTGTTTTATGTCGCAAATGGCTTTGCGCCATCAATGCACCAGGCCAACCGCCAACAAGAGACATTAGATGCAGCGCATTCTCACTGGTACGCCAACCGTCTCTTACTGCTGCGACCTTATCAAGCGCATAGGCAGAAAAAGTTATGGCACTGGCAACAACATAGAGAAATATGAGCGGAGCTGGAATGAGGGAAAGATAGGCAGCTCCACCAACAAACATCAGGAAACCTAATACTGAAAGATTAGCCAGAACACCTGAAGAACCTTTTTGCTTTACAGTTTTTGCAACACCAGCAATAGTAGCTTTATCAGCACATCGTCTGCCACGGGAATCGCTCGAAATCGAATAGGTAACAACATCGCCAACGACTGGACGACGAGCCCTGTTCGCAAAGGCTTTGATATGGACAAATGTTCGCTTACCTCCAGCAAGCGGAACGATGAATCCATAACCTTTATCGTCATGCCAGGAGGTGATTCTTCCCTTTCTTCGCACCAATATACCTCGTCAAAGATTATGTACCATATGGTTGATCGGTTCATCTTACAAGAGCAAGGGGCTTGATAGTTCCTGGCGCTTGGTAACACAAATCACAAATGCCAATTGCAAACAAATCTTCTACAATCATACTTGGCTTTACAAGCTTATATTAATAACAGGGGTCGGAGTCGACAGTCCACATATCGTGAATTACTTCAAAAATAAACTAGTGCGATACCACATCAAACCATTCCACTCTCGATTCGACTCCGACCTCGGGAGGTAAGAGATATCAAAATGAGCAAAAACAACAGGGATGATTACCAATCATTATGGGAAAAACTATCAGTCGAGTGTTTCAATAAATGCTGGGAATATATCGATAAAGAAAGCCGAAGTGTTGAAGATAATGAGGAGATGATACTTCTGGCTTCAACCTCTCTCTGGAGTTGGAAAAACCGCTCTGATTGCACACCTCAGAACCTATCAACAGCTTATTGGCAAATGGCGAGAGTTCACTGTCTGTCCGGCAACCTGCAAATTGCTGAAGAGTATGGCAAAAAAAATGTGGAAATTTCAAAAAAACATCAACTACCTCCTTTTTTCCTTGGGTATGCCTATGAAAATTTAATTCAATGCTCTGTTCTCTCCAACAACCTGCATGAGGCAAAAGCGTACCTTCAACTGGCAAAGGAACAACTGGAGAGAATAAAGATTGAATCTAATAGAGAGTTACTTTCTGCTGACCTCAAAACATATAGCCAAGCAGTTGAAAAATGATCATGACAATATCTGTTTTCATTTACAAAAATTGACCCTAGTCTCTACGTAAGGCTTCAACAGGAAGATAGTTTGCGGCCCGTCTTGCAGGATAGTAACCAGAGGCCAGGCCCACCAGAACCGAAACGATTAATCCTGTTAACACACCACTCAGCGTTGGCATCAACGGAAAACCGGTGACCAGATCAAGCACGCACCGCAGGGCAACACTCACCCCGTAATATAGCCAGATCACGGGTCTCCACCCCCGAGCCTGTGCGTACTCGCTTCTGTGGGTCTTTATCTCCATAATCACGAAACACCCATATTGAACTCAGCCCAAAAGTCTCCAGCTCTTTCAAGACGAAATGCTTTACCCCCACTGCTTACCGCACTGACAGTCATCACTGCTGCAATACCGATGGCAATACCAACCACACTAAGCAGTGATCTCAAGCGGTTCTGCCATAGGGCATAGATTGCTTCATTCAAAAGCTCGATGAAGACCCGCAAACCGTTCACACCACCACACCATCGTGTAGATTGATCACCCGATCAGCATCAGCCCAAGGAACAGCAGAACAACGATCGTCAATACAAGAGTGCGCTTCAGTTTCATATCGGTTGAGATCAGAAATGGTATACCGCGCCGATAAAGCCACCAGCCATATTACGCTTATCAACGATGGGACTGTCACCGATACCATCACCTAAACGTCCGACACCAACGCCACCAACCAAATGGGTATGCTTCGTAAGTTGATACTCTGCCTGAATGCCAAGGAATGGCGTGACAGTGGATCTCCCTTGATAGGCCTCACGTTGGGAATTCACCTCATCCTCGTCAACACCAAAGTAGTAGTCAGCCAGGTCACTGCTTTGCCAACTGACTCCAAGCTCAGGTCTCAATGTCCAACCACTAAACTGCATGGGATAGGCATAACTGACAACCAGCTCCTGACCTTTCGAACGACCGCTGATATCTGCCAAAAGTTGTCCATTCAACTGACCGAGTTCACTGCCCCAGCTGAAATCTATGCCGGCATCAAAGCCAGGTTTACGTTTATGTAAACCCTCCAGCTCATCATTGTCATCAGGGTCAATACCCATGGCACGAAATCGTCCAACCAGGTCAAGGTTAAAATTTTCTTCTTTAATCAGACTGTATCCCAGGCCACCAAAATTTGTGCTTCCATTGAAGTAAGAGAGGCCGGGGTTACCCAGATTGGCATGAAAGCGATCCCCCCGGTAGGCCACTACCGGAACCAGTGCAGCATAACCGTCTTCACCGACAACCGGATTACGCCCTCCCCCCAGATTGGCACCGACAAGCCATTCACCGGCGGATGTCTGAGCAGATAGAAGTGATATGCCCAGGGCAAGCGCAACAGTCGGGATATTGCTCGTACTTGAAGAGTGAAAAACAGGGTTTTGCATAGTAACGTCTCCTTTTATTCATTGACGTCACCAGAGTAAGAAACCGGCCTGTTAATGTCTGTGGTGGTATTGTTTGGGAATGTATCTCTCTGTAACAGACTCTTGTAAAGGGCCTGCCATTCCCTGCGAGCCACGCCTTGATCTGACGTATTGGGGCGGCTCTGAATGGTACAGAATCTATGACGAGGTACACTAGTGCCTGCAGAATTCTGAATCATGGACGATATAGCATTAAGCGCAGTTCAATTTTCAGCGTAGATTAAGTAACTAATAGATTTTAGAAATATCCATTGAAACTATATAGTTAGCCCTTATCTCAGCGCTTGAGCCAAATTGTCAGCTAATAGTATTTTTTTTCGTATTGCAGCAGGTAGCAGGATGTTCAGGTTATTCTCAGCTCTATTTACCGCGATGGTAGTCAGCACAACGTCAGTCTGGGCGACACCGGTCTTATATATCAATGACAGTGCGAACTTTGAAGACGCTACAGAAAACCTGATCTTCAGCCATGAGAGTTTCGAACAGACCTCGCAACAGTGGTCAGAACGTTGTGGTGATGTTTCACCTGACGCCTGTGCACCGTCCAACCGCTATGCCGAACAGCTACAATTTGACCAGGTCAATGTCTCCACTGAAGAGGGTGAACACTTCAGACTCGAAACAGCCTACAAAAATAGTGGAGACTTTGTCAGTGACGGCCTCTCTTCTATCTCTGCTGCCCCAGGTGGCTATCAGAATTGGGGACCGGTGACATTCAGCTTTGAAAATGCGATCAATGCGATTCAGTTCGACCTGCTGGATGTGGCCACCTCTATTGGTGACACTGTACTGACCTTCACAACCAACAGTGGATATGAGTCACTTCTGTTCCACCTGCCGGGATCAGACGATAATAACGGCCGATTGGATATCATCTCTTTCTACGACCCTACTCAGAGCTTTACAGCTTTCACACTCAACTTTGACTGTTCTCAAGCAACAGGTTCGAGTTGCGCCACTGACGATTTAGTGGGCGTGGATGCCATGCGTTTTGCTGCGGTACCTGAGCCAGATCTGCGCTATCTGATGTTCGCCGGCTTGCTCATGTTACCTTGGCGCACCCGGCGCTATTGCAGAAATCGATAGATCATCCATTGGCAGATAGCTGACTGATTTAAAGACAACCACAAACCTATCACTGTTTAATTAACCCACAAATTCACCATTACCCTCCATCCCAACTTCAAGAGACTCTTGAAAACAAACACAAAACAGACGTAGGGTGGGGCCATGCCCCACCATAAGGCGTTAGATGCAAAGTCCTACTGGTGGCTAACAGACCCTAGATCATGAGTTAACAGCAGCAACATCACTACAGTGTTTATCACCCTATTTTGTAGGGCAAAGCCCCACACCACAGCAAGTTGATAGCTACATTTTTCTCGCAGCAGTCATACCTTAGAGTATGAGTAATTTAAACTGACGGGTTGAAGCAACAATGACACTGATTACAAATGTTTGAAAGTTGATGCTATATTGTAAACCCTATTTAATTTAGGAGGTTACTCGATGCCACATAATTGCCAGACAGCAGATGAGCAGTAGTTCTATTCATGAGGAACATCTCCTTTATACTAGGCAGGATTAAAAAACAATCCGCCAAAGCCAAGAAGAGAGACCTGGAAAACTATCTTGATAGTCGATACTAAGCTAAGCCTGGAGTTAGCAAAGGAGTATTACAAGCTAGCAATAAAATCCAGTATCGGTTTTTATGCTTTACTTGCACTGGTTACCTATTTCTACTGGGATTATATTTCGACACCGATTCTGCTTTCCCTGGTAGGCTTTAGCTACATCACTGCGACTCTCTTCCTAATCTCTGCCTATCTATTCAAACGACTTGGAACAGAGGTCAATGCTGCGCGCTGGTTGAGAATCTTTACTTTTCTCGCACTACTCAATGACATACCCTGGGGATTGATTGGCCTAGCAGGCTACTCGATAGAGGTTGAGACCTATCAGACGATAACCCTGTTTATGCTTGCAGGTATAACTGCCGGTGGCATCATAACCCGCGCTTCAATATTCAAGAATTATGTTTTCTCACTTATAGCAATACTCTCACCAATTTCTTTCACACTGGCGCTGGAGAATTCTGAAAAATCTATAATCATGCTAGGCATGATACTGATCTATACCCTCTTCGTGCTATCAGCAGCAAAAGAGTACAGCACAGCCATAACTCGAAATATTCGCCTCTGGCTCGATAATGAGAAACTGGTCAGTGAGCTAAGAAACTCAAACGCAAACGTTGAAGAGGCCAGGGAGAGAGCAGAACAGGCGAACATTGCCAAAAGCCAATTTTTGGCCACGATAAGTCACGAACTTCGCACGCCACTGAATGGCGTTATAGGTTTTACCGATTTATTGCAGAGTGAACCACTTGATTTGAAATATAAAGAGTCTGTAGATCAGATTGAAAAAGCCGGTAAGAGTCTTCTGCATATCGTAAATGATATTCTTGATATCACTGCTATCGAAGCAGGGCATATTCACATCACTGAGGAGTCTTTTTCTCTATCTAAGGAGATGCAGGACCTTGTTGCCATGCTCCAGCCCATAGCCAACAAAAAAGGGTTATCCTTCACATTGAAAGTCGATAGTGACGTAGAGGATGTGATACGCGGAGATGTCAGTCGAGTTCGACAGATTGTGGGCAACCTGTTATCCAATGGACTTAAGTATACCGAATCTGGGTATGTCACTCTTCATATCAGTACAAAAGAGAAGTCACCAGATAGCACAATTCTAATATTTGACATACAAGATTCCGGCATTGGCATCCCTACAGATAAATTGACCTCCATATTTGAGAACTTTACACGACTAGAGGGGTTTGAGACTCGTCGAAATGAAGGAACCGGCCTCGGCCTGGCTATTGTCAAGAACCTGGTAAATCGGTTGGGTGGTCAGCTTTATGTCCAGAGCGAGGTTGCTCAGGGAACATGCTTCAGTTTAATTCTGAGATTTGAATCAGGAAATAGGAACGAAATAGTTGAAAAACAAAAAACCGTCAATACTGATACCGAGTTACACAACCTAAAAGTGCTTATCGTTGACGACAACGATATAAATCGTCGACTGCTTAATGTCTTTCTCACCAAGTTGGGCGCAAAATTTGATGAGGCTAAAAATGGAACAGAAGCTCTGAAGCGAATGCGTAACGAACAATATGATGTTGTACTGCTTGATATTCAAATGCCAGACATCACTGGCCTGGAGGTTGCAGCTGTAGTTCTTGAAGAGTTTGAATCCCCACCTATACTGATCGCTATTACAGCTCATGCATTTCCTGAACAACGCAATAGCATACTCGATGCAGGCTTTACTGATTTCCTGAGTAAACCAGTCACGTTGAATGTGCTTACAAATATGCTCCTCAAGGTTTATGAGGAGAAATCCGAAAATTTCTTTCACAGCAGAGAAACACCGAATCAACATGGAAGTTAAAATTCAAATCAACGATTCGATTGAAGAGAATGAAGTGGTTGAGCTGTACCGTGCAAATGGATGGTCTTCAGCTGAAAAACCAAAACCACTATTACTCGCCTTAGAAAACTCCCACACACTGGTAACAGCTCGCATTGATGGTAAATTAGTTGGTATTGGCAACGCGATATCAGATGGGCATTTAGTTGTTTACTACCCACACATGCTGGTTCACCCGGTGTACCAAGGCAAAGGAATTGGTTCCAAAATGATGCACGCCATGCAGTCAATCTATAAAGAGTTTCACCAGCAGATGTTAACTGCTGACATTAATGCAATCGAGTTTTATAAAACAGTAGGCTTTGAACCAGCGGTGAATACTCAATCGATGTGGATTTATGAAGGTAACGATCACTAGTGTGCTGTACCTGAATAGATATCATACTCAGACTTGTGTAGCTGGCCAGGCAACAATAAAACGTGCCCCACCACTGTCGGCACGCTCTACCCAAACCTTGCCATCATGCCAACGCACAATCTGCTGCACAATGGCCAACCCCAAGCCAACACCACCAGATTCCCGGTCTCGTGCAGCGTCCAGTCTGGCAAAAGGTTTGAATATTCGCTCGCTCTCTTTCTCAGGCACTCCGGCACCATCATCTTCAACAACGATTCTAGCCATACCCTCTCGATACTCCCCTCTGATCACTAAACTCGATTCTGCGTGACGACGTCCATTTCTGAGTAGATTCTTAACCGCTCTGCCCATCAGTTTTGAATCGAGAGCAACTTGTAGTTGATCATATTTTGCCTGTGAAATAAGTTCAGGCTTAAGTTCTGAAAAATCATCCTCAATCTCAATCAGCAGTGCCTGCAGCCAATCCTGCAAGTAGACGGTATCCAACACCAATTCCGGACGCTCCCGGTCGAGACGTGAATAGCTGAGCGATTCATTCACCAACTCTTCCAGCTCAACAATATCTTTGCGCATGGCGGTGATATGGCGATCTCTATCCTCCTCTGCAAGCGGTTCTGCCAACATATCCACACGAAAGCGTAAGCGGGCTATTGGTGTACGCAGTTCATGGGAGACTGCTCCGGTCAACTCTCTGTGAGATAGAATCAGCTTTTGTATACGCTTTGCCATGGCATTAAAGGTCTCAGCCAGGGCTTTCAGAGCCGCACCTTTACCTACTGTCAAACGGGTATCGAGATCCCCTGCTCCTAGCCTGCTGACCCCTTGATCAAAACGGTTCAACTCCCGCCACACAGGACGCACCCAGAGGTAGACAGCCAAAGCAACCACTAAGGCAAAAACAACCAGTAACAGCATATTGAAATGGCGCAATACAAAAGGCGCTTCATAAGGCCCGGCGCGAAACACCAGATCAGAATCAAGCACTCGGGCATAGTAAGTTTCACGGCTATCCTGCATACCGAGCACTACAACCTTGCCTGCTTTTATCTCAGTCAACCGGTCTGCTGGTAGCGAAGGGTCATCGAGGGGCAGCAAACTCAACGGCATTTTGAATCTTTGGCCCAGCATCTGCAGAACCTGTGGCCACTCTGCCTGCTCTTTCTGCAGAAACAGATCTTCAATCAAACGTACTATACCCTCGACATCCTCCACCTCCTGCTGCTCTTGACTCACACCCAGAGCCAACATCAGATAACGATCAGAAGCGGGCACTCGTTTGTAAAACCGAGTCTGGCCATCCTTGTCAGTAAAAACAAATTCACCCTGCTTGAGTTCGGATTGATCGGAAACCTCCGTTGGCAACTCATCAAAATCGAATAACACCAAGCCACTTTTGAAATTTACTTCCAGCTCAACAATCACCTGATCCCATTCGTCATTGGGTCTGGCTTTCAATCTATCTTCCACCAGACCAAAAACGCCAAACATGGAACGTTCATAGTGATCATGAATCGTCCCTTTCAGTGCCACTTCGGGCAGCCAGATGAGCCCTAAAACAAAAAGGGTACAGGTAAAAAAGAGTACGCCGTAGAGGGTAAGGTAGAGCCGCACCATGATTCCGATCAGCCCCAGGCATCTGGCACAAACAGATAACCCCGTCCGCGCACTGTCTTGATGCGGTAGGGTCGATGGGCGTTGTCGTTCAGTTTACGTCGCAATCTCGAAATACCAATATCCACAGAACGATCCAAGCCGTCATAACCAAAACCGCGCAACGTCTTCAATGCACTATCCCGGTCAACTACTCTGCCGGCAGTGCCAGCCAGCAACCACAACAGATCAAATTCCCCCGTTGAAAGCTCAATCGGCTCTCCATTGAGGGTTGAGGTTCTTGCACTGGCATCAACATGCAATCCACCAAAGGTAAGTTGATCACCTACAGGAGTAGTTGGTGGGGAGGTGATAACGCGATATCGTCGCAGTAAGGATCGCAGTCGAGCCAGTAGCACACGAGGTTCAACAGGCTTGGTCAGATAGTCATCAGCACCCAACTCCAATCCCACCACTTCATCCACATCCTCATCCCGGGCGGTGAACATGGCGATAGGGCCGTTAAACTCCGCCCGGATCTCACGACAGATCTCCAAGCCATCACGCCCTGGCAGATTCAGATCCAACACCAGAATATCCGGCTTGAGTGTTCGCACTCTCTCGATCGCTGTATCCCCTCGATGCTGCAGATGCACTTCAAATTCATATCTCTGCAGATACTCCTGCACCAACCCTGCCAGCTGAACATCGTCTTCCACCAACAGCACCCTGGGCGGTCTATCTGTGGTATTTTCGTGCATTTAAAAAAACCTCTACTTTCGTCACCCCTGACATTAGCACGCCATGCGCAAAAAGCCTGTTGCGCTGGGTATTCGACTGTAACATAGTGTAACAACCTGCCTGCATCCCAGGTATTTACTAACCAGGCCATCGATATTAATACACGACGGCCTGTCATTAAATATATGAGGATAGGGGCTACAAGCATGACTCAGCTCGGTGTTGCGGCTCTTGACAAGGGATGGGCTATTCCATCCTTAGCTCCGTAAACGGCACATCCCTGTGCCACTCCTGCCGGCGAGCCGCGCCCCGAAGGAAGTGCCCTTGGGGTGCGCCTTGATCTGAGCTACGCTTGTAGCCCTGAGTCTATTAATATCGTATGGCCTGGTTAGTATCAGCCAGTGAGACCTGATTGGGCATCGCGCTAAATTTGGCGCATTTCAACAGGGGTATGTTGACCGAGAAGGAAATGCCTATACTCTGCAAATAATATTTTGTAAACGTAATTTGGAATTCGATCTCAGATGAGTGATATGGACCTTACAACCGACTACCTTGGCTTAAGCCTCAAAAGCCCATTAGTACCTTCAGCCTCTCCGTTGTCACGCAGCATTGATGACGTGCGAAGAATGGAGGATGCCGGCGCATCGGCCGTAATCATGTACTCACTTTTCGAAGAGGCAGTTACTGCAGAAGAGGAGAGCATGGTGCGCTTTCTGCACCACCAGGACACCGGGTTTTCTGAAGCCGATGGATTTCTTCCTGATCATTACGACTTCTCCAACGGTCAAGAGCGTTACCTGGAAAACCTCCAGACACTCAAGAAAGCCGTCGATATCCCGATTATTGCCAGCCTCAATGGCACCACCCCAGGCGGCTGGATTACCCACGCTACTGAGATGGAACAGGCTGGCGCCGATGCCATTGAACTGAACATATATCAGGTTGCGGCCGATATCGAAACCAGCGGCACGGAGATTGAACAGCGCTATATAGAACTGCTGACCCAGTTGGAACAACGGGTAAACCTGCCTATCAACATGAAGTTATCTCCGGCCTTCAGCGCTATGGCCAATATGGTCAAGCAGCTGGAAGCAGCTGGTGCCAGTGGCGTCTCCCTGTTCAATCGCTTCTACCAGCCCGATATCAACATCGACAATCTGCGACTCACCAGCTCACTTCATACCTCCACCTCGTCAGAAGCCCTGCTGGCAATGCGCTGGATCGCAATACTGCATGGGCGCACCAAACTCTCACTGGGGGCGACTGGCGGTATTCATACCGCTGAGGATGCCATCAAGTTACTGCTGGCGGGAGCCGATGTGGTTCACCTTTGCAGCCTGCTGCTCGAACAGGGCCCAGGAGCGATCCGTGGTCTACTTGAAGGTATCGAATCCTGGATGGAGGAGAAGGGCTTTGAGTCAGTTGAGGAGTTTCGTGGCAGACTCAGCCAGGTCAGTGTAGCCGACCCAAGCGAATTCGAACGGGTCAACTATGTACATATTCTGGACAGCTTCAGTTTTGGACCTGGCGTGCGAAGTTAGATGTAGACTATGGCAAAATGATAACAGACACCCACTCTCTTATGCTTCGCGTTAGCAGTCAGCGTCAACCCCTGACATAATAAGCAGCTATTTACTCTGCCAGATGGACCAACAGATCTCTTGTGACTGATCAGATTCACTACGAACATCCATTGAATGAAAGGATTCGCACCTTTCTTCGACTTGAACACCTGTTTCTACAGGTGGATCACTTTCGTCCGCTTGCCGACAGCTGGAGCAACCGGGCTGCGGTTAGTGGTCTGCTCAGTATCATGACTGTATTCGGACGTTCAGACTTGAAGACGGAGATTCTCAAGGAGCTGGAGCGTCATATCAGCAACCTGGAGAGGGTACGTCAGCAGCCGGAGGTTAACATGCAGACCCTGGGGCTGGTTCTGGATGATCTGGAACAGGCGATCCACCAGGTCTATCGAATGGACGGACAGATCGCCCGCAATCTGCGCAATAACGAATTCCTCACTGCCATCATGCAACGCAGTAGCATTCCTGGTGGTGGCTGCAACTTCGACCTCCCCCAGTACCATCGCTGGCTCAATCAGCCCCATGAAGTACGTCAGAACCAGATGAGCGAATGGATGCAGGAATTGCATCCGGTACGCGAAGCTGTGGTGCTGTTGCTCAACCTGGTTCGTGGCAGCAACCTGCCCAGTGAAGAGAGAGCGCTACAAGGTTTTTTCCAGAAAACCCTGGAACCTTCATCACCAGCACAGATGGTCAGAGTGGGTCTGCCGAGACAGACCGATGTCTTCACAGAGATCAGTGGCAATAAGCACCGTTTCAGCATTCGCTTTCTGGAGACTACCGATAGCGGCAAGCCTACTCAGTCCAAGCAGGATATCCCTTTTCAACTCACCACCTGCATCTTCTAATGAAAAGAAAAGCACCGACAACAGTGCCTTGCCCCAACTGTGGCAAAGAGGTCATCTGGGCAGACTCTTCAAAATGGAAGCCCTTTTGCAGCGATCGCTGCCGTCTGATCGACCTTGGGGAGTGGCTGGATGAGAGCCATCGCATCACAGAACCAGTCAACGGATATATCGAAAAAGAGCAATCCGACTAAGCTGAGCCTCGCAAACTTTTCGTTATCTTCTCGCAAACACGTCGAATCTCTTTAATCCACTCAGCTGCTTGCTGGTTGTTTTGGACTAACGGTTCTACCAGAGTCTTCAATTGACTGCAGTGCCAATGAGCCTGGTGCAGTTGCTGCTCCTTCTCCAATCGCTCTGCCTGCTTGATATGGTGGTGATAGAGAGATTCGGCGTGCCTGAAATCGAGTGCTGCAATCAACCGATCCCTATACTCATCGGTCATTGGCGTGAGTAACCGGCGCTCTTTGAGCAGCCAATCCACCTCTTTCAACAGACGCGAAAACTGTTCCAGACGCAGGGCATCCAGATGGGTATCCTGAGGCTGAGCCTTGACCTCTCCCACGGCCTGCTCTGCGGCCTGAATCATCTGATTGATACCCTCGTACTTGTGATGCATCTGCTTCAGCGCCTGCAGACGAACCAAAATATCCTGACGCAGCAAGGTTTCAACCTCCACAGGCACAGGCAGCCCTGGAATACGTTGAATCAAGGCCTCGATCTCAGTTACCCGGTTAAGGATACGCTGAACCTTCTGGTTACGCTCTTCCACGAAGTCGTTATAGCGCTGGATAATACTTGCCAGCACCAGGGTGAGGACTAATAATCCCCCAACCACAATAAATAGTGTTGTCTGCTCCATAGGATCTATCGCTATGTCTCTGTTCTGGTTATTAACCCGGCGATTAAGTATGTTGTCTTCAGGGTTAATAGTAATAATATGCTCGCCCCATAATAGGCTATATGGGGCATGCCAATCAGTTAAATTTTATAAAACCTGCCTTAGAATTAAACTGTAGGTTTTTACCGAAGCCTGAACATAGAACCAGGGCCTGGTAACACTAATCGAATCGGCCCCAAAAATGGGTTATAGGATAGCCTAATATTGAAAACAGTCCTGGAGGGATTCTGATGTCCTGGGTGATGATCATATTACTGCTGATAGCCAGTTATCTTATTCTGGTCCCCCTGCTCACCTACCTCTCGGCAAAGCGCCAGATCGGTCAAAAAGTAGCGACTGATGGCCAGCAAGCAAAGGATCAGTTGATCTACTTCTATAGTGATAACTGCCCTCCCTGCAAAACAATGACGCCTGTGATCGACGAACTGTCAGAGCGTCATGACAATATCAGCAAGATTGATGTTAAGCGTGATCCAGAAGCGGCGAGAGCGTATAAAGTACGTGCTACACCAACATTAATTCTGGTAAAAGATGGCTTCATCGACGATATTCTCCTGGGCGCCAAAAACGCATCTCAACTTGAAACACTTCTGAGCAAAATCAGCTAATGCACTATAAAGTAATCCCCGTAACCCCTTTCCAACAAAACTGCACAATATTCTGGTGCGAAAACACGCGATCTGCTGCGATCATCGATCCAGGCGGGGATAGTGAGCTGATCATTGAGCAACTTAACGATCTCGAGCTGAAACCTGAAATGATCCTGCTCACCCATGGACACCTTGACCATGCCGGTGGCGCAGTGGAGCTGGCTGAAAGACTAGAGGTACCAATCATCGGCCCCAATCAGGAAGATGCCTTCTGGCTCGAAAATATGCAGCAACAAGCCAGTATGTTCGGCTTTGGGGATGCCAGGAATTGTACCCCGGACAAATGGCTGGAACAGGGCGATGAGGTAACAATCGGTGATGAGAGACTGGAGGTGATCCACTGCCCAGGCCATACACCCGGCCATGTCATCTTTTTTCACCGCGACAGCCGGCTGGCTCAGGTGGGTGACGTACTATTCAAGGGCTCTATAGGCAGAACAGATTTTCCGCGGGGCGACCACAACACCCTACTGCGCTCTATAAAAGAGCGGTTGTGGCCTCTGGGGGATGATGTGCGATTCATACCAGGCCATGGACCAGATTCCACATTTGGCGAAGAGCGCCAGACCAACCCCTTCGTCGCCGACGGATTATAGCAAGTTGAGTGAAACCCTGCCGTTCCATCCAACTCCACTTTAGCCACCCATCTGCTCGAGACAAACAGACTGACTGGTGCGGCAAGGCCGCACCCATTCTCTTCGAATAGATTATTCGCAGCTCAATTTCTCCGACAGTTGATCCAAGTCAACACTTACCCTTGAAAACACAACATATAGTGCTTCAATTAATTGTTACTAACAATATGTTGAGTGAAATCAATAACAATGGGAGGAGAACCCAAGATGTCAGCCACCCTGTCTCGACAGCCACTCTCTACGCCCACCAGGATTTTCAAACGTGATGGCAGTAAGGCTGATTTCGATCCGCTCAAGATCCACAACGCCATCCTCATGGCCGGTGAGGCCAGTGGGGAGTTCGACAATGACGAGGCAGAGCTGCTTACCGCCCATGTAATCAAAGTGCTCACCCACACCGGGTATCGGGAGAGAACCCCCAGTATTGAACGCATCCAGGATGTGGTTGAACAGGTGTTGATCAGCGCCAACCATCTGCAAACCGCCCGAGCTTATATTGTCTATCGGGAGCAGCACAAAAAGCTGCGCCAGGATCGCCGCACGCTACTGGATGTCGCGGACTCGGTAAATGAGTATCTACAGCGATCGGACTGGCGAGTCTCAGCCAATGCCAACCAAGGCTACTCATTGGGCGGACTGATATTAAATGCCTCCGGTAAGATGATTGCCAACTATTGGCTCAACCATGTCTACCCACCGGAGATTGGTGAAGCCCATCGAGAAGGGGCACTGCATATCCATGATCTGGATATGCTGGCTGGGTATTGTGCAGGATGGTCCCTGCGCACCTTATTGCATGAGGGACTGAATGGTGTACCAGGAAAGGTTGAGTCCTCCCCCCCAAAACATATCTCCAGCGCCATAGGCCAGATTGTTAACTTTCTCGGCACCTTACAAAATGAGTGGGCCGGTGCTCAGGCATTCAGTTCATTTGATACCTATATGGCCCCTTTTGTAAGAAAGGATCAACTCGACTACAGCCAGGTAAAACAGGCAATTCAGGAACTGATATATAACCTCAATGTACCCTCTCGCTGGGGCACCCAAACACCCTTCACCAACCTCACCTTTGACTGGGTCTGCCCGGAGGATCTGCGTCAGCAGGTTCCACTGATCGGTGGCATCGAAATGCCCTTCTGTTATGGCGAACTGCAGGCTGAAATGGATCTCATCAATCGCGCCTATATCGAAGTAATGACAACAGGGGACGCCAAAGGCAGAGTATTCACTTTTCCGATTCCAACCTACAACATCACACCGGACTTTCCCTGGGAGAGTGAAAACGCCACAAGACTGTTTAAGATGACCGCGAAATATGGACTACCCTATTTCCAGAATTTTCTTAATTCGGAACTTAGCCCGAATATGGTCAGATCGATGTGCTGCCGCCTGCAACTCGACCTGCGCGAACTATTAAAACGGGGCAACGGTCTATTTGGTTCAGCTGAGCAAACCGGCTCTCTTGGTGTGGTGACACTTAACTGCGCCCGCCTGGGATTTCAATTTACAGAGAACGAAACAGCCTTACTGAAACGCACTGACGAACTACTTAGACTGGCTCGCAATAGCCTGGAAATAAAAAGAAAGGTTATTCAGCGTCATATGGATGCGGGCCTGTTTCCCTACACAAAAAGATACCTGGGTACGCTACGCAACCACTTCTCGACCATAGGGATCAATGGAGTGAATGAGATGATCCGCAATTTCAGCCGAGACAGATTCGACATCACTGACGCTGACGGCAAAGCCCTGGCGGAGCGTTTTCTCGAGCGGATTCGTCAACAAATGGTGGCCTTTCAGGAAGAGACTGGGCATCTTTATAATCTGGAAGCGACTCCGGCTGAAGGTGCAACCTACCGATTTGCCCGGCTCGATCAGAAAAAATTTCCCGACATTCTGCAAGCCGGAACTCAGAACAAACCTTACTACACCAACTCATCGCAATTGCCGGTAGGATATACCGACGACCCATTTGCTGCTCTGCAACATCAGGAATCACTGCAGCGTAAATACACCGGCGGCACGGTGCTGCATCTATTCATGAACGAACAGATCAGCAGTACTGAGGCCTGTAAAAAACTGGTGAGGCGGTCATTGGCTAATTTTCGCATCCCCTATCTGACCATCACCCCGACCTTCTCCATCTGTCCGGTGCATGGCTATCTCAGTGGCGAGCACGAATTCTGCCCCCAATGTGATGATCTATTGATACAACAGAAGCAAAAGGAGCAAGCAGATGACTCAATCCACTGAGTTAAGAGATGAAGAGCGCACCCGCTGTGAAGTCTGGACCCGTGTGATGGGTTACCACCGACCTATCTCAGCATTCAACCCTGGGAAACAGGCAGAACAGGCTGAGCGTCTATGCTATCGGGAACCGCATTCCGAGGTCAGTGAGCAGAAAGCATAGTGAATACCCCCACCACCCCCTCACCCCTCAGGGTGGGGGGGCTGACCCCCATGACCATGATCGACTATCCTGATCAACTGTCAGCGGTAATCTACTGTCAGGGCTGTCCACTGCATTGCGACTACTGCCATAATCCTGAACTCATACCCAGCAATGGCGCCCCACTTATCCCCTGGGGTGAAATAGTGGCATTTCTCGATCAGCGCAGAGGATTGCTGGATGCCGTTGTATTCAGCGGCGGAGAACCTACCTTACAGTCAGCTCTTTTCGATGCAGTAAAAAGTGTAAAAAAGATGGGTTATTTGATCGGCCTGCATACCGCAGGAATCTACCCGATACGATTAGCAAAGTTGTTACCCTATCTGGACTGGGTGGGTCTCGACATCAAAGCTCTTGAAGAGGAGTATCACACCATCACCAGGGTACCCAGTAGCGGTAAATCCCCATGGCAGTCTGCCCAGATACTGGTTTCAAGCAGCACACCCCACCAGCTAAGAACCACGCTTCACCCGATCAATTCAGCCCCTGACAAACAAAAGCTGCTGATCAAAAGACTCAAACTATTAGGTAATATCGATCATGTATGGCAAACCTGTCGGCCCAATGATTGTCATACAGATGAAAGCAATTTCAAGTTACCTCATTAGTTTCTACTAATAATTTCATATGATTTTGTTTACATAGTCTTTTTGCATTGATTATCGACTTGACGTAACATCCGACAGTCAAGAAAAAAATACCCCATCCTATAGGGAACATTTGAGGGGATAATAAGTAAACGACATAAGGAAAAGAGACTACTTTTCCGAAATCGAGGGTGGAGTATGTTCAGAGAGCGCGCTGCCAAACAGTCCGCGGGAAAAATATCTTTAATCCTGGTAGGCATAATTTTCATTGCAGGTATAGCCTTTTCCGGGCTATTCAGCATGGGCCTGACCTATACCAATGAAATGGAATTCTGCACCTCATGTCACTCCATGAAGGTCAATCTCGAAGAGTATAAAGAGTCACTTCACTACAAGAATGCCTCAGGCGTACAGGCAACTTGTTCCGACTGCCATGTTCCTAAGCCTTTCATTCCTAAAATGATCGCAAAAGTAATGGCCGCCAAGGATGTCTACCATGAGATCATGGGCACCATCGACACCAAAGAGAAGTATGAAGCCCATCGCTGGGACATGGCCAACCGTGTCTGGGACAAGATGCGAGCCTCTGATTCCAGAGAGTGCCGCTCATGCCACGAATTCGAGAACATGGATCTCAGTGAACAGGATCGAAGCGCTCGTAAACGTCACCCAAAGGCCATGGATGAAGGCAAGGCCTGCATCGACTGTCACGCTGGTATAGCTCATGAAGAGCCCGACGAGCCAGAAGAGCCCGATACACCATGACTGTCATTATCTGTCACAACCGATATTCACCAGGTATGTAGATAATCCATGAAAAAAACCAGACTGTTAATTGCCACGCTCACCCTGCTGCTTAGCACTGCGCTGATGGCTTCAACTACCGAGGATGAGAGGGAACTGCGGCTTGCAGCGGATGTCGGTGATGTGGAAACCATCACCCATCTTCTGGATAAGGGCGTTTCAGTGGATAGCGCAAACAAGTTTGGCAAGAGCGCTTTGATGATTGCCGTAGAGAGCAATAACTTCGAGACTGTAGTACTGCTACTGAGCCGAGGCGCCAATGTCAATGCGCGCACCGTTGCGGGCTGTACGGCACTGACCTTCGCTGCAGAAAATGGTCATCCGGCACTCACAGCCATGTTACTTGAACGAGGAGCCAATCTTCACGATCGTACACGGGCTGGCTGGGATTCCCTGATGATTGCATCCCGCTACGGCATTACCGACATGGTAGAGCAGTTGCTATTCAAGGGTGCAGATCCAAAGGCTTCAGATAAGCATGGCCAAAATGCCATCATGATGGCGGCAATGAAAGGCCATATCGAAACAACAAGAATGCTTGCCAAGCACCATTCAGATCTGAACAGCAAGGATAAAAACGGTTCTACCGCACTAATTCTGGCTGCAGATGCAGGACATGTGGATACGGTACAAGCTTTATTGGACTACAATCCTGACATCAACGCACAAGACAATGATGGCGCAACAGCGCTCGTCTGGGCAGTAGGTCAGAACGAACTTGAGACAGTAGAGCTGCTGCTGAAAGCCGGAGCCGATGTCAATCTGGCAGATATTGATGGCGTCACGCCGCTTATGGAAGCGGCTCGCACTGGATCTGAAGAGATTACAAAGCTGTTGCTACAGCACAATGCAGATAAAACGAATAAAGATAATGAAGGCCACACCGCAGCAGATATTGCGGCAAAAAAGAAACACAGCAAACTGTCAGGCCTTCTGAAATAAAAGAGCATAGCTCGGGTGGAGACACAGCATGTTGTCATCTGATGACAACATAAAATTGAGTAAAAAAGTTTCCCCTCAAGCTTAGGCAACAGGATCAGTCACTATGCTGCTCCGGTTCGTGTAACAGGGCCAGTTATGTCTCCTGTTATAAACTAGTGTAAGCCTGTTTAAATACCAAAGGAGGTAACATGGCGTACAACAATCTAAAGAGGGCCTTGATCGGGGCGCTGGTACTCAGTGCATCATCTGTGGCTTTCGCTGCTGATGAAAAACCCCTAATGTCGGGCGCCAGTGCCACCATGCTGGCGAACACCTGTGCTGGCTGCCATGGCACCCATGGCGCAAGTGCTGGGCCGGCAACACCAAGCATTGGCGGAATGTCCGCAGTCTACTTCGAAGAAGTCATGCAAGGCTTTAAAGATGCTGAGATTAAATCCACCATCATGACCCGTATCGCCAAGGGATACAGCGAAGATGAAATTAAAGCCATGGGCGAATACTTCAGTAAACAGCCCTTCGTAATGGCCAAACAATCTTTCGACGCTGATAAAGCGAAAAAAGGCGCTAAGCTGCATGACAAGTATTGTGAAAAGTGTCATGCCGACAACGGCACCTCTGCAGAAGATGACTCTGGCATTCTGATGGGCCAGTTGACCCCTTATCTTCACTACACCATGGCCGATTTCAAAGCCGGTGATCGTGAAATGACCAAGAAGATGAAGAAAAAGGTCAATCAACTGCTGAAAAAAGAGGGTAACGATGGTATCGATGCCCTACTCCACTTCTACGCCCAAGGCAAAAAATAAGGGGAATGAGGAATATGAAGATTACCCGAAGAGGATTTGTTAAAGGCGCAGGTGCAGCTACAGCTGTTGGCATGATGGGAACACCCTACATTGCCCTCGGCGCTTCCAAGAAAGTCGTAGTCGTCGGTGGTGGTACAGGTGGCGCAACCGCAGCGAAATATCTGCGTATGGCTGACCCTACCATCGAAGTCACCTTGATCGAAGCAAATAAACACTACTATACCTGCTACTTGTCCAACGAAGTACTGGGCGGTGACCGCAGCATTGACTCCATCAAGTTCGGTTACTCCGGTCTTGGCAAACATGGCGTCAAAGTGGTTCACGACGTAGTAACTGCAATCGACGCAAAGGCCCAAACTGTCACAACTGCTGGCGGTCAAAGCTTTAACTATGACCGTTGTATCGTTGCCCCTGGCATCGACTTCAAGTGGGAAACCCTGGAAGGCTATGACGCTAAAGTTGCTGAGACCATTCCACACGCCTGGAAAGCCGGCTCTCAGACCGTAACACTGCGCAAACAGCTTGAAGCGATGAAAGACGGCGGTACCGTTGTGATTGCGCCTCCTGGCAATCCATTCCGCTGCCCTCCTGGGCCTTATGAGCGCGCTTCACAGATTGCTCACTATCTGAAGCAGCACAAGCCTAAGTCCAAGATCGTGATTCTTGATCCTAAGCCTAAGTTCTCCAAAATGGGGCTCTTTACTCAGGGTTGGAAAGCGCTCTACGGCTATGAGACCGACAACTCTATGATTGAGTGGCGTGGCAGTGCCCAAGGCTCAAACGATAACGCAGTAGTCAAGGTTGATGCAGGCTCAATGAGTGTCACCACCGGTTTTGATGACACCATCAAGGCTGACGTCCTGAATGTCATTCCAAACCAGAAAGCAGGCAAGATCGCCTTTGCAGCCGGTTTGACCAATGACAGTGGCTGGTGCCCAATCAACCTGCACACCTTTGAATCCACCATGCACAAGAACATTCACGTGATTGGTGACGCTTCTATTGCCAAAGGCATGCCTAAGTCAGGCTATGCGGCAAACTCAGAAGCCAAGGTTTGCGCAGCAAGTGTCGCTGCACTTCTGAATGGCCAGGAACTGGGCACTCCAGCTTATGTGAATACCTGTTATTCCATCGTAGGCAAAGAGTGGGGCATCTCAGTTGCGGCTGTATACAAGCTGGCTGAGGATGGATCTAAAATCACCAAGGTTTCTGGTGGTCTTACTCCAACCGATGCAACACCTGAAATGCGGGCACGTGAAGTGGCCTATGCACACAGCTGGTTTACTAATATCACCAACGATATTTTCATGTAAGCCTACTGAGGATCATGGATTGATTCAAAAAAAAGCGGGGCAATGCCCCGCTTTTTTTATCTCTTTAAACCACCCCTGCCCTGGAAGGTGATCCCTATGGTCTACTATGGCCTTGCTGGCCTCATAGGACGTGGAGGACGCTGATCGATGCTGTAGCCCGCCCCTGAATGTAGATTTGCAGGCCGTGCAAATTTTGGGAAATCCGGATTTCTCCAGCCCGGTTCTGCCAGCTTCTCTTTCGGTGGCTTAATGCGCGAAACATAATCCAACACCGCGCGGATATCCCGATGGCTGAAGCCATGTATCTGCTTGACCATCTTCTTATCCGCATTTCTACGTCTCTCACTCTTTATCCATTCAAACTGACGCAGCAGGTAACGGTAGTGTTGACCGTATATCGCAGGAATATGATCGTCCAGTATGCCCTCCCCATTATCACCATGACACTCAGTGCAGTTGTCCTTATAGAGCCGCTCACCCAGCATAAGGTCGTTACCCGGTCCTATACCATTGTGTGGACTCATGGGTAACTTAGAGATATAGGCAGCCACATCTGCAATCTCCTGTGCACCACCAAGAAGCTGCGGAGAAGTAAATGGCAACATGGTTGGGTTATCTCTATTTCTAGCACGGATATCCGCCAGTTGTTTGACTAAAACAGTAGGTAATTGACCGGCAACCTGGGGATAGGCACCACTTTCGAGCCCCCATCCTTCAGGGGTATGGCAGACAGCACAGATGCGGTAGACCTTTTTACCATTCTCCATGCTGGGAGTAAGATTCAAAGCCTCTTCATACTCCCGCATCGCATCATCTGAAGGTTCAGCCACACAGTGGGCCGATGACAACAAGCCAATAAACAAAGCTGCCAAAATAGACTTTCTCATTGAAACTCCTGAATTCAATATCGCTTGCGTGGCATCTCACCGGGTAGATCCAACCACCAGCCAACGCAATGCATATCAAACTGTAGCTATTCAAGGAACGTTTGAACAAGTCATGGTTCGAACCAGACTTAAATCATAGGTTCTTTAATGTGATGATAAACTTTTTATATGCATCGATGCGCTTATTTTAAACACCTCAGTGTTTAATATAGCGAGGCATATGCCGCTGCACAATAAAGAAAACAACATGATCGACAGTATAGGTGCCAATAGTCATCTAATAACGAATAAGAAGACTGAATTTTTTACTATTAACACACTTTAAACCAGGAAATTATTCAACTAGAGTCAGGATAGAATACTCTGAATTTGCCGAGCAATTCCCACCAACTATTTACCTGGTGACCAAATAGTTTAATTTCAGGGCTAAAGGCATGTTTTTGATCATGAGGTGGCTTGCAGAGAAGAGCTATTCTCTTGTCAAAAGCCGCATCACCAAGCAAGGGCACGTTAGAAGCCCCAGACGATTCGATAACAATAAAGAGATGCAGTAATCCCGCTTGCAGCAAGCCACAAAAATGCTGCTGCAACAATTTTCAACAAGCTTCATAAATTAAGAGTGCGAGCAGACTCACTGCGGCTGAAATTAAACTATTTGGCCGCCGGGTTAATAATAACGATCATTCACAAAACAGGTGCCGATAGTATGAACAGGCTATTCTTACCCTTACTCCTAATTCTCTCCACCCCTATGACGATCCAGGCTTTCGACCTGGAAAACGGACAACGTCAAGCAAGAAGCTGCGCACTTTGCCATGGATACTATGGCCAGGGGACACCAGGACCAGCCTCACCTCGCCTGGCAGGAACACCTGCCGGGTATATGATCAAACAGATCGAGGCCTATATCAAAGAAGACCGCATTAATCCCAGAATGGTGATTACCTCATCCCTACACTCATTGAGCGAAGATGATATCGACGACATCGCGGCCTACTATGAAAGTATCAACCTTGATAAGATAAACCCGGTATTGAATCATATCCCTCTATGGAAAGGAGATACGGCTCTTGGTAGAGAACTTTACGAGGGGGATTGTAAAAGTTGTCATCGCAAAAACGGTATGGGCAAATCCCGCAAAGGCATCCCAGCCCTGGCTCTGCAATATCCCCGTTACCTATTCCGCCAGATCAAGATGTTTCAGTGGGACAAACGGGTACACGACGATGATCCTGAAGACGACACCTTCGATAACCTTTCAGACAAAGAGATCGAAGCACTTCTCTCCTATGTCTCTTCGATGGCACCCAATAACATGAAGTAATTGGACATCTCGTCAACACTAAATATAACGAAAACATTTGGGAGAACCCTATGAAATTACTCAAGGCCGCGGGACTTGCACTTCTGATCAATCTGGCTTTTCTATCTGCATCTACAGCAGCAGAGCAGCCGGAAATCAATATTACAGACATCAAGCAGACTGTGGTGCAGATGAGCATCAAGGATGGTGTGAGTAGAGAGGATGCGATACAGGCACTGATGTCCAGAGCGACTGAGATCAATCTCAAATTCGTCGCCCGTCAGCAAGTCTCAAAAGAGCTTGAGGCACGTGGACTGAAGACCCCCTATCTCGACATCTTCCAGTTCTGTAATCCAGAGGATGCGAGGCAAATGATCATGCACGACCCAATCTATGCTGCCTATATGCCCTGCCGTATTGCCATGGTAGAGGATAAAAAAGGACAACTCTGGCTGATGATGCTCAATCTCGACATGCTGATCAACAGTGAACTGCTGCCACCTGATTTGACTGAGATTGCAATTCGAGTCAACCAGGCAATGTTGGATGTCATGGTTGCAGGTGCGACCGGAGAATTTTAGCCGGATAAAAATAACAATAAACCTGTGTCGATAAGAGACAGGTAATTTAGACTTTATGCCGACAAATTAGTCGGCATTTTATTTTACCCCCCTTCACAACTTGTAGGGTGGGGCCATGCCCCACCAAAAAGCTCGATGCCAGGACAAAGTGACGTCTATCTTCCACAAGCTATCTAAACCAACCACAAAACACTACATATCTTCTAACCCACCCACATCACCATATCTTTTAACCCACCCACATCACAACTCGTAGGGTGGGGCCATGCCCCACCAAAAAGCTCGATGCCAGGACAAAGTGACGTCTATCTTCCATAGGTTATCTGGTGGGGCATGGCCCCACCCTACGCTATTGTTTTTGTCACATCTTTTTGAAGCAGATGAACGACAAAATCAGCTGCGCTCCTATTGGCGACACTGGCTTTCCAACTACTTCTATTAGCCTAATAACAAAAAAACCCGAGCCAGTGATGACTCGGGTTTATGATATGTACGAGCTGGCAAAAAATTAGATAGCCAGCGTATTCTCTGTTTACGACTGGCACATATTATTGGCCAGATTGCTCTGAAATATCGCTTTGTGAATATCACCCAGACTCAGCATACCCAACAGTTGCCCACCATCCGCAACGGGAATTCTGCGGAACTTGTGGCGTACCATCACGGTAGCGGCTTTAAGAATATGCATATCGGGACTGACTGTAAGGACATTTGAAGACATCACATCGGATACCTTCAGGTTTACGACATCTTTATACTGCATCATCATGTTGTCGTAATCGGGTGCGGAGATACCATCCATAACCTCCTCAAGCGTAGGAAACATCCTGTGCAACACATCCTTCTCAGCGATTATCCCGGCTAGCTTGCCATCTTCCTCCACTGGAAGACCACTATAACGAAACAGGCACATCAGTGAGACAACCTCCAGCAGCTTCGTGTCTGGAGTCACCGTTTTCGGTGATTTTGACATTATTTCGCTTACCAGCATCGAAACAACTCCTCATCTTCGGTTAATTAATTATTATTCCGGGGGTTAGCCCAGAACCCAACCATACGCATTCTGTCGTGTTATGCCAATAGTTTTATAGGCCAAGCAGCTGAACAGGCAGGAATAATCTCCCATTTTTTGCAGCTCGTGACTGGCCGGGGCAAACTTGAGACAAGCACCAGCAGGAAGGAAATTCCTTACATCAGGGCATTTCAATGGAGCGACAGCAACTGAATAGTAATTGTAGATCTTTCACCCCCCCTTGGGGCTAAAAATAAAACAACCACATAAGCCAATGATTTACCGCAAAAAGCACCTAATTATCCAGAAGTTATCCACAAACAGCACACAGATAGAGAACCCTTTTCCACAAGTTAATGCACAACATGTTGTGGTTGACATCCGCCAGATAGGATATATATTGTGTTTACTGGTTTTGAAAGACGGATTCTCTCCAGTTTTTCAACAACTGGCCATAAAGACCGGGAATAACAACCGGCACCAGGGCTTAAGGCCCAGGAAAAAAACGGACTGGCAATACTTGGCCAGCTAAAGACGACCAAACAGAATAACCACCACATCATTAAGTGCAGGCCTCGGCGCGGACATCCCGCTCGACGATGACCGTCAACGAAAAGAATTTAGGAGAAGACATGGCGACACCAGTAGCCGATAGCGACGTTTCCGTTGCAGCGACCCAACCGCCTGAGATGCTGGAACCAGCAAAACAGACCCAGGCCAATCCTAGCAATGGCATTCAAGTCATTCGCCGTAACGGCAAGGTTACCAACTTCGATCCGAGCAAGATCAACGTTGCTATGACCAAAGCCTTTCTCGCTGTTGAGGGTGGCAACGCCGCGGCTTCAAGTCGTGTCCATGATACCGTCCGAGATCTGACTGAGCAGGTTGTCAGTGCCTTGACCCGTCGTATGGCGGACAGCGGCACAGTGCACATCGAAGATATCCAGGATCAGGTTGAGCTATGTCTGATGCGTTCCGGAGAACATAAAGCGGCCCGCGCTTATGTGCTCTATCGCGAACGTCAGAATCTGAAAAGACAGGAAGAGGCCGCCAAGCGCGCCGAGACCGAAGGCATTCCCGAAGAGCACCGGGTCAACGTCACCCTGAATGACGGCACTCAACGGCCACTGGATGTTGAGCGTCTGAATGCGTTGGTTAATGAAGCCTGCAACGGACTCGAAGAGGTGGATGCAAAACGCATCCTGCAGGATGCCTGCCGTAATCTTTTCGATGGCGTAAAAGAGAACGATGTATCCCAGACACTGGTGATGAGTGCCCGCACGCTGATCGATCAGGAGCCTAACTACTCTCAGGTCGCCGCACGGCTGCTGCTCGACATACTGCGCTGTGAAGCACTCAACTTTCTCGGCATCAACACCCAGGTCAATACACAGGCCGACATGGCCGGATGCTACGGCGACTATTTCAAGCGTTACATCAAACAGGCTGAAGAGCTGGAACTGCTCGACGGTCGTCTGGGCCAATATGACCTGGACCGACTGATCAACGCCATGCAACCTGATCGTGACCTGCAATTCACCTATCTGGGCCTGCAGACACTATACGACCGCTATTTCATCCATAGCGAAGATGGCATTCGCTTTGAGCTGCCTCAGGCTTTCTTCATGCGTGTCGCCATGGGTCTGGCAATCAATGAGATCGACAGAGAAACCAGAGCCATTGAGTTCTACAACCTGCTCTCCTCTTTCGATTTCATGAGTTCTACCCCAACCCTGTTCAACTCCGGCACCCTGCGTCCACAGCTCTCCAGCTGCTACCTGACCACCGTACCCGACGACCTCGACGGCATCTACAGCAGCGTCAAAGATAACGCCCTGCTCTCCAAGTTTGCCGGCGGTTTGGGCAACGACTGGACACGAGTACGTGGCCTCGGCGCTCACATCAAAGGTACCAATGGCAAATCCCAGGGCGTGGTTCCTTTCCTCAAGGTAGCCAACGACACCGCAGTGGCGGTCAACCAGGGTGGCAAACGCAAAGGTGCAGTCTGTGCTTACCTGGAGACCTGGCACATCGACATCGAAGAGTTTCTGGAGCTGCGCAAGAACACCGGTGACGAACGTCGCCGTACCCATGACATGAACACCGCCAACTGGATTCCAGATCTGTTCATGCAACGTGTCGCTGAAGAGAAAGAGTGGACCCTCTTCTCACCCAATGAGACCCCGGATCTGCACGACCTCACCGGCAAGGCTTTCGAACAGGCCTACGTTGCCTACGAAGAGAAAGCGGCTCGTGGCGAACTGGGTATCTATAAGACAGTCAACGCCCTCGACTTATGGCGCAAAATGCTCGGCCTGCTGTTCGAAACCGGCCATCCCTGGATCACCTTCAAGGACCCCTGCAACCTGCGCTATACCAACCAGCACATGGGGGTTGTACACAGCTCCAATCTCTGTACCGAGATCACCCTGCACACCAATGATCAGGAGATCGCAGTATGCAACCTGGGCTCAGTCAACCTCACTGCTCACACCACTGAGCAGGGTCTCGACCAGGAGAAACTGGAAAAGACTGTGACCACCGCGATGCGCATGCTCGACAATGTCATCGACTACAACTACTACAGCGTACCCCAGGCACGTAACTCAAACCTGCGCCATCGTCCTGTAGGACTCGGCATCATGGGTTTTCAGGATTCACTCTACAAACAGCGTCTCGCCTACACCTCGGAAGAGGCCCTGGATTTCGCCGACCAGGCCATGGAAGCAGTCAGCTACTACGCCATCCAGGCCTCATCTGACCTGGCTGAAGAGCGGGGACGCTACTCCACCTATGAGGGCTCCCTGTGGAGCCAGGGCATCCTGCCCATCGACTCCCTCAAGCTGTTAAAGGCTGAGCGTGGCGACTATCTGCAGGTCAATGAGAGCCACACCCTGGACTGGGCAACCCTGCGAGAAAAAGTACGCAAACAGGGTATGCGCAACTCCAACACCATGGCCATCGCCCCCACTGCCACCATCTCCAACATCTGTGGTGTCAGTCAGTCCATCGAGCCGACTTACCAGAATCTGTTCGTTAAATCGAACCTCTCTGGTGAGTTCACGGTGGTCAACCCTTACATGGTCCACGATCTGAAAAAGCTCGGCCTGTGGGACGATGTGATGATCAACGATCTCAAATACTACGATGGCTCACTACAACCTATCGCCCGCATTCCAGACGAGATCAAAGCAATCTACGCAACCGCCTTTGAGATCGACCCACGCTGGTTGGTCGAGGCCGGTTCCCGTCGCCAGAAATGGATCGACCAGGGCCAGTCACTCAACCTCTACATGGCAGAACCCTCAGGCAAAAAACTAGACAACCTCTACAAACTTGCCTGGGTACGTGGACTCAAAACCACCTACTACCTGCGCTCCATCGGCGCCACCGGTGCAGAGAAGACCTCAGTCCAGCAGGGCAGCAGCAGCGGCGGTGTCGACCTGGTCGGTAACAACAGTGGAGAAGCCCCCAAGGCCTGCTCCATCCTCGACCCGGACTGCGAAGCCTGCCAATAGAACCACCAAGTGATCAAGAATAGAGAGAGGAACACAATATGCTGAACTGGGACGATCCACTCGCCAAACCCGCACCGGTGAAGACCACACCTGTGCCTGCGACTGAAACCCAACCGGCTCACCCTCATGTGGTGGAAGAGGCAGTGCAGGCACTGCAGGTGGAAGAACAGGCTGAAGAGTACAACACCACGGTGATGGAACCGGTCAACCCGGATGACAAACGAGTCATCAATGGCATGACCGACATCAACCAGCTGGCCCCGTTCAAATACCCCTGGGCCTGGGAGTATTTCCTCAACGCCAACAAAAACCACTGGACACCGCTGGACATCAACATGGCCCAGGATGTCCACGACTATCAGCACAAACTGACCCTGGAAGAGCGTCACGTCTACGAGAATGTACTCTCCTACCTGACTACCTCAGATATTCTGGCGATGCGTAACATCGGCCTGGCGGTAATGGAGAAGATGTCCGCACCAGAGTTACAGATATACCAGGCCCGTCAGGTCTACGAAGAGTCGCTGCATACCTGGACCTACCAACACTGCATCGAGACCATCGGTCTCGATCAGGGTGAGATCTACAACCGTTACCGGGTCGTGCCTGAGATCAACAAAAAGATCCAGATCACCAACCGCCGCCTCTCCTCGATCATGCGCGCCGATATCGATCTGCATGATCCCAAGGAGTTGCAGAACTTCGTCATGGCCTACATCTACTTTGCCGCCATCTTCGAAGGCTGCTGGTTCTACAACGGCTTCAGCCCGATCTTCGCCCTGCAACGCCGTGGCCTGATGAAAGGCACCGCCGAACAGCTGCAATACATCATGCGTGATGAGGTGATGCATGCCTCCTTCGGCATCCGCGTCGTCAAACAGATCATCATTGAAGAGAACCTCACCCTCGACCCACAAGCCCTGCGCGAAATGTGGGACGAAGCCGAAGCGGCAGAGATCGGTTACGCCAGCTACATCCTGCGCGATCCGATCCTGGGCTACTCCAAAGAAGACCATATCGGCCAATTCCGCTTCACCGCCAACCGCCGCGCCAGACAGCTCGGTATCGAGGAACCCTTCCCTGGTGCGGAAGCCACCCTACCCTGGCTCGACGAACAGGCAAATTTAAGGAAAGAGAAAAACTTTTTTGAAACACGAGTCACCGAATATCAAGCCGGTGGCGCGTTGAAATGGGACTGATGGACTCAAGCCCCAACACTGTTCCGGCCCCAACCGGAGCTCAAGGCCAGCCTTACTCGATACAGGAATCCGATCGAGGTAGACATTGCCGTTCATTTTTCGGAGACCACTAGCATGCATTGTTCACACTGTGCGTCACTTATGGCTGAGCTAGAGACCCTTCAGGAAGGACATACCGAACAGTCCAGATACGAATGTCCGATATGTGGTCAGATCCAGTTGACCACAAAGACAATAGATCAATGGAAAGAGAAGTTATCACAACAAATGGATCGTGCTTTAAAACACCCGTTTTATAACACTTAAAGAGGTGTCTCCTAATCTCCTCTCTACCTGCAATTGCAGGCAGGTTGTGGCGCTCTGCGCCACTGCCTGGTTTTTCACTCCCCCGACTATCTCTTTGCAAAAATATAGGGTGCGACCCTGCCGCTCCGTTGACCAAAGAGATTGACCATAACCAGTAGCTTCCAGTTACCTCATTTATAGTAGCAATGGAGAGGCTCTATCATGATCACTGGTGACAGGGTTTTTGTACTGAAATTTTACTGCCCCGTTTTCCCTGCTTTTTCCTGGGTGAGCGATGGCATGCAGCAGCTGGTTAAGCTTCTGACTTGTCGGCACCTTGTACCTACGGAACCAGGCTGTTTCATTGAATGGTCGACATCGATTTTTTTACAAGGTTATTACTATTTTACCTTTGAAAAGTCCTTCTCCAAAATACCGGAAAGCATCTGCACTATGTTCGAGAGGAAAACATTTATCGATAACAGGCTTTAGCTTACCGCCTTCAAACAACTCTACTAAATATTTCAAATCCTTGTTTGCTTTATAGCCTACCATATGCATTTTACAGCTCTTAGACAGTGCTTTGAATATCAATAGTTGAAGGATTCGTGATGTTTTTCCTCCGACTGTCACATAGGTACCCCCTGGATGTAATGCTCGTTTATAATCAAAAACAGAACGAGTAGTTTTGACATCAAAGATCAGATCATATTTCTGACCATTTTTTGTAAAATCTTCTTTTGTGTAATCAACCAGATGGTCAGCGCCAAGTGATCGCATAGTATCTAATTTCTCTGCGTGGTCAACAGCTGTTAGTTCAACATCGAACGATTTAGCAATCTGAATAGCTAATGTACCTGTACTGCCACCCCCTCCATTAATCAGAACTGTTTGTCCTGATGCAATCTTTCCAAAATCAATAAGGCCCTGTACAGCAAGGTTGCCTCCATGAGACAAGCATGCAGCTTCCTCGAACGTCATACTCGATGGTTTAAGAATTAATTCATTTTCACAAGCACAGGCATATTCAGCGAAAGCGCCCCAACCACCCTCTGATAAATCACCTAACACTTCATCTCCAACATGAAAATGTTTTACTTTTTCACCGACCGCTTCGACTCTACCTGCTATGTCACACCCATGAATCATCGTGCTTTTTGGTTTTAAAAGGCCACTTAAAAAGCGATACTCTAATGGCTTACCTGTTAACATATCCCAGTCCCATGAATTTATTGAGACGGCATGAACTTTCACTAAGACTTCATCGCCACCAGGTACTGGCTTTTGGATCTCTTCTAACCTAAGAACATCGGGTGAGCCGTAGTTGTGATAGACAATGGCTTTCATAATGATTCTTTTTAAGACCTCCTAAAACAAACCAAACAAAACCGGGATACCCATCATTCGTCGTGCAACAAAAACCATATAAAACAACAAGTAAAAGCAGAGAAAGCTTCCGTGGTTTTCATAAACAACTATAGATATTCCAATTATTGCTTATACTTTTTGCTCAGTTATTCACAGAAATTAACTTTGACAGTGATCTTTATGGGTCTCGGACTTTTTGTTGCTCTTGCAGGTTTATAAACAGGTTTTTTCCTGGATCAAATTCAATATTCGTATCATTATCATTAGGATTAAGGTAGTAATTAAAGGCAACAAATGGATTATTTTGTTTTCGCCTTAGTGAATAATTATATAAGTTGATTGATCCATGTATCTTCCCATAGCGCCCACTTATAACATTTCCCTGTTTATCAAGTTGAGTCCTGATACGGAAAAAATAATTTTTATCATATTCAGGATCGCCACTTTCACCAACTCTTCTAGTCCCTGGTTTATTTTCATATCGTCGCGTGAATTCAGGGAGGTAACCACTGCTGGGGGCATGATAGGGTAGTCGTAATGCAGATTTCCCTTTGCTGGTATCAGGAAAATATTGAATCAACCCATCTCCCTCGTTTGGAAATTGAATTGTTAAAATCACATCGTGATCCTGAAATGATACTGCTCGATTGACATCTACCTTAATTAAAAAATCTTTATCAACCCCTAACCCATATGGTGCGACCCAGTCACCAACTACCAGATCAAAACCAACGAACCTTCCTAGCATTGGAATTTCAGGTTTCGCACCTCTTTCAACAACATTTAGTGGGTGAGCGTACATTGCGATAGGATTGAGTTTCTTTTTTAAAACAAGCTCAACTGTTGGATTCCAGGGTTTGTATTTTTTAAACCCCAAAAATCCTGATGTATCTGTAAAACCATTGAAATGACTACTGACATCATAATACCCATCCTTTTTTACAGATAAGCCCACGTAACCAGCAGTTTCTCCTTCTCCAGTAAATAAGCCATCAGCATCTGTTAATCCTGAAACCCAGGATGTATTCGTCCCCCAGCCCTCTCCCCCTTTTTTAGCGACTTCCAGAACCAAACCTGCTTTGGCCTCTTCAACGGGCAGACCTGATTCATCCATTACTTTAATGGTTATCCTTGCCGTCGGTAATGCCATAACAACAGTTGATACAGACGAAACCAATAGTAAGAAAAAGATCCTGACAAATTTCATTTTAACGCTCCTTTCGTGTCTAAATCGTCAAAAGTATCCTAAATAGTGGAGTGAGAAACTCCCCTCTCCCCTCGCGGAAGAGGAACCGGCGGAGAGGGGGAGAATGAACACCCTATTTTTCCCAAACAATCAGCAAGATAAATATGAACGATCAGTGCAGTTTTTTTCAACCACATGAAACGCTTCGCGTACACCCTCTCCCCAACCCCTCTCCCGTAAAGGGAGAGGGGCTTTCAGAGTTGTTCTGAGAAGATTGAAAGTTAATCGGACAGCAGAGGGGCAGTATAACCTCTTTTCCTCCTCTGCTGCCCCTGGCTTGACGCTGCCGGCAAAGGCGGTAGAGTTAGACTTTTATTATGGGTGGGCGAGGCTTATGGCGATTAATGCAGAAGAGGTACCCGGCTTAGTCGAGCGCATGCCCGCTTTTCCTCAGGGGGTGACCAAGGTGCTGGACCTGGCTTCTCGACCCGAGTGTGCCCCCAAAGCCTTGGTTCAGGTCATTGAGCATGACCCGGTAATGACCATGAAGGTGCTGAAACTGGTCAATTCAGCCTATTTTGGTCTATCACGCCCCATCAACTCCATCAAACATGGCGTTGTTTACGTGGGGATCAACACCATCAAAAATCTGGCCCTCTCTATTGCTGCCATTGGCATGTTACCCAAGAGCAATAAGGCAGGCTTCGACATGAATCAGTTTTTGACCCATTCACTGGGTGTGGCTTCGGTGGCCAAGTTGCTGGCAACACACTTGGGTGTGGCGGATAAAGATGCCACAGATTTCTTTGTTGCTGGATTACTACACGATTTTGGTAAAGTGGTGCTGGCTCAGTTCAAACCAGAGGAGTTCCGCCTCTGTCTGGATCATGCCGCTGAGCAAGAACGCAGCTTACATGAGGTAGAGAGGGAGACCCAAGGGATCAGTCACGATGAGATTGGTGGACGCTTGGCTGAGGCCTGGAAATTACCCCCCGCTTTGGCACATGCTATTCATCACCACCATCACCCAGAACTTGGGGCTGAAGAAGCCAACGACGGTATGTGCGAAGCAGTGTTTGCCGCCAACCAGATCGTGCGATCCCTTGGCTTTGGTGATGCAGGCAATCATCTGATTGCGGATTTTCCACCCTCGGTATCTGAACGGTTTGGCAGTGATTTATCTGGCCTGATGTCTGCTCTGGGAGATCTCAGTGGAGAAATGGAAAAGGCCCGTTTGTTCACACAACTTTAATTGATGGTTTATGGTGTTTACATGATGCTTGGTTTTGAATGGGTGCAAGGCCCCTGTTTTTCATCACTGGAAAAGGATATACCGCGTGCGTTTTAAATTTTGGGGTGTAAGGGGTTCCATCCCATCACCCGGACCCAAGACCGTTCATTATGGGGGCAATACCACCTGTATTGAGGTGCGTGGAGACGATAATGAACTGCTGATTCTGGATAGCGGAACGGGCATTTTCCCTCTGGGTCAGGTGCTGATTCCCGAGTTCCCCCTCAAGGCCCATATCTTTATCACCCATACCCACTGGGATCACATTCAGGGCTTGCCCCTGTTTTTACCCATTTTCGTAGCGGGTAACGAAGTCACTATCCACGGCGCTGCCGACCCCATCACCCAGCGGGGCATTGGTGAGGTGCTGTCCCGACAAATGGAATATGCTTATTTTCCGGTGCGTGAGGCCGAACTCAACGCCCGCATGGCCTACCTGGATATGCAAGAGGGTCAGGATGTGCTGGTCGGCGGGGTCAATGTGCGTTGCATGCTGTTAAACCACCCGGTGCTGAACTTCGGCTATCGCATGGAATGCGGCGGCAAGGTATTTATCTTTACCGGTGACCACGAATGGCCATACAACATTTATAATCCGGATGACGCGGAGTATGCCGATTACCAACAGATGGTAGATGAGCAACGGAGCCGCGTGCTGGATTTTTTCCGCGGTGCCGATGTTCTGGTGATTGATACTGCCTATACCGATGCCGAGTATCCCAAACGCAAAGGCTGGGGTCACGGCACCTTTGCCTCCAGTATCGAGGCAGCACGCGAAGCTGGAGTGAAACGGGTATTTCTCACCCATCACGAACCTACTCGTAGCGATACCGATCTGGACGCGGTATTCAACGAAGCCAAGAAGACCCATGGCGTGGGCAGGGATGGAGACCCCCAGTTCGAATTGGCACAAGAGGGGTTAATGCTAGAGATCTGAGCGGTTTTCTTCATCTCCGGTGCCGGAGTCGAAGCAAGAACGGACTGGTCTGCTAGAGAAATACACTTGTGTTGTTTCGAGATGACTCACGCTATGGTAGCTCTCGACTCCGACCCCTTCAGGTGAAGGAAATATCTCAACCCCTCCCCCCGAGCAAAAGTCCCGCGATCAAACGTTCAACCGGAGCATAGTCATCGGTAATCACTGGTAACTCATCAAGCGGTTTTCCCAACGCCATCAAATTTTCCGTAACGCGATACCAGGTTCGCTCAAAGCCGAATCGTGCCCGGACGATCTCAGCCGGTCGCTCACTATTGGTTGCACTCAACACGAAGGTTACCCGTTCGGCTTCGGGAACACCCTCCATCCATAGGTCTACATGGGTGAACACCTCTCTCAGGGTTTTGGTGATGGCACGGACAAGACGAGGGTCGGGAAACGCATCAACGATATTCATCATATAGATGCCGTCGGGTTTTAGTCGCTGACGCACGATCTTGGCAAACTCAAACGTCACCATATGCTCGGGGATAGCAACATCGTGAAAGACATCACCGACTATGACATCAAACTTGCTGGATTCAGCAGTAAGTGCACGACGTCCATCTTCATGCAGGATGCGCATTGCCTCCGGCTCCAGGTATAGCTTCTCCACCGCAGTCAGAGTCACCATCGGATCGAGCTCTGCTACAGTTATGGAAGATCCCGGACTCAGCGCCTGTACAGCACGGGGGTGAGTATAGCTACCACCGCCAAGGAAGAACCAATCGAGTCCATCCTCATAACCTTGATTGAAGTGTTGATAGACAATCTCATCAATGGCATGGACATAGGGGGCGATGATGACTCTCGGATCGCTTTCATGATTGATGCCGTGAAGCAGGTGATCAAGCACCACCCCGCGGGCCTGACCAAATGGAGCATCACTACTGCGATCGACCACGCGGATACAGAAATACTGGCTCTCCCGACCACATGCCCTGCCCTGGGATCTATATCGAGAGCACGGGTTGTAAGCAGTGGTGTCACAACACCAATAGCCACAGCGGGTGGCGCAAACAGGGCGAAGGCAAAAACAAAACTTGATCCGAGCAGACCTACCTGTTGCGAGTTCAGTAAACTGCCTAGGATATCCATGAATGGCAGAGCGAGCATGGCATAGATACCCGCCATCGCCATGGCGACACCTGCCACCCGACCGTCGGCACCCCGGTCAGCCCAAACCCCACCAAGCCAGTTACCGAGCGACAAACCTGCGAGGATAACCCCAATGATTGATGTCCAGGTGTAGAGTGACACTCCGATATGCGGTGCCAACAACCGGCCGGCCAGTATCTCAAGCACCAGAAGTGCGGCAGAGGATAGAAACACGGTCAGGGAAAAACCTAAAAGTCTCAGACGATTGGAAACAGTTACTGCAGGTTGATCACTCATAAAATTCTCTCAATCAGGGGTGGCATCCGAAAAACACCTTCAGATACAGGAAGAAATTTGAAAACTCAGTTATAGAATCATCACAGCAAGGATTAATAACCGCAGCAGAGCTAACCATCAAAACAGTGCGAGTCATAACTAAAGCTTGCTATGTTTTTATTGTTCGACTGAAAAAAACAATTATAAATCCTGTATCAAAGTATATCGCTTTCAGTCGAAAATTGACTGCTTACAACTTCTGTTTTTATCAGATAATCTCATAAGAAAATGATGGTTGTTGAGATAACCCATTACAATCAAACAGTATAGAGATATGGCACATACTTACCTCATTAGGCATTTAACCGTATAGGAGAGTGAAAAGCGGCAGGAGTATCGCAGCAAGGTGCTAGCGACACTGGAACCCAGACAGGGCCTATGGTTTTCCGGGGCAGATTGTCAGCTGTTTATTCGCTACCCATCAGCATAGCGTTAAGGCTGTAATCCTTTTACCTGATATGCAGGCTCTAACCGATTGCTAGACCTCTCCTCAGTATCAATTCCTCTTCGCCAGGTGGCAGCGGATGTAGAGTTGCTGATCTATGAAAGGTAAATACAAATCATCGGACACTCGTCAGAATATTCTCATAAAGATTTTGTAGGGTGAAATATCACTACGCTATCTATGAGTATAGAATCCAGTTGCTTTGAAGTTGGGGCTGGACTCATACCGGTCTATACATTTTTGATGTAAATTTGGGAGATACCCCCGGCATAGAACTCGTAGATCAATTCGTGGTAAATCAAAACAGCGATAGCAATCGTTCGACAGGTGTTTGGAATGACAGATCTGTCATCCTGGGGGATAGCGTCCACTATCTACATAATCAGGTTCTCTACTCATCGGGTCTCCCTGCGAGAGAGTAACAGATTCTATTAACCCGGCTCCTTAAATAATCAGTGACTCTATTACAACCAAACGCAGCTGTTAACGATATACATACAGTTAAATTCTTTGCAAATCCGGATAGTCTAGAATAGGTAGATGGACGATACATTTCTGCATTCTGGTGTTTCAATAATATATCCGTATTATCTATGCAGGTGGTTTTAGTATCAGCATTCATCTGTTTAAATAGTATGCATTGTGCACTTACTGAAATAATGCTGCTGAATCTGCGATTTATTAATTTTAACATGTCCCGATTATATGAACGGACTTGAAATATCGCACGACTAACATCAGTTTCTTGATGACGTCGCACAGACTCAATGATCAGCAAAATACCTGTAGCTAGAGTTCTGTGTTCTTGAGCTACAAATAGTGATGTATATTGTATGACATCTTCTGCTACCCTATGAGTGATCAACCAGCCAACAACTTCATCATAGAAGCGTAATCCGAGACTGTTTGACCACTCTATGGACGACTCTTGCTGAAATGGTGCCAGCTCTTTTGGGAACCACTCTTTGGAATTTTGTCTTTTCAGTATCTGCTCTTTATCAATTGGCAGTAACTTGTTCCAGGAAAATATAGAGTAACCCTTTCGAGCCTTCACCTGTGCAAACCATGCGAGCTCGATAAAACTGTTTCTTGTTACTTTATAATATCGCAATGTTTCATTAGCAGACCAACCACCTCTAGTCAGTATATTTTCCACTACAAGATATGAAGGCAAATCAGTGCGAATAGAGTGGCTAAGGACTTGTGTACCCTTCGCAAACAGGAACTGTTCCAATCGTAAAAGCAAAGCAGTGCCTATGCCCTTATTTCGATACTGAGGCAGAACATTCCAGCAGATTATTCTTGCATTAACAACTCAGGTGGAAATCTATGTATAGACATAGGAGGTAGAGAGGAACACATCCCTAAGCAGAATGAGTACATCTAAGATTTGGAAACTATGATTTGGAGTTGAACTGAGAAACAAATTTATTTATATACAACGGCATAGGCCTGTTTACTGCTATAGACATTTTACACTATCGGCAAACGAGGGTACCCAATGTCATGATACTTTGATTCGCACAACCCTCATAACATCCATATCTATTCCAGCGACACTCTCCTTATCGGAGTAGTAAGTCAGGTTGACTCGTTGACCTGCTAGACTTTTATACAGTTTCTTCCTTTTATATTTGAAAGGCACGTCAGTGCCCTCAATCAACAAAGTATTGAGCATCCACTCCCCACTCTCACGTTGAACATGCGAAACAACTTTCTTCATTTCTGAGTGGGTTAAATCCCGATGCGCTTTAAGTAGATTATCCACAGGTGACTTCATAATAATTCCAGCCTATTCTCAGGGTGCAATTATAGAGTAAATCAACAACATGATGAACCAAAACAGAGTAATATTGAAAATGATACTACTACCTATAGGGATGCCCCACTAGGTCTCTGACAAAGCCTTCTGAACCAGATCCCGCACCACACTGGCTTCGAAGGGTTTATCGCAGATTGCAGAGACACCCGCCTGCTGAACCGCAGCCAAGCGACTTTCATTCTCTTCGCTGGTTACCATCAATACCGGGATAGAGGCCTGGTTGCTGGCAGTTCGGATGTGGTCAACCAACTCCTTGCCATCCATGTTCGGCATATTGTAATCCGTTACCACCAGATCCAAGTAGTTATTAGCGATTATCTCTACCGCCTCCTGACCATCTCTCGCCTCAGTGATTTGCTCAATTCCCAGAGCATTGAGTATCCGGCTGATGTGCTTACGTGCCATACTGCTGTCATCCACTACAAGAACCTTGAGATCCTCAGGACAGAAGTTATCCAAATCAAGTTGTGTGGGATCAATAAATTCCACTACTGAGTTCATCGCAATACGAAGTTCGGCCAACTGGAACGGTTTCGGCAAAATAGCTACTGCACCCGCCTGCCGAATCGGGTCTAGATAACGAAAACGGGTCTCACTTGATATGAGCATGAAAGCCATTTCTACCAGCTCGGAATCATTACGCATGGCGTGCACCAGATCGGTGCCTGTCATATCAGAAAGATAGAGTGTGCTGATGGCAAGGTCTGGGTGTTCAATTCGCATAGCCTGCAGCGCTTCCTCCCCAGTGTTTACCGTTATTATATGCTCTATACCCAGTTCAGAGAGTTGTCGCCGTATAACCCGTTGCTGGGTGATTGATGGCTCGACGAGCAGTACCAATAGTTCTTCCAGATGCACTTTGCCACCTATTATTTTTTTGGCTATCTAGTCTGTAGTCGGTCACTGACCAAGGAACTTTAATCCTAACTTCATAATCCACACCCCTGGGTGGGTGTGGCATACAGAAACCTGAACATAACAGCACAAACATCTTATCAAAACCTCAATCTGCTACTGTGCGCTTAACCAGCTCAACCCGACGGTTTTTTGCTCGACCAGTCTCAGCTGCATGACTGCTGACCGGTGCAACCGGCCCAACACCTATTGCTGTGAGTCGATTTTGATTAATACCAGCAGCAACCAGTGCTTTGACAACACTATTGGCACGTTTCAAGGAGAGATTCTGGTTGTAACTCAGGCTACCGACATCATCGGTGTGACCGACTACATATAGTTGCAGAGAAGAATCAGATTCAAGTGCTTTAACTATCTCCGCCAAGGTCTCCTTTGACTCAGGTCGTAAAGTTGCTTTGTCATGGTCAAATTGGATGCCATATAAGGCAATATGCCCGGACTCCTGAAATTGTTGCTGCATAGCAGAAGCATCCACAAACTCCAATGTCGCTTCGAAGTTGCCGGCCTCCAGTATTTCAACCAGTATCACAGTACGTTTTCTATATTTCTTATTTGCATTGTTCTCAGCGAGAACAGCAGTAAACACACCAACATGATATCGTGAATTTTCCGTCACCACTTCACTGTAACGATAGGCTGGAGAATTATAATTATGTGAGAACGCCAACAAGTAAAACGGTTGTTTAACCCCCTCAGTTGGAATCATACTATCCCGCGACCATAGCGTTGTCGAAAGTATATGCTTGTTGCACTTCTTTTTTTTACAACTATATATTTCTTTGGCTTTTCCCAAATCAGATAGGGCAGTATTATAATTTTTCTGCACCATCAACGGTGTATCTCCAGCCTTTGCCAAATAGAGGATACGGGTTCGTTTTCCTTCCGGATTCTCTACTGCTATTTTTTTCTTACCTTCAGCTTTCAGAAAGTTTGCGGAGTCGTATTCGCTGTAACTGAAACCAAGTATCTCAGCACCAGCCACACGTGGTAATTCAGGATGATCCCGCCCTCCCGACATATCAGCTGCAAACAGATTTGTGGCAGATATAACAAATGACAATAAAATGAATATAGAGTAGTTCATGATTGAGCCTCCTTTTCCGAGCGAGTATAGATCAGCCCCATCGAATAATCGCGGCGATGGTATTAATACCCCCGTAAAACTATTAACCCGGCGACTAAGTATGTTGTCTTCAGGGTTTCAAGCCTGCCCTTGATCAAGGCGCGGCTCGCGCCCCGCAGGAAGTGCCCTTGGAGTGCAGGCAATGGTTGTTCCCTTGTCAAGAGCCGCAACACCGAGCAAGGGCAGGCTTGAAACCCTAACAATATGATTTTTAAAAGAGAGGCCGAAGTGTGCCTGCCTGCACATATCGACTGATCCATTTATGAACTGTTGGTCGACTGACGCCGTAATATCTCGCTAGCTCTGACTTGCTGAAATCACCACTCAGCCAATCGCCTATTAACATCATTTTTTTATCCATTGGGGTCTCGCGTTTCCAGCGCATAGGTCTTTCCTCCTTACCTATGCATTATCTACCTGTAAACGATCTACCCAGTCTAATCTGTAAACGATGTTACCGGTTTGTACCGCCCCCCCTCTCCCCTCGCGGGAGAGGGGTCGGGGGAGAGGGGGAGAATGAACACCCTATTTTCTCCAACAATCAGCAAGATAAATATGAACGATCAATGCGGTTTTATCTTTCAACCAGATGAAACGCTTCGCGTACACCCTCTCCCCAACCCCTCTCCCGTAAAGGGAGAGGGGCTTTCAGAGTTGTTCTGAGGAGATTAAAAGTTAATGGGACTGCAGTGAGTGAAAATGTTTAATATTGACGCCACTCTTATGATGGTCCATTATCAAAAGTTATGACTCTGCAAAGACACAGAATCAGCGTACTGCTCTTAGCGCTACTACTGCTGCAGGCCCCCATAGTGATGGCCTGGTCTCATGGTTGTGGTACAACTAATGATCAAGTGATGAACCAGATGAGCGAGCAGATACATACACATTGTCATGAAGTTGAATCTGCAATTGAGTTGGCTGACTGCGAAAACATGAACTGTGTCTTCTGTGGATTTACCGTGCAGTTCGATCTTCCTGCAGTCACACTTACTGTCTCCCACGTCCTTTATATTGCTGAGCCGAGCTTCCCTGCGCCTCCACGGTCAGAACAGCCAGTTGAGCTACGCCCCCCTATAGTCTCCTACTTCGTATAAGCCCTACTCGTTTTTTTTCGGTCTTTACCTGACCGAATCTTTCTATATGGGAGACGTTCCATGTTGTCTCTGTTTCCATGGAGATGTAACCGCATGCTGGATTTGCAGTTACTGATGGTTGCGCTATTCGCAGTTACTCATCTCTATGCAGATGAAAATGCTCAGCATGCTGCATTTACAGATCTACTGACTCGATTGCAGCACCACCCAGCCCTGTTTGTTTCTTCATCAGAACAACAGCAATGGCTGGCCAGTGCCGATGCTGCATTGTCTCTGCCAAACCCTAATTTCACATTTGGATTCAATAATTTACCTGTTAATGAGCCGACCAGCTTTGATCGCTATTTACCCAGTAGCCGTAGCCTGGAGTTCAAACAGTCAATTCCCAGTCTTAAAGGCAGAGAGGCGCTTCGCAGCACTCATCTCGCTCGTAGCACTCTGGCTCAAATAGAGCGTCAGATGGTGATGGCAGAGCTTCGTAAACGGCTGATCACGGCGCTTGCACAACAACGCAGGATCAGCCACTCAAAAGCAGCCCTGGATCAGCAGCTGTCACTATTGTCCGAGCTTGAGCGGTGGCTGAAAGGAGAGATGGCGGGTGGTGGGGCGGTCTACAGCCGCTTCGATGAACTGGATGTTCAGAAGAGCAAGATCGAAGAGAAAAAACTGACTCTGATCGGTGAGGCTGGACGATGGGGATCAGAACTTCGATCACTGGTGGATAGAGTGCCATCGACAGTAACCCTACCGCAGATCCAGCCAGGCAGGTGGTCAGGTAATCCAGATGATCTGATCAAAGTCAGGATTGCGATAGCCAAGCTGGCTGTCGCTCAGTCACAGGTAGAGGAGCGTCGTTCTGCATTCAACCCCGACTACGCCTTCAGTGCTGCCTGGCAACAAAGAGAATCGGGAGAGAGCTTCGACGGAGATGACTGGTTCACCCTGAAGTTCACTGCCAGCCTACCACTTTGGTCATCGACCAATCAGACACCAAAACTGAAAGCAGCAGAAGCCAGAGTCACCATGGTATTGGCCCAACAGGATCGACAGTTACGCCTTGCCAGGAGTGACTACGAAACTGCACTAGCAGACTACAACACTGCAGTGGAACTGAGACACGCTATGCGGGAGAGGCAGAGTCGACTGCAAGCGTTGGAGGCTGCAAACCGACGTCGCTATGAAGCGGGAGATATCGACCTGGAATCGGTGATACGTCCGGCAATGCAGCTTGCAGAACTCGATCTGGATCTAGCCGGCGCAGAGACCAAACAGACCATAGCTGCCGCACGGATCAATGCCTTGCTTGTGGAGGAGATGTTATGAAATCAAGTCTATCGGTCAAGCAGATCGCTACGATTTTTCTATTGCTGTTTTTTACTCTGGCTCAGTCGCAGGAGAAGTCACAGCAATATACCTGCCCTATGCATCCACACTATATCGCTGAAGAGATGGGTAGCTGTCCAATCTGCGGTATGGATCTTGTGCAGCTGCAGAGTGGCCCGGTTCTGGATGAGGGTGGGGATCAGCCCAACGGACGGGCTGTGGTCACCATTTCACCGGAGACGATCCAGAATATGGGGGTACGCTATAGCCACGCAGAGATGACCAGGTTTGGTAGCCGCATAAGAGCCTATGGGGTGGTGGCGGAGAATGAACGTCTACGCAGTGAGGTCTCCAGCCGGGTACCCGGTTGGGTTGAGACCCTCGGCGTTACAGCAGTGGGTGATAAGGTAAAGCGAGGCGATCTTCTATATCGTCTTTTCAGTCCAGATCTGGTTACTGCACAACAAGACTATCTCAGTGCTCTGGAGAGAAACAGTGAGCAACGCATAACTTCCGCTGCTATCCGACTGGAGGCACTTGGTGTCTCCCAGAGCTTTATACAAAGGCTGCGCAAGCAACGAAAGTTGGTGGAACGGGTTCCTTTTTACGCTTCAACCGGTGGCACCCTGAGTGATCTCAATGTCAGAGAGGGAGCCTATGTACGGCCCGGAGACACACTCGCAGTTGTGCAGGACTACTCAACGGTCTGGATTAATGCTGCGATAGCGGAGAAAGACCTGGCAAAAGTGACATTCGATACACCGGTAGAGGTGATTCTTCCCAATCTTCCAGGCAGGGTGATCGAGAGTCGTATTGACTATATCCACCCTACAGTAGACTCCAATAGCCGTACCGGCACAGTCAGGTTGGCGATGTCCAACGAAGATGGTCAACTTCGGCCTGGTGCTTATGCCGATGTGCTGTTCGAGGTTGGCATGGATCAGCGGCTAGCCATAGCCGATAGTGCTCTGCTGATCGGAGAGGATGGATCCTATCTGGTGGTGTCTCTTGGGGAGGGCAGGTTTCAGCCGCGCAGAGTCAGTACAGGATTGAGCAACGGGGGCTTCACAGAGCTGGTGGAGGGGGTCGACAGCAGTGACCTGATCGTGGTTTCCGGTCAGTTTCTCATCGACTCCGAGAGCGCCTTGCGTGAATCCTTCCAGAAGCTTCAACGCCTGAAACTCACTTTGGATGGATTACCTTTGAGCCAGAATCAGTTGGCAATGGTGGACCATCTTATCGATGCGGCCCTCTATCTCCACGAGGCGCAGGTGGATGGTTACGATGTAACTGCAGATCAACTGCAACCAGCACGGGAGATTCGTGACCTGCTATGGGCCGAATTTGGTGATACCCGACTGGGACCGATCCTGGATGGTGCATCCAGAGCAATTGAAGAGGCACAGCAATCTCGCTCTGAGAGCGCTCTACTTGAAGCACTGAATAGACTGGTCAGCGAACTACAACCCTGGGTGGTAAGCGGGCGAAAAGAGCACTATCAGAAGCTGGGGGTTCAACTCTATCGCAATGAATCGGATGATCGACTCTGGTTGCAGATGGCTGGGCAGCCGTTAAATCCCTATGGTCAGTCTGCGGGAGAACTACTGCAGTGATGCCGCGCAACCTATTACAGGCTATTCCTCATGCATGACCACAAAGATATCGCAGGAAAGGATCCATCACGATCCTTCGTCGCCCACGTGATCGGCTGGTCGGTACAAAATCAACTGATCGTTCTTATTTTTACCGCTGCCCTGGCTGTTGCAGGCCTACTGGCACTGGAACGAACCCCGCTGGATGCAATACCCGACCTGTCAGACACCCAGGTGATTATCCGTACAGATTTTGCCGGTCAAGCACCGCAAATCGTCGAGGATCTGGTGACCTACCCACTCTCCGCCACACTGCTGGGGTTACCGAAAACTGAAGCGGTACGGGGCTTTTCCATGTTTGGCACCAGTTTTGTGTATGTCATTTTTAAGGATGGCGTAGATGACTACTGGGCCAGAAGCCGGGTTGCTGAAGCCTTGGCGACGGTACAGAAAGATCTACCACAAAGCGCCACGCCACGACTTGGCCCTGATGCTACAGGGGTGGGGTGGGTCTACCAATATGCATTGCTCGATCGTAGTGGCAAACACGATCTGGCTGACCTCAGGGCAATGCAGGATTGGTTTCTACGCTTCGAACTTGCCACCGTACCGGGGGTTTCAGAGGTGGCTTCAGTTGGGGGATTTGTGCGGGAGTACCAAGTGCTGATCGACCCGAATCGCTTGCGTGCCTTTGATATTCCTCTGATACGGGTACGGGAGGCAGTAAAAGCAGCCAGTATGGAAGTGGGTGGCCGGGTGCTGGAACGGGCCGAGACCGAACTGATGATTCGATCCCGTGGCTACATTACCTCTTTGCAGGATCTACAGCAGGTTGTAGTGCAGGCAAGAAACGGCACTCCGGTTCTGCTGACCGATGTGGCGCGGGTGATCGAGGGGCCGGAGTTACGCCGCGGCGTCGTCGAGCTGAATGGTGAAGGTGAAGTAGTCGGCGGTATCGTGGTGATGCGTTCTGGTGAGAACGCTTTGAATGTCATCGAGGCCGTGGAGAAGAGACTCGAGACCCTGCAACAAGGCCTGCCCGAAGGGGTGGAGATCCGCACTGTCTATGATCGGGCTCCCCTGATCCGGGGAGCGGTGAATTATCTCAACCACAAGCTCTTGGAAGAGGGCCTTGTGGTAGCCCTGGTCTGCCTCATTTTCCTGCTTCATGTACGCTCCGCATTTGTCGCCATCGTCACCCTGCCTCTGGGTGTTCTGGGTGCTTTTACAATCATGGCAGCGCAGGGAATCACAGCCAACATTATGTCCCTGGGAGGCATTGCCATCGCAATCGGTGCAATGGTGGACGCCTCCATAGTAATGGTCGAGAACGCCCATCGTAAACTGAGCGACATGCCTGATTCAGTAGGGAGCAAGGCCCGGAATGCAGCACTGCTTCAGTCTGCAAAAGAGGTAGGTCCCGGACTCTTTTTCAGTCTGTTGATCATTACTGTCTCTTTCCTGCCTGTGTTTGCGCTTACCGGTGAGAGTTATCGACTCTTCTCACCCTTGGCCTATACAAAAACCTACGCCATGGCCTTCGCCTCCATTCTCTCGGTAACCCTTGTGCCTATCCTGATGCTTTGGTTGATTCGGGGTAGAATACACCGGGAAGAGGTAAATCCGCTCAACCGTTTTTTCGTCGCATTCTATAAGCCTATTCTGCGCTTCTCCATGAAGCAGCGCTGGATCACCCTGCTGATGGCAGCTATTGGTATCGGTAGTCTCTGGTATCCATACACTAAGCTGGGTACCGAGTTCATGCCTGCTCTATACGAGGGTGAGTTGCTCTATATGCCCACTACCCTCCCCGGCGTCTCCATCAGCAAGGCAAAAGAGATTCTGGCTCAGACCAACCGACTGATCCTCACAATACCTGAAGTGGATCAGGTGTTTGGCAAAGTTGGTCGCGCAGATACTGCAACCGACCCTGCGCCAATCTCAATGATCGAAAGCTGGATACGACTTAAACCCAGAGAGCAGTGGCGACAAGGTATGAACATTGACGACCTGACAGATACGCTGGATGAACGGGTGAAGTTCCCTGGGCTGGTCAATAGTTGGGGTTATCCCATCAAGATACGTATGGACATGATCTCAACCGGTATACGTACACCAGTGGGGATAAAAATTTCAGGCCCTAATCTGGATGAAATCGGTCGAATCGCCCTCGATGTGGAGGGGGTAGTGAAGGAGGTAGAGGGTACCCGCAGCGCCTTTGCCGACCGGGTGACTGGTGGCAAATATCTGGAGATCATCCCCAATCGGAATGAACTCGCCAGGCGCAATATCGACCTTGGCGTATTTCAATCGATCATACAGACCGCACTGGGCGGGATGAAGGTTGCAGAGAGTGTTCAGGGACGTGAGCGTTATAACATCATGCTTCGATATGACCGACCCTTCCGGGAATCGATGCACCAACTTACCGATATTCTGGTGCCAACACCAGGCGGCATGCATATCCCCCTGGGTGAAGTGGCAACAGTTGAATACGCACCCGGACCACCAATGATTAAATCAGAAGATGCACGGCTGACCGGTTGGGTATTTGTCGATATCGACGGCCGGGACATTGGTGGGTATGTGGACGAAGCGCGCCTGCGTGTTGCTGATCAAGTAGCACTTCCACCCGGTTATGCTACTACCTGGTCCGGCCAATATGAGCAGATACTGGAGGCTCGGACGCGACTTAAAATCGCCATTCCTGCTGCTGCAGCAATTATCCTGGTACTGCTGATGATTCACTTCGGACGTAGTGATCGCACGGTAATGGTGATGACTGCACTGCCCTTCGGATTGGTTGGTGGTCTCTGGGCTGTCTATTTTGCCGGTTACAACCTCTCTGTTGCAGTTGCAGTGGGCTTTATCGCATTAGGTGGTATTGCTGTTGAGACTGCAGTTGTGATGTTGATCTATATCGATCAGCAGGTAAGGAACCTGCCACCGGTCGATCACAAAACCCTATTTTCAGCCATCATGGCTGGGGCAGTACTGCGTGTACGTCCAAAACTGATGACTGTTTCGGTAATCATTGCAGGCCTTCTTCCAATCTTCTTTACTGAAGGCCCCGGATCAGATGTCATGCGGCGCATTGCCCTGCCTATGGTGGGCGGAATGTTAAGTACAACAGTAATGACCCTGATTGTGATTCCAGTCATCTATCTGATCTGGGAGTCTCGCCACCTACCAGCTACAGCCCCCACTTCCAAAGCGGATGCTATTGCATCGAAACAAACCTAAGAGGTATTAATATGAAAAAGCCAATTGGACTCTATTTTTTCCTGATCACAACAACTCTGATCAACACAACTCTAATTGCAGCCAACCATGAGGGTCATGCTGCGCATGACCATTCAATGATGAGCAGCGATGCCAGTCAGGTCATGGGTATGGGTGTCATTCATCAGGTTAATGTTGAGAAAAAAACAGTAAATCTTACCCATCAACCAATACCGTCTCTCAACTGGCCAGCAATGACCATGGATCTAGCGGTGACCAAGCGTGTCGATCTATCTGCATTCAAGGCAGGGGATCAAGTGCACTTCACATTGAAAAAAGGTCGGGACAAACAGTTCAGGATCTCTACAATGAAAGTCGCTGAGTAGTTTCAGTATAACTTAATCAGTGGTCTATAACGGCCACTTAAGCTCACCGAATCCGTATGGACAAGGATGTAGATAATGATAGTTATTAAATCACTGCTACCCCATTACTTTAACTATTACGGTTGTAACTGATTAAATGCTGTTGGTTTCTATTGTTGATTGAGAATAGAGACATGAAAAAGCAGAGGGTGACGGCTAGAAAAAACTTAGAAGTCATCAGTATCTTAAATAGGTAGAGAGAGAAACTCCCCTCTCCCGTAAAGGGAGAGGGGCTTTCAGAGTCGTTCTGAGAAGATTGAAAGCACCTTTCCGAGCTCCTCATAAGAGCTCTCTATAGTCACACCTTTGCGCTCAAACTCTTCCTTATAGTCTGCACTTCTTGATATCCGATGCCCACTCAATAGAACATTTGGATTACATCACTCAGTGTTTTCATAGCTGTCTTGACGTAAAGAAGAAATTAGGTATTTTTATTCTTTAAGCCTTTCAACCAGATTCCACTCAATAGCCAACCATACGCCCAGGTGCCGATTAAAATAAGCACAAATACTATTATTATATCCCGCGGTGAACCGTTGAGTGAAAACTCTGGAACATAACCAAAAAGAAACGGCCCCAAGTAGAGAAACTTTGCGAATTTGAATGAAGCAAAAGCGGTTCGCCACATATTGGCTTTGGCAATTGTAGCACCAGCAAAAGCAGCTATACAGACTGGAGGTGTGATATTTGAATCCTGTGAAAGCCAATAGACGATCATGTGGGCTGCGATCTCGTTCACACCAAGATGTGTCAACGCCGGCACTGCAACAACCGCGGTTATCAGATAGGCCGCCGTTACTGGCACCCCCATACCAAGCACCAAAGAGGCCAGCGCAATTAACAGGATAGTCAGAAAGAGTCGCCCATCAGCCAACTCAATCACGATATCGGCAAAGGTCAATACCAGCCCGCTGTATGTGAGCACACCAATAATGATTCCAATTACACCCACAGTAGCACCGATTTTCAAACTGTTCTCGGCACCCTTGCGCGAGGCTTCAATAAAGCCTTTTACATCGATCCGCGTTTCCTTACGGAACCAGCTGACGATGATGCAGGTACCAATGCCAACAATGGCCGAATACCCTGGTGAGTAACCCCTCAACATCAATATAGTAATCAACACCAGCGGCAGAATATAGAACCACTCCCGCTTGAGGATCTCTGTCGCCCTAACCTCAGACCGTTGACCAACAATATGATATCGCTTGGCTTCATAGTGCACCATTACAAACACACTGAAGAAGTACATCACAGCGGGAAACAGTGCAACCAGCATGATATGGGAATAGGCCACTCCGGTCAGCTCTGCCATAATAAAGCCACCTGCCCCCATGATCGGTGGCATAAACATGCCACCGATGGAGGCTGCCGGTTCTATCCCTCCCGCCACGTGGGGCCTGAAACCCGCCTTCTTCATCATCGGAATAGTAAACGAGCCCGTCGATACCGTGTTGGCGATGGCGCTGCCTGATATAGACCCGAACAGACCACTGGCAATTACAGCAACCTTTGCCGGACCACCAATCTTGTGGCCCACTGCTGCCAGGGGAAAGTCGATGAAGAAACGTTGCGCCCCACTACGCTCTAGAAAGGCGCCAAACAGAACAAACAACAAGATATAGGTGGCAAGGACATTCGCCATGATACCGAAGACACCATCACTCTTGTAGAAAATGCTGGTGCATAGGTCAGGGAAAGTATCGCCAGCATGTGAGATAAGTTCCGGTGCGTAATCACCATACACACCGTAGAGCAACATAACACAACCGATGATGACAAAAACAACACCAACCACCCGGCGGGCTAATTCAATCCCTAGCAAAACCCCAACCATGGCAAATACTTTATCTATTTCGGTCTCAGCACCAGCCCGATAGTTGATATCCTGAAAGTTCAGCATCCAGTAACCGATTGAGGCGACTGACGCAAGAATCAGAACGTAATCCATTACACGTCCGAAGGTGTTTTTTGAGCGGTAGATCAAGAATACCAATACATAGGTTATGATGATGTAGATGCCGCGGTGATACTGGGTTGCAGCCGGCTCCACCACTGCGGAATATGAATAGAAGAGAACCAACACCAGTGCCAACAGATCGAAAAGCCACTTCTCTATTCTGTGTAATTTCTCGTAGAGCATGTTTCGAGTCCAGCTGGCGGAGGCTACGGGAGAATAACAATCTATCCTCCCGCACCGTTGACGCTATAGCACGCCCTTCTCTTTCCAGAACTTGACCGCACCAGGATGCATTGGTGTAACTATTCCCTTCGGGCCATCCTCGATTTTCATCTCTTTGAATGTCTTCTTCTGGGATCGCATATGAGCCAGTCCCTGCTCGGTGTAGATCATAGATAGTAGATCGTAGACTACTTCGTCAGATAGATTGGCATTGGCAACCCATAGAGCGGAATCTTGAAATGAAGGTGTATCATAATCGACACCTCGATAGGTTTCCGAGGGGATTGTCAGTGTTGAAAAGTAGGGATATTTTTCATAAAAGCCGCTTGTCAGCGCATCCTGCCCTACATTTACCAGATCTATGTCATTGGTTTGGGCTGCCATGATTACAGCACCACTCGGGAAGGCGGTAAAAAGCCAGAAGGCATCAAGCTGATTATTGCCGAATGCTGCAGCTGCATCGTTATAACCAAGAGCATTCTGCTCAATCTTGTCCCAAACCCCCATATGAGTAAAGAATAGTTCGCAGTTTGCATATGCACCCGAACCAGCATTACCAACACCCACCTTCCTGCCAACAAGATCACTGACGCTTTTTATGCCGGAGCCCTTGCGGATTACCAATTGTGCAGGTGCACCATACAGATAGGCGACTGCCAGTACGTTCTCATACTTTTTGGTATCTTTTTTAAGCTGACCATTCCGACCCAGATAGACATGACCTGAATAGACAACACCAAAGTCTGCCTTACCCCTGTCGACTTTACGCAGATTCTCTATAGAGCCGGCTGAAGATTGCGCTTTGACCTTGAACGCCTTGTTTTTCTTCACCGGCCCGTAGACCTGAATTGCATTGGCAACCACCTGGAAGGTGCCACCAGCTGGTCCACCACTGAAGACAATTCTCTTTGCTGCGAACGATGATATTGGAAAAAACAGGGCCACGCTGAGCACAGCCGCTGTACTGATAAGAAATGATCTCCGGTGCATTCTCATTACTATCTCTCCTATAACTGCTATGACCGATAGTTTTTATACGCTCCGATAAGTGAATCTCCTGTTTTTCTCAACGAGCACTGCTCGATTTCGGAATTGAATTTTTCCTGGCATTAAATAACGAAATACCGGGGCCTTATCCTTAGATTTAGATCAGTAATGATTGAAATAGAAGAACTTTTAGATCTGAGAGGCGTTTTTCAATGATGTATGTCAAGCAAATGTATTGATTGTTTAAACTCAATCACCACATATGGTACAGATTCTATATTTAGCACATGGTCCACTAGCCCCTCACCAGCCATTCGAGTAGCATAGTCCATGCTGTCGGGAAAACGGTCCACTATACAAAAGCACTGAACCACGATTCCAGCTGAACCCGGCAGGCTAACAAAGTGAAGCTATAATTTCGTCTTTCCTCTAGAATTGCCACATGAAATTTACGACTATTTATTACATTATTCTGGCCATTGCGCTCTTTTTTCCCATGCTTACCTATGCCGAAGAGAAGCCACTTTGGGAGGCTGGGATAGGCGTAGGCGCAATGAGCTTCCCTGCCTACCGTGGTTCAGACAAGGTACACAACTTCCTGCTTCCTGTACCCTACTTTGTCTATCATGGTGACTTTTTTAAAGCTGACCGCCATGGCATTCGAGGCAGTCTGTTTGAATCAGAGGTAGTGGACTTGACCCTTAGTTTCTCGGCCTCTCCCCCTACCAACAGTGATGATATAGATGCACGGGAGGGTATGCCGGACCTCAAGACAACTTTCGAGTTCGGTCCTCAGGTCGACATCAAGCTCTGGCAGAATGAGGCTAGCACACGCAGTCTCAAACTACGTTTGCCTGCCCGCGCTGCACTCACTGTCGAACGCTCTCCAGAATCGGTTGGTTGGGTATTCTCCCCGAAATTGAACCTCGACATCACAGACCTACCCGCCATGCCAGGCTGGAATTTTGGTGTGATCGCAGGCCCTATCTATGGATCTGAAAGACAGCACGATTACTTTTATGGTGTTGCACCTGAGTATGCCACAAGCAGTCGACCTGCCTATGAGGTAGATGGCGGCTACAGCGGAAGCCAGTTTCTGATGTCACTATCCAAACGATATGACAGATTTTGGGTTGGTGCTTTCCTACGTTACGACACTCTGAGCAATGCCGTCTTCGAGGATAGCCCGCTGATAACTGATGACAGCTTTTTAGCTGCTGGTATTGCAATCAGCTGGATTATTAGTGAATCCAAAACAAGGGTTAATGTTATTGATTAGTCTATAACCACCCATGATTCTGCTTTTGAGGTATTAAGAGAAGTTTCTATTTCGCAAGTTAACTCGATCAAATACCACAAGATATACCGAGTTGAAAAGAATCCCGGTCAGATCAATATTTGTAATACAAATGACCATGATCGGTGAATGCCATGAATCCAACTATTCCGCTAGCGCTCGTAGCAGCAATTGCATCCTGGACATTTCTGGGAATGACATTTTCAAATCTACTATCAGGATACTTTGAAACGCGTACATGCCTATCCGAGTGCGTTAGGAACTACTACTTCGCTGCACTAGCACTTGGTCTTGTAGGTTTAAGTTTATCAACTCTTGCTATTATACGGTCAGATTTCTCAGTTTTTCTAATACTTATTTTGTTGCTTAGCGCAATACCCTTTGCTATTACTAGCTCTATCTTTATTATTGGTAATTTAGAAGTTATTTTACACTAAGTATAGTCTTTTTATTTTGTAGGACAGAGAGGACACACCACCTAAGGATAAAAGGGAATTCAATAACTTAGGAGAAATATTGATAGTGCAAACTCACACAAAACCTACTCCAGCAGGATTGAACTTCATACTATTTTTAATAATACTGCTTATCACAGTATCAGCAAAAGCAGACAAACATAGTGAGCAGGATTATCCGTGGAATGAGTACAAGAGGGAGAATGGGTTAGTCGGATATGAACGAAATGTTTTCAACTCAAAGTATATAGAATCACGTGCTGAAGTAGTTATTGAAAGCCCAGTGGAAGTGATATATCAAGTATTGAAGGATGTTGATTCATATCCAAAATGGATGCATGAATGTAAACAAGCCACTCTATTGAACGAGCAAGGCTCATCCATGGTTTTATACCTTGCTCAAGGCGCACCCTTTAACAGTAGTGATCGTGATGTAGTATTAGAAGCTACAACAAAAGAAAATTTGAGTAACAGAGAATATACCATTAAATTTCAAAAAGTTGCCTCTAACTCACTCCATCACCCGCTGGATATTAAGAGAGATAATCGTCTATGGATGAATAAATTCAGAGGTAGCTGGAATCTACGTATGGTTGATCGCGATAATACAAAAGTAACCTTTACTCTCTTTTCAGACCCTGGGGGCTTTGCTCCCGGTTTCATCACAAATAGTGTGACAAGAAAAGCCTCTTTTCTATCCCTGAAAGGTATGATAGCCATGGTTCGAGAGGACAAGTACTCTATTGAGGCAACGAGAAGTGAAATGAAGAAGAGGATTGAGGCTGCTTTAGAACAAGAGAACCTTCTATTTTATAATTCAGATTAAATAACTCAGCTAGAAGAGTAATCACTAAATGAATCATTCAGATAACCCTATCCGCCTATAATATTCATTTATAATAGATCTAATCTATTTTTAGACACAAATATCCCGAGCAGCTCGGGATATTTGTTTATCTTAACATTAGTCGTAACACTCATAGTTACGATATTTTCCGAAAGTACGATGTGAATGGTAACAGTGCTTGCGACGCATTTTCTTTCTCATTTTATCTCTCAATGTATCCATACGTCCCTCATCGTAGCCATCATTATAACCATGGCGATCACCTTTTTTGCTTCCTTTACGATAACCATTTTCATAACCTACTTTGTATCCACGAATATAATCTCGTTCTGAAAATGATTGATCTTTGTGCATACTTCGATAGGTGTTCGATCCATCTCTATACCCTTCACGATAACTACGTTTGTATGCTTTGACATAGCCGTCCTCCAAGCCATCACCATATCCAGCTTGATATCCTTGATCATAGGCATTGCTCTTTGCAGAAGCTGAACCGGCAAATAAAAGAAGAACAAATAATACTAAGGTGATAGGGGCAGAATGTTTCATCATAGACTCCGTTTTTCTAGGTTGTATGGCAATAATACTTACACCTAGATGAACGAAACCTGAACCAGAAATGAAGAATATAATTCTCTCATCGTTGAGATTAATAATAAGTAGTAGTAGAGCCCTTATATTTAACCTTATTCAATATGCTTTACACCACCACTCAGAGACACTTGAGGGAAAGGTATTTCCCACCCGTTTTTACTGCAAGCATCAACGCACCAACGCTGAATTGCACGTCTCAGGCGATTGTATAGATCTCCCAACTCTCCACTGAAATCTGCGATTACCACCAGATCAAGTGAGGAGCTGTTAGCGGCCGCAAACTCTACACGCAGGTTTAACAGATGCTCACCATATCCCTCCTCTTCTACACATTTTTGTATATGTTTTTCAAGAGCTTGGGGTATTACTGACGTACTCTGTTGTTGTAAATTGTAACTTATCCCTATAATCTCTTTGAGGCGGAAATTTTTTGACAAATTTCTTGGCGAACCTGACAGAAAATCAGACATTTGATAAGTAACTTGTGCCCCACCCCGTTCAATAAGGCGAACCATTTCGTGGGAAATTCCTGATACCTTACCTCGAACGCCACTACTGAGTAGAACCCAATCATTTTTTCTGCATGGAAACCAAGGTTCATCTGGGTGACCAGGCCTCGACTTCAACCCAACCAGATTATCGATAGGTACGCGCTGCCTGATGCCTGCTGTCGGGTTTATCAATGTCGAATAGACATTGATCTGTTCAACCAGCCAAGGTATGCCCTCCATCTCTATTCGCTCACCCTCTCGAACTGAACCTATATTGAGAAAAAGCTGAACCTGATACCAATATCTCGGAACAGCTTGTCTGAGTGTCCAAGCCAAACCTAATAACAGAAGTATACTTAAACTGAATAATACCCAGTCTTCAACCAGGTAGAAGACAATCATCGGACCAAGGATAACCAGCAGGATAGTCACAAACCGATGCACGAGTTCCAGCATTCGAATTCTAAAGCTACGGTGTTTTTTTCTAAAACCTGGGATATAACGCTGCATGGTATTATAGCTGATACGAGACAGTAACATGATAGCAATTACCGTTAGCAACGCCTCTGTCAAATAGAGACCACGTTTTTGAAAAAAAGATTTAAGGTAACTTTGGGATGCCTCAGTAATCGAGGCCTCTGAAGCCAGCAATTTATCAAGTTGGAATTGTGCCGACTGCAATTCACTTTTCATAAAAGCCTGTTTTTTCTTCCACCTCTCTGCTATTTGTTCAAGTGCAGATTTCAGATTCTTTGATTCGCTTTGTTGTTGCAATTCATTAATATTGTGAAGCGCTGTGTCTACGACTTCCAGCCTCTCAGAATAGTATCCAATTTTCTCTTTCAGATCTGATTTCTGACGAATACGTACTGTCATCTCCTTCATTTCATCAAGCGCTGGTTTCAGTAGTGCAAAAAGCTCCTCCTGTATGTTGAATTTGATATCTTCCTGTTCTCGAAGAGTACTTAGATCAACACCAGCTGCGATATTTTCAAGATTTGCGCCTGTTGTCTTGAGGTCATTTTCTAGTTTTTCCAACTCTTTGAGCAATCGTTTCTTATCTGCATCAGAATTCGATGAGGCATTGGCCTCCTTACTGAGACTTGTAATATCACTCTTGAGATTAGCCTGTAGTTTTACAAGATCCCTAAGTGTCGTAAGAGTAGCCTTCTCTCCACTATCTTCTGTAAGCGGCTCTACAGCACTATCTTCAGCAAATGACTGTGTAGTGAGTAGCATCACGGCAGTCAGCAGATAAGGCAGATGGAATTGTCGTTTCAGTAAGATTATATTTTTCATAGTTAATTCTATTCTAATTGGACATAAATAGTATATGTGTAATACAAAGCGACTTTCCACTGACACATACCCCACCCTGGATGAAGTTATTGCTACACTACCAAAACCAACCACTATAACACTCAATATAGCTAAAACCGACATTCTAGAGTGGCACTTTGCACTATATACAAGTCACTGTATAACAGGCATTTATTAGATCGATTACTTCGTATTTGAGACTGATGATGCTACTATTTCGAACGAACAACTATAGATGCATTTAGCACACGTGAGCAGATGTAGGATTTCACGACACCAGAGCCACTATTAAGCGTTTTGACAAGTCACCATATTTACTTTTTTAGTTGACTCTCTATGGCCATAGTGTCGTCATATTAAATTACGACTCTTTAATATAAACAGATATATGAAAATAGATCTAAAATTCCACATAGTTGACATTGACTGGTAGCCTTGCTCGGCTCTTCTTTGTCTATAAGTTACATTAAGGCATATCAATGAACTGGAAAAATGCTTATCGCTCTTTCTACTACCAGGGCGCTCCTGAACCTGAAGACCTCAACCTTGAATACCATAAAACTGCGCTACTAACGATCGACATACAAAACACATATATTCAACCCTCAAAAGATCCGATTGAATATAAGCGATGGGCACCATTTCAAAAGCGCATGCGTGAGATTGTCATCCCTACTACCCAGGATATACAGAAACGTTTTCGTCAGCATGATATTGACGTAATACATGCACGAATTGCCTGCCAGCTTCCAGACGGCCGTGACCGCTCACTCAGTCAGAAGAAACCTGGCTGGAACTACCTACTGCTACCTAAGGATAGTAATGACTCGCAGATTGTTCCTGAACTAAAACCGATCAAAGATGAAATTGTTGTTACTAAAACCACTGACAGTGCACTAACAGGTACTAATCTTAGACTTATTCTTCAGAATATGGGCATAGAAAATGTTGTTCTATGTGGCATATTTACTGACCAATGCGTCTCTTCAACTGTAAGAAGCCTCGCTGACGAGAGCTTTAATGTTATCGTTGTGGAAGATTGCTGCGCTGCAGGGACTGATGAACTTCATTACAGAGAGCTTGAAATAATTAACATGATATATTGTCATGTAGTGTCAAGTTCAGAATTATTCGAGATCATGAAATTGTAACTATACAATTTCTAATCCGTGTTGCGATTAATCCTTCGAGCCACTTTTAATTTTCCTAGTTCTAATACTAATACATAAATCGAGCTGCTTAGATGTTACAATAGAGTGTCAACGATTTATTCCGCCTTTTTGACTACCAGACCACCAACCCATGACAAATAGATTTTCCACCTTGAGCCTAAACTCTTCTTTATTAAGTAATCTAGAGTCTCTCGGTTATCACCAAATGACCCCCATTCAGGCTGCCAGCTTGCCCCATATTCTTGCCGGTAAGGATCTCATTGCCCGTGCCAAGACAGGTAGTGGAAAAACAGTCGCTTTTGGGCTTGGTTTACTCAATGCGCTTAATCAAAGTACCTACAATGCACAAGGAATTGTTCTCTGCCCAACACGCGAACTAGCCGACCAGGTTGCAAAGGAGTTAAGACGCCTCGCTCGAACGAATGCAAATACAAAAATAATCACACTTTGCGGCGGGAAACCCTTCGGGCCACAGATCAGCTCTCTACAACATGGAGCGCAAATTATTGTCGGTACCCCAGGGCGAATTCTTAAACACCTATCCAAAGGCACACTATCCCTTGGAAGTATTCGATGTGTCGTACTCGATGAAGCGGACAGAATGCTCGACATGGGCTTCAATGATGACATTACAGAGGTCATCAAACATACTCGTTCACAACGACAAACACTATTATTTTCTGCAACTTACCCGGAATCAATAGCGGATATAAGTTCGTCGTTTCAAGTTGATCCTGTTGAGGTCACTATTGATACTCATCATACAGATCTTAAGATTACACAACTCTTCTATGAGGTAGGAAAAGGAAAACGTAATCAAACACTTAGTTCACTGCTAGCACATCACAAACCCGCTTCTACCGTTGTTTTTTGTCAGACTAGGCTCCAATGCCAGGAGGTATCTGAAATATTACAACAGAGCGGGATTCAAGCACTTGCCTTACATGGCGATCTTGATCAAAAAGATCGTGACATGGTTCTTGTAAGGTTCGCTAACGGTAGTGTGCCTGTCCTGGTTGCAACCGATGTCGCTGCCCGAGGACTTGATATCAAGGAACTTGGCGCAGTAATTAACTATGAATTACCACGTGATCCTGAAATCTACGTCCATAGAATCGGCCGAACCGGGCGAGCAGGCAGCAAGGGACTTGCGCTTAGCCTGTTTATCTCTTCTGAAGCAAGTAGGGTTAATGCTATCGAAAACTATTTAGAGAGTGATATTAGACTGGAACAGTCCCCAGCTCTTGAACTACCAGAGGGCTTCAGCTTAAATGCAAAGAATATTACGCTTTGTATTGATGGCGGTCGAAAAGAAAAGTTACGCCCTGGCGATATTCTTGGCGCACTTACAGCAGATAAGACCATCCCGTCAAACAAGGTAGGAAAGATAGATATCTTCGACCATATTGCTTATGTAGCGATTGACCGAAGTATCCGAAAGATTGCCCTTCGAACACTTTCAAAAGACAAAATCAAGGGTAGACGCTTCAAGGTACGTATGATTAGCTAATCCTAAAGTATCACTCTAGAATCAATCTCCAGGTGCTTCCTTTACTTTATACACCGAAACAAAATATGACAATATTTAGGGTAATACCACTCAGTTGGTAGTATAAATACGTACTAAACTGCAAGAATATGGTAGTAAATATACCTATTCTAACAACTGAACTTTACATGATGACGTAGTCTTTAATTCTAAAAACATGAGTCAAACAAGTAATTTTCACATTTCCATTTTAAATACCATTCCTGATCATATTGCCGTGCTTGATCAGAGTGGCGTGATCGTCTATGTAAATTAAAGCTGGATTGATTTTGGAATAAATAATGGCATACCCAGTCAGAAAGAGTGGATTGGTGTTAAATATATTGAGAGTTGTAGTATCGATGGTGGTAATAACATTATCTCTCTGGCTGATATTATTCAAGAAATAATCGATAATAAAAGATCTGAATTTTATTTAGAGTATCCGTGTCACTCTACTACTGAACTATGGATGATATTCGAAAGTTAGAAATACCAAACCCTAATTCACCGATCAGTAATACTATTAGCTTATCTATTGGACTAGTTACTACATACCCCGATCTTGACTCAGATATAGAAGAGTTAATTCATACAAGTGACAAGCTTCTTTATAAAGCCAAAGAAGGTGGCAGGAATTACATTGAGTTCTCATCTATTTAGAGAACCTCTGATAGGGATTCCTGTACGAAGCGGCAGTATTGCACCCAACAAGTTGGGATATTCGTTGCCTGGTAATGATAGCTATCCACAGTTATTATTCTCAGGCAGTGACTCTGACCTTAACCACCCATATGCACAATTCCTGGGATCAAATCCTGTTTCACGATCTATTATATCGAGAAATTCCGAGAAACGAACGGCCTGCCCTCTTTTTGTCATGTAGAGTGTTCGCAGTGATTGATCTAATAACTCTGTCCCGATTACACCTTCCAGATCTTTAAGAAAAAACGCACCTTTCATATATGGAGCTACACCAAATAGCTCATCTTCAAGTATGTCGAGTTTACCGCACCCGTCAGGCCAAGCTATTTTATTATCACTGCTATTTTGAAGGTTCTGCAGTTGTGTGTAGTATTTACTCCAGACAGTATCTGCTTCAGCTTCGCCTACTATCTCTTCAATAGCTCTGGCTGTAAGGTACGAAGCTATACCTTCCGATAAAACCAATTCTTCCCAACACGATATTCTAACGCTATTACCAAACCATCCATGTATCGCTTCATGCACATGAACAGATAGATTCGCGAGGGTTGTATTACTGATATGCCAATATGGGTGATGTTCCATACCTCCGTAACCCCCATCTTTCCAGGCCACAGATACACTGGCCATATGATCACCGAATGCATACGCGCCAACATTCTGCTCAAACCAGTTAATAATCTCTTTAAGATCGAGTGTTCCTTGAACTGCTTCTGAATACTCTTCTGATCGATAGTAGACACCTACTTCAGTGCCATGCTCAGTTATTCCAAGATTCAAGTAACTGTAGTCATCAATAGAAAAACCAAGCATATATGAAGGAGCTTCAGTATTTATTTCGATAGGATAGACTGCCTGTAAACCATCAGGTACTCCACTTATCTTCAATTTATATTTACTGCCACTGGAAGGATTTGTATGACACGGAAAAACATTCCCGCAATAATAAGGCCAGGTAAATGAGTGACCAGCACTACTCACACCATTAAATTTTTCGTGGTATTGAAAAGTATAACTTACAGAAACAACTACGTCTTGGCTTGTTTTAGGTAGTCTAATATCTAAGCGGTCAACACTAATATGGTAATCAGGCTCGCTTCCATTTACTAACACCTCTTCAATCAGAAGATCCCCCACATCCAATGAGATTCCCTGACTCACATATGAACCTGCTACTGTAAGTTGCGCCTCTCCTCGCCGCTGCTGTATATCAAGAGCGATATCATTGAAATGTATATTTCTATACCGGTCAGAGTAATTATCTTTTGATGACGAATCAGAATTACTATTGCATCCAGTTAGTAATACAAATATAAAAAACAGACATCCTATACTAGATTCCGAATAGTAGAGACGGCCTGAAATCATATAAATTCCACTTGATTTAATTAATGATTTATTACCCTTAATAGCACATTCTACAGATTTAAAATATCTATAATGATATTTTAACTATAAATTCCTACCCAATCCTAAACAGGACGTTACAAAAACTCTACTCTACATAGAATATACAGTCTAATTTTATAAAATATAAACTATAAAATATCAGCCAATAACTTCACTTAAACTGTAACTGTCATACCCTTCATTCATATCTTCTGCTATTTTTTTCTCAACACGACTTAAGAGCTCATATCTTTTTTTATACATAGACCTTTTTTTAGCGACAATACTTTCAATTGCTCTTCTCTTTGGGTGAACAGGAATTTCATAAAATCCTTTTTTACAACATTCACCACCTCTTTCAGACCATACCTCATCATAATTTAACTTCAAAAAATCTTCTTTGTCTTTAAGGCTGTAAAAGTAGTGCATCTGTTGACGATATATCTCAGATATTGCATAAATCTTATTGATTCCTGTCGCTCTGCAAATCATTTGAAATAATTCAACCGTAAGATCGCGTGGCCTTATACCGAACATTTTTTTTGTGATGTCATGATATAGTGGGTTAATATCAACCATCCTTCGACCTTGAATTGCACCGACTATAGAAACCAGATTGGATAGCTCATCTTCCATTAATGAAAAAGCAATTGAAAATATTCTTTCATCATATATATTGATACTGAGCGTAATCATCCCCTCCCTCAAAAAGATACCGTTACGGTCTACTACCAGATCCATTCCATCATAAAATTCGCTCAGTGAAGCAATAGTCTTACTACTATATCTTTCAATAATAAATATATCATTTACCAATAACTGCGTTCTGAAATGATTATATAAAGCGTTTAGACGTTTTTTAAGACCCCACTCTGAGTGCTGATATGGCCAAAATACACTTGGAAGCGCTTCTTGATGGTTAATAAATAAATATTCAAGCTGAACCAGATCATCTTTGGACAGACGTGCGATTTCTTTAGCGTTGAGTAACACCATTATATAATATGCGACTCGGCCTTTAATGTAGTCATACTTTATCGGACTCAACTGTGACTTTCTATTTTCCGGGTCAACAGTCATAGCATTAGATATTTTAATAATTAAATTTAACTTATCCAACAACGATATAGCTCCATTTATTTAAGTCCATGCACAAGAAAAAACACTTACTATTTAATTAGGTTAATATTTAAATTACTACCTAATTATTTCTGTCAATCCACATGCGACTTAGATAATCATTTTAAATTAAATCCAAATTACTAAATTATCAGCTACATTACTGTATATCCGAACACATAATATAACTCTAATATTTCTAGAATTTATCGTCGCCACCCCGATAAAACACCTTTCCTCAACAATCAGCCTTAACCCATCCCGCCCTTGATGGGAGAAGGGCTGGGGAGAGGGTGAGTGTCATACATTTGGAGAAATTAAATCTTATATGACACTCTGATGATTTGTATTTTTAGCCCTCTTATTTTCTGCTGTATAGTCCTTTTTATTACTCGTAACTCTTTGGCAAAGGAAAGCAGTTAACACGATAATGATCGAAATTAATGGGGAACGTTGAGAATTTATATTAAATAATAGTAAAGAAGAAGGATTCACGAAAGAAAATGAAATTAACGAAAATAAATCACCTTAGAACTAATATCTTTAAACTATTCCAAAAGAATATTTTTAAATGCCCCTCTCTTGATAGAAGGGGGCACTCTGGAGCTAAACAAGCTTAAAAACGATAGCCAACTTTTCCGAATATACGTGCGTTCTTTAGATCGTCTTTGGTATCGTCAAGATCTTTTGTCCATTGATAACGAGCTTCCGCGCCCAGAAAGATTTGATCACTCATTTTATAGTGAAGACTAATGCCACCCTGTAAAGCCAGCGTACCTTCATTTACATTCCGTCCATCGGCATCTACATAGCCAATACCTGGGCCAAAGCCAATAGAAAATTTGTTGTCGACCTTATATAAGTAGTGAGGATTCATCTCAAAGCTTGTAATTTCCAGACCACCATCATCATAGTGGGAAAAGCTGAATTGTTGACGAATCGTTCCTAGAGGAGGATCGAGTAATAGACAGTTCATCGACAACTCTAATCCAAACACCAAATCGGTGTCCAAACCATGAGTTTGCGGATCCATGATGCCACCAGTGACCGAGAGCGTTAGGTCAGGATTAAAACCATCACTCATTACTGGTAAAAAATTCCAGTCACTATCTGCCCAAGCCTGTGGGGTTGTAGAGATAAATCCAGCGACCGCTATCAATCCTATGATAGATTTTTTCATAATTTCTTCCCGAAATAGTTACTTAATAATCAAACCCGACGATAATATATGAATACGTGCAGATATTTTGTGAATTATTCGTCAATAATTAATTGTCTATATCAAATAGAGGTCTATGGGTAGTGATCACAGCCCCACAAGAGAGGCCGCTACTGTGATCATACACAAGCCAGTAGCGGCGTATTTCTTACTAATAAACTGATTTATCAGCAGTTTAGAGACACCTTATTACAATGCTATCTCTCTATTGCATCACGCACACGCTCCAAGCGTTGCCTCACATCTACGGCCAGGTCACCAATCATAGGTTGTTCAACCAATTTCAATACAGCTACAGGATCCATAAAAGCCACCACCACTGATCCATCCTCCTCCTCCCGGATGACCACATTACAGGGCAAAAGCAAGCCGATATCGGGCTCAGCATCTATCGCTTGATTTGCTAAAGGTGGACTACAGGCCCCCAGAATCTTGTACGGCCTCTTTTCAACACCAAGCTTTGCTTTTAAAGTAGCCTTGACATCAATTTCTGTCAGAACGCCAAAACCTTCAACTTTCAGTGCCTCTACAACACGTTGCTCAATGGCTTCAATGTCACCATCGAGACGTGATTTAAAACTATACATCGGGCAATCTCCTAACTGTTCTTATAGTCACCGACACATATCGGTATTTGTGCCCTATTCTGACACAATATCTATAGGCTTGAGTATCCTGATTATTGACTTAGTCGCCGGGTTAATAGGTAAAATCAGACCAACAGATGCCTCTCAAGTAGAGTAATCATCTCAAGCTTATTGAGCATGACACCAAAAAACTCAATAAAAATGGCTAACTGTCGATAAACTCACTATAAATATCATTATTTACATGGAAATACTTCTATGTTTGGCGTCCACACGTCAGCAGGAGGCTTTAAAACAGGGAGGGCTACTTTAAACAGACCTTTATATATAGTCAGAGGTTTTGGCAGCTCTGAGAGAAAAGGACAATGAAACCGCAATCGAAAAATATTCTACCCTGGATCCCTCTGGTACTACTTTTCACTCTACTGCTGCTGAGTGATCCCCTATTGGCCAATAAATTCGAGACTATTGGAGGAGGCGTGCAGGGATCAAGCAAGGTAAAAATTGAGTATCTTCAAATTATTGCTTATGTAGCCAGCGTTATATTTTTCGTTTCCGGCATTCTAACTATTGCACTGCACAATAAAAATGCCCTGACCCTCAACTACACAATGTGGAAGTCTTCGGCAACAATCTTCTTTATTTTGGGACTATGCTCAGCAGCTGCAGGTTACTATATGGCATGAGATAGAAATCAGGAGGCACCAGACGCAGATGGTACGACGTAGAAAAATACTGAGAAAAAGTGCAAAACGCTCCCTGCCATGACAAACAGATGCCAAACTGCATGGTGGTAGGCCAAACGCCTCCATATGTAGAAGATCACACCTAAGGAGTAACAAAGACCTCCGGCGAGCAACAGCGCTACCCCTCCAGTTTCAACTGAATCAATCAACGGCTTGATCGCGATAACTACCAGCCAGCCCAATCCCAAATAGAGTGTAAGAGAGAGCCACTTTAGCCGGTTGTAGCGAAATATCTCCAGCAGAACACCGACAAGGGCGATTCCCCACACCAGACCGAATAGCGTCCAGCCCCAACTACCACGCAAATTTACGAGCGTGAAGGGAGTATAGGTGCCCGCAATGAGCAGGAAAATGGCAGCATGATCAAAACGCTGTAGCAGGCTTTTGGCCTTTGGATAGGGAATACCGTGATATAGGGTGGAGGCGGTGTATAACAAGATCAGCGTAGCACCGTAAATGCTGCAACTGGTGATATGCCAGACATCTCCATACAGTGAAGCAAATGTCACCAGCAACGCCAACCCTGCAACACTCAACAGAATGCCTATACCATGGGTTACAGCATGAGCTATCTCCTCGCCCAGTGTGTACCGATTTCCTGCAAATTCGGTCTGCATAGCAGGTCTCCTAGAAACTACGCGTATATCTGGCACTCAAATCATACCCCAGCATTCATGCAGAGTTATAGAACACAAATCCCATGCATGTTAAATATTAAGTATATGTATTATATGGATTTAATGAGGATTTTCCGTATAAAGCAGGAATATCATTTAATAACTTTTTAAATCACCGGACACTGAGAATATCATAGAAAACTACTGATCACTATTTAGTAAAACCAAGCTTAATCTTCTGTTTGAATTGGAAAATCCCCTGCATATTTCTCAATCCACTCAAGCGCAGCCTCTTCCCCGGAAAGCATCCGCCCTTCCCTTGTTTTTATTGTCTGCTTGTAGTGTTCGATATAACAGAGCTGCTCAATCATGCGTACTGCATAAGCCGTCTGCTCTTCCACAAACTTTACACCAACCAGAAAACAATTATCTTCCTGTCGACACCAGACAACCACACCTGTCGCATGAAATTGCGGAGGCGTAATAGGGATTGCAATGTGGATTTCTGTACCGGCCTCTATTTCATCATCGGCAAGAAAGCAAAGACCCCCTTCGCTATAATTGGTCAACATTTTTCTGTGAGCCGATGCCCGGCCACCCAACTGAAAATCGATGGGGACGTCGGTAGGATGTCTGATGTATAGACGCATTGATTTATCGGTTACTCAGTAATCTCAGAGCACTTATATCGCTAGAGGTATCAGAACTTACAGGATTAATTTGACTAATATCTTAACATCATAGCATCTATTAACCCGGCGACTAAGTATGTCGTCTTCAGGGTTTCAAGCCTGCCCTTGATCAAGGCGCGGCTCGCGCCCCGCAGGAAGCGCCCTTGGGGTGCAGGCAATGGTTGCTCCCTTGCCAAGAGCCGCAACACCGAGCAAGAGCAGGCTTGCCCCCCTAACAATATGATTTTTAAAAGAGAGGCCGAAGTGTGCCTGCCTGCAGACTGCATTATCAAAACTTGCTGTAGGAGAGCTACAGCGGCGTTTTGATGCCTTGCCGCAGGCAGGCACACTCCGGCTGAAGACAACATACTTAGTCGCCGGGTTAATAAAAGCAGTTGGTGAATCTGCTTATCTGCATAATAGATAGCATTAGTTACTTTCGAAATCTCAGAATAGTTAAATATTAAAAGACGTTCAGCTTGCTTGTTCCAGGCTATAGCCACAAAATCTGATCTATGAAAATTCCAAATTATATAGAAATGTTAACCCGTCTTGTGGGCGCAGCCTCTGTAAGTAGTGTAAATCCCACCTGGGATATGGGTAATGGCGAGGTTATTGAGCTACTGAACAACTGGTTCAGCTCCTTAGGTTTTGACACTGAGATACAACAGATACCAGGTCGTCCAGGAAAGATGAATCTAATTGCCTCCTACGGCCAAGGTAGTGACGGCCTAGTACTCTCAGGACACACAGACACAGTGCCATTTGATGAAGAGAAATGGAGTTCAGATCCTTTGAAACTACAACAAAAGGAGAACCGTCTATACGGTATCGGCACCACTGACATGAAGGGCTTTTTCGCAGTTGTTATCGAAGCGATTCGAGAATTACCTCTAGATCAACTTAAACACCCTCTTGTGATCATCGCAACGGCAGATGAGGAGAGCGACATGTGTGGTGCAAAATCCCTCACAGAACTGCATCGCCAATTAGGCCGCCATGCCATGATCGGTGAACCGACCAGCCTGAAACCAATTCGGATGCATAAGGGAGTTTCAATGGAGTCGGTCAAACTTACCGGTAAATCGGGACACTCCAGTAATCCATCCCTTGGCATCAATGCCCTGGACGGCATGCACCTGGTGATCGGAGAAATACTCAATTGGCGCTCAGACTTACAAAATCGGTATCAGAATCCAGCTTTTGAGATCGATGTACCAACACTTAATTTGGGCCACATCCATGGTGGAGACAACCCCAACCGTATCTGTGGAAAATGTGAACTGCAGTTTGATCTAAGACCATTGCCGGGAATGAGTTTAAAGTCTCTAAGAGACGAACTGCATGAAAGAGTTGCTCGCGCGCTCTCTAAGACCGACCTGAGTTGGGAGAGTGTCCCGGTATTTGACGGTATTCCTGCAATGGAGACAGCAAGAGATGCCAAGATAGTCAGGGCAGTAGAAAAATTTACCGGAGTTGAGGCCGGTGCAGTGGCATTTGGTACAGAAGGCCCCTATTTGAATAGCATGGGCATGCAAACAGTAATATGCGGTCCAGGTAGTATCGATCAAGCTCACCAACCAGATGAGTATATACCCCTAGAGCATATTCAACCTGCGATTAACCTGATACAGTCCGTGGTTAAGGAGTTTTGTTATTAGTGCCTAGAAAGTGGCTTATCCCATGATGAAAAAACACGATCAAAAGCTACCGGACAATTTTGTTGAATGGTTTCGTGGTTCATCACCATATATTCACGCACATCGCGGACGTACTTTTGTCATCACCTTTGGCGGTGAAGCTGTGGCTGACAGCCACTTCGCCAATCTGATTCATGATATTGCGCTGCTACATGGACTTGGAATAAGAGTGGTGCTGGTTCACGGCGCTCGTCCTCAAATAGAGGAACGACTAAAAACAAGAAACGTAGAGACCCAGTTCGTAAAGGGGTTACGGATTACAGATGATGCCGCACTGACATGCGTTAAAGAGGCTGCGGGTGCTGCTCGGGTAGAGATTGAAGCGTTACTCTCCATGGGGCTTGCTAACTCCCCTATGGCTGGAGTACGCATTAGAGCCGCCTCTGGAAATTTTGTTACCGCAAAACCAATCGGCGTCAAAGAGGGAATAGATTATTGCCATACAGGCGTAGTCCGCAGAGTAGATGCTGGGGCCATTGAGCAACGTCTTGAATCGGGTGCAATCGCCATAGTGCCTCCTCTTGGATACTCTCCAACTGGTGAAGTTTTTAATCTCAGTGCTGCAGATGTTGCTGCATCAGTGGCCACCACACTTGGCGCGGACAAATTAATCTGCCTTATTGAGGCTAAAGGTGTAACCGATTCACGTAAGCGGCTGATTACCAGCCTCACACCACGGGAAGTAGACACCTTACTGGAAAAACGCAAACGTCTGCCTGATGAGCTCAAACAAAACCTCAACGCTGCAGTATCTGCTACTCGAAGCGGCGTTAAACGCTGCCATTTAATCAATCGGCAAATGGATGGCGGCCTTCTCAAAGAGCTGTTTACAAGAGATGGTATTGGCACACTTATCTCTGCTGAACCTTACGAAGAGACACGTACCGCATGTATTGATGATGTCGGCGGCCTTCTCAACTTGATCGAACCTCTGGAACAGAATGGCGTACTGGTAAGAAGATCAAGGGAGCTGATCGAGACTGAAATTGAGAGCTTCACCCTTGTGGAAAGAGACGGCATGGTAGTCGCCTGCGCCGCCTTCTATCCCTATCCTGAGGAATCAATGGCGGAACTTGCCTGTGTCGTGGTTCATCCCGAATATCGGGGCGATGACCGGGGTGATCGGCTGCTGAGTCACATGGAAAATGTAGCAAGAGAGCTTGGTATAGAGAGACTCTTCATTCTTACTACCCAGTCTGCACAATGGTTCAAAGAACGGGGATTCACCCTGGCGGATCTAAGAGATATCCCAATGCTGAAGAGAGATCTCTATAACTACCGCAGAAACTCCAAGGTCTTTATCAAACAACTCTGAGCAAACTACATGCTCATACTATGTTGCCTGGCCAATAATAGGGTCAGCTCCGGGGTATAACAGCACACTTCCAATATCCTTACTATTTTACTCTGTTTTTCATCTGGCCTGTCTGCTATTAATGTAACCAGGAGTAACAAAATAGTGAGGAATGGAACATGAACTGTTTACACTTGGATGCTCAACAAATAGCTGGGTACTCCCTATTGGCACTAGGGTTTATTGTGTTAGCGATCAGTCATATCAGTGTATTGTCAGGTAATCCTCTGCTGATACCTGAATTTTTAAGGCTTTACTAAAAGCTCTTTCTTAAGCAAAGCATATGATTCAATCTAAAATAAATATTTTTAGACAGTAGACTGTCTCTGCTGGATACCAATTTGAGCAGACGATGCAACTTCACAGTACCAGCCCCTCAACGATTACTATTAGATCACCGGGATATTAGATGTGTGATCTATGGTGTGGCCCTGCCGCACCATAGGAGCTGATATTAACCGGCTCATCAAGCGGCCCTGTTTCTATTGGGCATGGTACGCCAGGGCCACACCCTACGATTTCGCTTGATTTTATTCCGGACCGCAGGCAGGCACACTTCGGCTGAAGACAACATACTTAGTCCCCGGGTTAATAAGCTGATTGAAATTAAAATAATCATTATCTGCTGTTAACAATTCAATACTATTACTTCTTATCACTACCTAGCTTTTTGAACAAAGTATGATTATTATAAAATTCGCAGGAAAATTTTATCGGAGATTCTCTAAGGGAGGATTCATATGGGACGTTTACTATGGACGGCCGATCTAGAGACAGGAATTAAAGTCATTGATGGTCAACACGAACGCATCGTCGACTATATCAACAAACTCCACGACGCCAGAATCAACAAAGACAAGGCAGCAATCTCGGATATTATTGATGCAACCGTTGACTACACTCTCTCTCATTTCAGTTTTGAAGAAGCGCTCATAGAAGATGCTGGATATGAATTTGTCCGCCCCCATAAAAAAGTCCATGAACTATTCATACGGCGAGTTTCTGAATTTCAGGAACGTTTCAAGAAAGGTGAGGATATTTCTGAAGAGCTGCATGACCTTCTGGCACGTTGGCTTTTCAACCATATACGTAATGATGATGCGGCCTACGTTAAGGCGGTTAAAAACAATATAATCTCAATGACCAGCGATGATAAAAAGAATGGCTGGCTAGCAAAGTCATTTAAGAAATTTTTTAAATGAAGTGAACTAGATAACTCACCAAAATCCGGATGCAGGCTTATCCAATAAAATTTCTGCCCACAGAGAGCTAAAGGTACTATTTGCTACCGTCAGGTTTAGTTCTAACATGTAACATTTCAGGAGACCTGATCCAGAACCTTATCCCCACAAAGCAGGTAGCGATCTTTGCCCTGCTTTTTTGCCCCATCTCTTCGAATATTCACCACTTCCAGCATTCTTGACCACTCTTCGATATTATCAGCTACACGTTCACTTACACTGATACTTGCAGTTACCGGACTGCCATCTGGCAGGGTACCCAAACCATTAGTGTAGATTCGTTTCACTGTAATCTCTGCACCCTTGCAATCGGTGCCAGGCAGTATCAGCAAAAATACCTTTTCACCCCATCTTACCAACATATCATTATGCCGAAGGTCATCTTGCAAAATGTCAGCGGCCTCTTGCACTACATGGTCGTAAGTTGCGTAATCGAATTCAGTAATTATGTTTTCTGTGTTATCAAGATCGATTAAAACAACACTTATATTTTCGTTCAATATATGCGCTTGCTGGAAGGATTTTGCTAGACTTTGCATGCCCGATTTTCTTGTCTGAGCCCCTGTAACAGGATCATGATCTACGCGGGTAATCAAAGTAATCATGTATTGCAGCTGTAGAGTCGATGCAAATATTACCACGCTAACAATAATACAGAGCAACCACAGCATTGGAAGCAGTTGATCCATCGGGATAGCTGAATAGTAACTCCAACCAGTTACTGTCAACATCACCAGTAAAAAGGCTACTGACATGCCCTCTAAAAGCGTCATGGGAAACAAACCAATCAAGCCGATAGCAACATAAGGCAACAAGGTGTAGAGCTGCATAACCAGCGGATCCAGCCCATCTACCGATGCCATTGTTAAAAAATGTGCTGATATAAAAAAGGTAAGTGGCAGGTTGATCAACATCCCACCCAATAAAAATATGCTTTTCCTGAGGTCCTGATCTTCAGTCTGGTGACGTGACAGATAGAAAAAGTGACCTGTAGAAACCAATCGTACAGCAAGAATGGGAAGCAGTGTCTCCATTGGAAGTAGTAAATAATCAACTACAATCCACAGCGGCATCAGAAGCGTAAAAAGTGAAGCTACAAATCTAACTCGATCACCAAGTAAAATCGCTCGGTGCTTGCGCATGTAGTCCGGGTGATCTTCAGCAGAGAGCAGGTCATCCAATTCCTGCATTGAATATATGCGCGAATTGACTCCAAGATGCTTAATATAAGATTGGATTAGAGACATTTATTATAACCATCCAAGGTACTCAGATCAGTATAGTATACACTACTGTACCTCGTCATAGATTCTGTAGTTTTATGGTTTATTTTTTGTGCCAGCCAAGAAATAGTAGTTTTCTCTACCTATCAATAGTTATCTTTGATAATTATAAGTAAGATTTTTTTCAACTCATAGCAGATAGTTCAATACTTCTGACTTACGAGCCATGCATGGTGATACGACGTCACGGCACTGTATGAATACCTCGCCCCACCTATACTCCCAGGACGACGCCCTGAATCACTTTCAATATGCACCACTTGAACAGTGCCACCACGGTTTTCAAGTTCCATTTCCACGAATAAACCCACCGGATCTGGTGGTATGTGCAACACAACCCTGTTGCTCAAAGGATATGGCCCGGCAATTACACCATTCTGCAGAACTAAGGCAACGCCATCACTATCATAAGCAGCTACAGTTCCCATTATTTCGTAATCGTCCTTACCATCAGATTGCAGTTCGATAAGGGAGGCCACAATCTGGTTACCGTCAAAAAACCCGCTGATTTTCAACTCCTGCCCCTCTGCCAATCCTTCATAGCTGGCGCCGTTTTTGTAGACAGTTTTGTCGGTATCTGCCCGAACCGTCATACCCAGGATATTAAATGTAGCACTATGCCTGCCTATCCTAAGACTCCCACCACTGACCGGTCCCTCCAGATCACCGTCATACAGAACATGATCCACATCTGTTGTACTACGATCACCAATAACCCGCCCGCTGGCATGCTCAAAGGTCTCCTCCCCTTGAGAACCACTATCAAGTTTTTGATCTCCAATATGTTGCTGTCGCACCCGATCAGAATTATATTCGACGCCTCCCGCAGTTGCACTTGCCAACCAATTCCCACCCTCATGAGAGGTCAGTGAGGGGCCATAACTCATCTCATCCCCAAATGAACTCACAAATACGGCAAGTACAATACTCAGGCATGAGGTTTTTAGTGTTTGCTTCATCTCTTCACCTATCTGTGAGGTTCCAGATGGTTACTGCTAAGAATTCCGGGATATTCTGGAGTATTTGGGAAATTATGCCCATTTTTTGTAATTATAGCTTCCCTCAGCAATTCTTCAAGCTCAAAATCTCTCAAATAATTAACTACTAAGCTATTGATAACACAGTAAATACAAAGAATCGAGATTAAATCACTGACGGAAGGAGGATTCCTGAATAGTCGATCCATGACAGAAGCGATTAAGCTTAACCAGGGCCTGTTAACAGGCTTAGTGCAGTGTCCTATATTGTTTGACGTTTTTAGAGACCCACAAATGACTCAAGTCAAGGCACAGCCCTTGTCAATGGTTGCCCCATTAACAAGGGCCACACTAGATCTCTATACTCTCTGGCGGTGCAACTTTTAATACCTCTTCGATCGTTGTAAGCCCTTTCATTACCTTTTGTGCACCACTCAGCCGCAGTGGACGCATACCTTCACTTATGGCCTGTCGGCGCAACTGATTAGTATCACAATCAGCGGTTATCAGCCGTTTTATTGCCAGGGAAACAACCATCATCTCGTATATACCCACTCGACCGTAGAACCCTGTCTGGCGACACTCCAAACATCCCACCGGCTGACAAACTGTCTTGGGACTGGTCTTGGCACGCAGAGGTGTAATCATGGTATCCCACAACTCTTCATTGAGGGGTACCCGCTCTTTACAGTGTGGGCACAGGGTTCGAGTAAGCCGCTGCCCCAATACACCGAGCAGCGTTGCTTTGAGCAGGTAGGGCGGAACACCTATCTCCAACAATCGAGTTATTGCAGAGGGTGCGTCATTGGTATGCAGGGTCGAAAAAACCAGGTGACCGGTAAGCGAGGCCTGTACCGCCATATCTGCTGTTTCTCTATCTCGAATCTCGCCGATCATGATGATATCCGGATCCTGCCGCAACAGAGTTCTCACTCCACTGGCAAAATCCAGATTGATGTTATGCTGTACCTGCATCTGGTTGAAGCTTGGTTCCACCAATTCAATGGGATCTTCAACGGTACAAACATTCACTTCCGGTTTAGCCAACTCCTTGAGCGTGGTATAGAGTGTCGTGGTCTTACCGGAACCTGTCGGGCCGGTAACCAATATAATTCCGTTAGGACGACTTATCATATCGCCCCATTGACTTGTCTCAGCCTGAGAAAAGCCTAATGCGCGATAATCTTTGACCAGCACTTCCGGATCAAAAATTCTCATTACCAGTTTTTCACCAAAGGCAGTAGGCATGGTGGAGAGCCGTAACTCAACCTCTGCTCCCATATTGCCTCGGGTCTTTAAGCGACCGTCCTGCGGACGACGTTTTTCAGAAACATCCATACGACCCAGAATCTTTATTCTTGAGGTCACCGCAGTTCCAACTGAGGGAGGAATCTGGTAGACCATCTGCATGACGCCATCAATGCGAAAGCGAATATTGGTTTGAATACGGGTAGGCTCAATATGGATATCACTGGCACGTTGACTGTAGGCATACTGCAGCAACCAATCGACGATATTCACCACATGCTGATCGTCAACATCAAGCTTACCGCTACGCCCCAACTCCATCAGCTGCTCAAGATTCTGAACACCAGAGGGGCCTGCTTCCTGACTGTCGTCATGTGCTGCCCGCACCGACCGGGAAAGGCTATAAAATTCGACCAGATACCGTTCGATTTCTATTGGGTCAGCAATCACTCTGGTGATTGCTTTATTAAGAATAGGTGTGAGTTCCACCTCCCATTCATTGAAAAAAGGCTCTGCTGTTGCGATCACAACTTCATCCGGCTTGACTTCAAGTGCAATGATGTTGAAACGTTTAGCATAGGCGTACGACATTACTGAAGTGATTGCGGGCACATTGATTTTCAGCGGATCGATATGAACCAGAGGCAGGTTAACCCTTTTTGCCAGCCAGGCTGTCAGCAGATCAAGATCCAAAATCGCTTGGGGATTTCGCTGATCCGGCCACTTGTGCTCAGCGATCATCACCAGTGGGTGGGAGGTTCTTTTCGTCCCTTGATTGACAGCCTGTACCGTTTTTGCCAGTTGCTTCTGGATTAATCCATCTTCCACTAGCCAGTCGAGCAGATCACTCAAATCCAACTGCTTGTCATTCATTGCTTGTACAATCATTTTTCCCTACCCATTACTGCCCACATAATCCCTCTACCTTGGTGAGTGATGAGACACCGTTCGATTTTCATATGCCCCTCTAAAACGACATAGTTGAAACTCACACAGTTAATAGTTACCCATATATTAACGGCCAATTTTAGTTTCTTTAAATTATAGGGTAACGTCTAACCCTCTATACAGATCTCCCTCAAAGCCAGTTATACTGAACGCTATGCACGATCTTGACACCGGCAAATTGACCCTCACGATTGAAGATAATCATTATGTCGCAGCGGTTATCTACACCAATGGCGAGCTGGTGAAGGATGACGTAAAACAGATTACCGACTATCTGGCCAGATTCAACGAACCTATCCCGGTATTGATTGAACGTAAAGGCCACTACTCAATATCTGTACTGGTGCAGATCGTCCTGATGCAACAGACAAAAAGCCGCTTGAAGGCAGTGGCATTTGTAGAGCGGAACCATAGGGATGCTCTGATGACCCGCATCGCTTCCAGTACCTATTTCAAGGAGATAGAAGTCAAATCATTCTACGACAAAGATGAAGCTGTAGAGTGGCTGAAACAAAATTACGCAACTTCACCACTTATTGCCGAAGAGTAACCTTGGTTTCATTCACAGGGGCAATGCGGTTTTATCTTCAATACGGCGCAGTACAAAGCTTGAATGAACTCCTGTAACCCCTTCAATTCTCGTGATCTTATTTAAAAGTAGCGCCTGATAGTCATCCATGTCCTTAACAACGACTTTCACCTGATAATCGGCGTCCTGACCCGTTATCAGCAAGCACTCCAGCACCTCAGGCATGGTATGAATCTGCTTCTCAAAGTTATCAAACCTCTCTGGAGTATGACGATCCATCGAAATATGTACCAGAGCCATGAGATTCAATCCGAGCTTTTTTCTGTCCAGATGAGCACGATATCCGGCTATGACACCGGACTCTTCAAGGGCACGCACTCTTCGCAGACAGGGGGACGGCGATAGACCGATGCGTTCCGCCAACTCTTGATTGCTGATACGCCCATCAATTTGCAGCACCTGCAGAATATGTTTGTCATATCTATCTAATGTCACATAAATATCCACTTAATCACTTTAATGGATATATTCTACTAATTTTTTATAATTAATAGCAATATTTTACTAATTATTTAAATTATTAGGATATATTTCGCAAGCATCTGCCAAGCACTTTGTATTACTCTTTCAACATAGGCCACAAGCCTGAAGCTAGCGACCAAACCATAAGCATCCCGACACTCAGCCGTCGTTAAATATTAAAAAAATGTCTGAGGCTACTTATGGTCTGGTCAGTTAACCACGAAACCACAAGTTTCTGTGGCCCATCCACCCCACAAGGGCAGGATGGAGAGCCAGCACAACCAATGACAGCTTATGCCAACATTGAAAGACCAGGAGCAAACAGTGAAGCGTTTTGATCACCGAAAATACCAAGCCAATCCTGCTCACCCTATGCCGGGGCGGCAGTGGCCGGACAACACCATCGAGAATGCCCCAATCTGGGCCAGTGTCGACCTGAGAGATGGTAATCAGGCCCTCCTGGAACCCATGAATGTAGCGCAAAAACGTCGCCTCTGGACACTCCTGGTCAACTTGGGTTTGAAAGAGATTGAAGTCGGCTTTCCTTCTGCCAGTCAACCCGACTATGACTTTGTAAGATCACTGATCGAAGATGACATGATCCCCTCAGATGTCACTGTACAAGTTCTGGTGCAAGCTCGGGAGGAGCTGATCAGCAAAACCTTCCAGGCCTTGAAGGGGGTTCGGCGAGCAATTGTGCATGTCTATAATTCCACCTCAACTATACAGCGAGAACGGGTATTCAAGAGTGATATGGAAGGGGTCAAGTCCATTGCAGTTCGAGGCGCTGAGCTAGTGCGCAATGAAGCCGCTCGCTATCCTGATACTGAGTGGGTTTTTCAATACTCACCTGAGAGTTTCTCCAATACAGAGTGGGATTACGCCGTGGATGTCTGCGAGGCGGTCATCGATGTCTGGCAACCCACGCCAACCGCCCCTTGCATTATCAACCTGCCAGCAACCGTAGAGAGCTCCACACCCAATCTATTCGCAGACCAGGTGGAGTACTTTTGCCAACATATCTCCAAGCGAGACTCGGTTATTATCTCTCTGCATACCCACAATGATCGTGGCAGCGCAGTAGCCGCTGCAGAACTCGCCTTACTAGCAGGTGCCGACAGGGTAGAGGGCACCCTGCTGGGTAATGGTGAAAGAACCGGCAATATGGACATCATTACACTGGCAATGAATCTCTACAGCCAAGGCGTCGACCCTTCTCTTGATCTATCCAACCCTGATGAGATCATCCAGATCTATCGTGATTGCACCGGGCTGCCGGTTCACCCACGCCACCCCTGGGTAGGAGAGCTGGTCTATACCGCTTTTTCCGGCTCACATCAGGACGCAATTCGTAAATGCCTGCACCTTCAACAGGAGCGGGAACCCTGGCAGGTAGCTTATCTACCAATCGATCCACGGGATATCGGTCGTGACTACCAGGCCGTGATCAGAGTTAACAGTCAATCCGGGAAAGGCGGCGTTGCCTATGTCCTGGAGCGGGACTATGGATTGGTGTTACCGCGATGGCTCCAGGTGGAACTCGCCAACATAGTGCAAAGTGAATCGGAGCAGCATCTGGGAGAAGTCAGCAGCGAGACTATTCACACCTTGTTTCAGCAACATTTCGTGACAGGCCAGGGACCATACCAACTCACCAGCTATCGAATCGATCATCGATCGGGAGAAGAGAAGATTGAAGCTGAAGTGATGCATGGTACAAAGACGATGACCATCAAAGGTCATGGCAAGGGGGCGATATCAGCTTTTATCGACGCCCTCTCCAACGCTGAAGGTCTGCCTATACAGGTGATCGATTATGTGGAACATGCCATTGGCGAAGGCGCTGATGCAGAAGCGGCGGCCTATATTTTGATGAACTACATGGGACAACGCACTGCTGGTGCAGCCATTAGCCGCGATACGGTGAACGCCTCACTGAATGCTGTATTGTCTGCACTTAACTTTGCAATAACAGAAAAGCAAGCCGCATAGATACAGACATCGGTGACCCGAGCCAGACAACCAAAGGGTCACCGATATCTCTTATCTCTATTGACGTATTCCTTCAATTGAGAGTTCAAGCTGAACTGTTGTAGAAGCAGGCCCAAGATTGAATGTAATCCCATAGTCGGCCAGGGCAATCTCGGTAGTACCGTACAACCCACGACGATATCCCCCCCAGGGATCTTTACCATGGCCAATATGCTCCACGTCAATCTCCACAGACTTGGTTACACCGCGCAAGGTCAAATCCCCTTTGAGGGTGGCCTTACCTTCTCCCTGCTCCATGAAAGCGGTGGATACAAATTTAGCCGTTGGATACTTCTCTACAAAAAGGAAATCCTCTCCTCTCAGGTGCTTGTCACGTTCCGCATGATTACTATCCACACTCGCTGGATTGATATCTACAGACACATCTGCTGCAGAGGGGTTTTTCTCGTCATAGTTGAAGCGACCGCTGAAATCATTAAAGCGACCAAACAGCCAACTGTAGCCCAAATGTTTTATCTTGAACTGGATAAATGCATGGGTTCCCTTTTTGTCTATCACATACTCTTCAGCCTGTAATGGCAGAGCCACTGCAGATAAAAGTAAAAGCAAAACTAAATATCTTTTTAACATCATCACTCACTCCTAAGGTAGTACTATCCAGACTATTGGAATCTTGACACACAGAGCTCCAAGAATGGCCTGAATAGTAAGTTGGGGTTTTTCCCCATTGAAAGAAAACTTGAAAAATATACTTATGCTGCAGCCCGCCCTCGCACTAACTGCTGTGTAATGGTGGCAACCCGAGCACCATAGGCTTCGGCTGTAGCGAGATCCCCAGTGGATGGTGCATCTCCAGGATCAACTTGAAAGCTGGCAGCCATCGGCCCGATATAAGAACCAAGCCGATTGAGTACTTCAGGCCCCGGGCCCTGGATATGATTCATCGATTCAGGGTCACTGGCAGCAGGATGCATACCTAAACTCACAAAGATCATGCCCTGCTGCATTGCATTGATCATCAACCCAACCAGGGTATTCATTTTGTCGCCTGAAAAAGAACTCGAGTTGGTAAAAGCACCTGCAACCTTGTCTTTCCAGCTTTGGGTAAACCATTTGGCCGCCGCAGTTTCAAGAAACTTTTTCATCTCGGCTGACATGCTGCCCATATAGGTCGGGCTACCAAAAATTATTGCATCAGCAGTGTCGAGCCGGTCCAGATCTGCACCTGCTTCCTCAGCCGTCAATAGAACTACTTCAACGTCGTCTATACTCGCCGCACCTCTCTCTACAGCTTCGGCCTGTAACTTGGTATGTCCAAAACCGCTGTGATAAATGATCGCCACAGTTGTCATTGGTATCTCTCCTCATCGTTAATAGGTTCTGTTTTTGATAAATTCACACGCCGCCCCGCCACACCCAACATGCGTAGCAAAGTCTGGTCATGATCGAAAAAGTGGTGTTTAAATGCCGCCAGCGCATGCAATAGCGAAAGCACCACCACGCTCCAAGCCAGATAGAGATGGACTTTTCCAGCAATATCCTCTTGATGTTCCAAACCGCTGATAGTGGCGGGTATGACAAACCAGTCGAAAACCTCTAGTGGCTTGCCATCAGCAGTTGAAATCAGATAACCACTAACCATCAGCACAAAAAGAATCAGATAAAGCAAAAGATGCACCCACAATGCTGAGACCCGTTCATAAGGTTTATGGGTTGGCAGATGATCCGGTCTGGAATTAGCAAAACGCCACAACACCCTGAACAGCAGCGCTAAAAACAACATCACCCCGATACCTTTATGCCACCAGGGCCCTAACTGGTACCAGCTATCGTAATAATCCAGACTGCGCATCCATAATCCCAAACCGAAAAGCGCATAGACTGTTAAGGCAACAAGCCAGTGCATAGCGATCGCTACCGCACCGTATTGAGCCTTATCGTTCAACATTCTCATCAGAAGCGTCCCTCTTGATAGTCCTTGAAAGCCTGCTTTAACTCATCCTCACTGCTCATCACAAAAGGTCCACCCCTGACAATGGGTTCATCCAGAGGTTGTCCCGCCACCAATATCAGGCGACTTGGTTCATCTGCGGTTATCTCAATCGATTCGCCCTTACCCAACACGGCAAGGGTTCTACCCTTGAGCGGGCTATTGCCTATATCAATACTGCCCTGCAGCAGATAGATAAAGGCATTGAAGTGCCCTTCAAGCGGCTCAATGAACTTCGCACCTGCATCCAGTGAGATATCGAAAAAGAGCGCCTGTGTCATTAACTCAGTCACCGCACCACGGGTGTGCTGTGAGGTCTCTCCAGCCACCACGATTATTTTTACTCCGTCACTTCGTTGCTCTTGAGGGATCAACTCCTGCTCAAACTCTTGGTAGCGGGGCTCAGTCATTTTATGTTTTGCCGGCAGATTGACCCAAAGCTGAAAGCCGGCCAGCAATCCGTCCTGCTGCTGTGGCATCTCTGAGTGGATAACACCTCTACCGGCAGTCATCCACTGCACGCCACCGGCCTGGAGAATTCCAGTGTGACCCGCGTTATCCCGGTGCTCAAGCTTACCTGCCAATAGATAGGAAACTGTCTCGAAACCTCTATGTGGATGGGGTGGGAAGCCACCAATATAGTCATCCGGGTTGTCTGATCGAAAATCATCCAGTAACAGAAAGGGATCAAGTTGTGGTAATTGCCCCCCACCTATGAGACGTGTGAGCCGAACCCCTGCACCATCTGCAGTCTCTTGACCGGTCAGTGTTTGCTGAACGGAACGAACCTTGTTGACTACTTCTGACATATGAGCCTCCTTAACAGATACCTATAATTCTGCTTGGTTATGTACCATTGTAGATTGTTATTTTTTGATATAAAGGTATATATATGAGAAACACTGTTGCTCATACTGCAACAATCGAATGGCAGACTGGATCTGTGACTATTTCAAAGTGAGCTGCAGAGGCTTAGTAAGGGTAGAAAAAACATGAATCGACTGGAGTGTCTTGAAAGTTTTGTTGCTGTTGTTGAATCCGGGCAATTCAGTATTGCTGCAGAGCGACTTGGCATAGGTAAGTCCGTCATCAGCCGGCGTGTGTCAGAACTTGAAGAGCACCTTGGTGCGCTCCTGCTACAACGCACAACAAGAAAGCTCTCGCTTACAGATGCAGGTCGCGAATTCTATCCAAGAGCAGTTCAGGTACTTGAAGATCTTAATGAAGCGGAACAGTCAGTCTCCCGTTCACAACAGGAACTCAGCGGACGCCTCCGCCTCGCCGCTCCACTGTCATTCGGTCTTCTACACCTCTCCCCTGCCCTGGCCATATTCAACAAAGAGCATCCACGGGTAATCCTGGACATTGATCTCAATGACAGTGAGGTGGATCTGGTAAAGGAAGGAATCGACCTGGCCCTACGCATCGGTCCACTTGAAAACTCCACCATGGTTGCCCGCCCTTTGGCACCAATACATTTCGTAGTCTGCGCAAGCCCTGAGTACCTGAAGAAAAAGGGAAGACCCAAAACCCCTCATGAACTGGCAGAACATCGAGGGCTTTGCTATCGCAATATTCCTGAACCACAAAAGTGGCATTTCCTTGATGAGTCGGGACGAACCCAGTCTATCCGTATACCGCTCCACATGCAGGCGAACAATGGGCAGATTCTGTTGGAAGCAGCTATTGCTGGCCAAGGCGTCACTCTTTCTCCTACATTTATCGCATATCAAGCTGTACTCGATGGCAGATTAACCCCGATACTCACCGATTACTCCATACCCCCGGTTAATGCTTATGCAATATATCCGAACCGTCGCTTCATTCCACAACGAGTCAGGGTACTGGCAGAGTTTTTACGTAAACAGTTTGGTGATCGGCCATATTGGGATGAAGGTTTGATCACCACTTCCGACTAACATCAGCTCAGGTTACGCATGGCAATTTATGGTGGGGCATGGCCCCATCCTACCTGACTGTATAGGTGGGGTCATTCCCCTGACCGTATAGGCGTAGGGTGGGGCCATGCCCCACCAATTAAGCTAAACGATCACTCATCAGTTAGTGGTGTGGCACGATCCCATACTGACAATCAAGGCTAGTATCTAACCCAAATTTACGAAAGACTGTAGTACAGAAAAACTGTTATTTCATGCGGGATACCAGATCATTCACAGACACGCTATCCATGCAGCTCAACAGATCTGAAAGTAACACTTTTTCATGCTCATCCACTCTGGTCTGCAAGCAGGATTTCAGCTCAATCTTATAGGCCTCTAAAAGCTCAACCACCTGATCCTGAGTAAAGCTTTTTGGTAGAGGCTGTTTAACCTCTTCGGAATTATCCAGAGTCATAACCTCTGCAGATCGACGGATCATACAACTCTTCCCACTCTCCTCTTCTGATGCAGTCATGGGCCCGGTCTTGCTATACCGCTTACCCTGATAGATGAAACTTTGACCAATCTTAAGATGGGGAAAGCGCATTAGAACCTCTTATCTATTACCCGGAGCTTAGAGTGATTTATGATTAAACCAGCAACTACAGAATTATTTCAGAAAATGAAAAGGAATTCCCTACCAGCTACAGCATAAGACGCTGCAATACTGTCGCAAGAAATCCTTGCGGTGGAAATGACTCTGTATCAACCACAAGCGTATGTAGCCGCTCCTTCTCAGTCAGTGGCTCAAGACTCCTTTGCTGCAATGATAAAACATCGAGATCAGCCTCAGAAGCATCCACCCCCAACTGCTTTCTTGATAGTATCCGTTTTTCCAAAACTTCCTGCCTAACCTCACATTCGAGTATCAACACAGGTACTTGCAGACTTTCTGCCATCTGAATAAAGATCTCTCTCTGCCACTGCTTAAGACACGCAGCATCGATGGTCACTGAGAACCCTGACTGTAAAAGGCGACGCGCCATTGCGCATAAATGAGCATAGGTGATCTGTGTTGCCTGGCCAGAGTACCGACCATGATTTCCATCCGCATTGCTCTTTTCAGCATCAGGAAAAAGACGCTTTCGTTCGACATCTGAGCGAAGACGAATTGCCATCAACTGTTCTGAGAGTTGCTCACTTACTGTACTTTTTCCTGATCCGGAGAGTCCATAGGTTATAACTAATGAGGCTGGTGGATGTCGGATCAACGACTCAGCCAAAGAGAGGTAACTGAGATACTCTTCTACATATTTTGGTTGTTGCTGATGGGGCAGATCCGATTGGGTAATGCGTATTGCAGAAACCTTGGCTCTCACCATAGCGCGATAGAGCAGATAAAACCTCAGTAGAGGCAATCCGGCATAGTCCCCGCTCTCTTCCAGATAACGATTCAATAGTTGATCGGCAGATGAGCTCAGCCCACGATGCTGAAGATCCATCAACAAAAAGGCGATATCACTGAGGATATCTATCCAGCGTAGAGCTGGATTGAATTCAATACCATCAAATGGCGTTATCCTGTTTTCAAAAAAGGTAATATTGGTCAGATGGAGATCACCGTGACATTCCCGAACTTTTCCCTCCTGATAACGCTCTTGCATTAATCCATCCAACTCATTGGCTTGATGTTCCGTCCATGTTTGTAAATTATTGAGACGCTCACTCTCTAAAAGCGGATGTTTTAGCTCACGGATAATTTGAAAATTTTCCATCACGGGAAGCATCACCCACGCCGCTGTTCCTTGAGAAGGATCTAAAGAGACGGCGGCATTTTTATGAAATTCAGCGATCAGTTTTGCCAGCTCATCAATCGTCTCTCGCCCTAACGGCCGCCGATCAAACAGGTCCTGTTGTTTGAAACGGCTCATCTTTACCGCATATTCCAAAGGCTGACCAGCACCCCCAATCTCTGGCTGATCAATAGTTCCACCGATAACCACAACCCCTTTGTAGAGATCGGGAGCCAAACGCCTGTTGAGTCTCAACTCTTCAAGACAAAACTGATGTCTTTTCTCTAATGTGGAAAAATCGAGAAACCCCAGATTCAAAGGCTTTTTGATCTTGTAGACAAAGTCGCCAACCAGTAACAGATGAGATATGTGAGTCTCAATATGCTCTGTTTGATCCACGCTGTGACCAAAGCACTCAGGATAGTCTAGCAGGTGATGTACAAGCTGATTCTGAACATCATGATCTGAACTTTTGCCGGCCATGATTTAGGCAACCCTTGACTAAATATTAGGTAGTGCTAATATTGCACCCACTTTTTGATCGTATGCAGCTGGTTACGATCGTCCACACCGTTTTCGGAGATTCGCAGACAACGGTATTAGACAGATCATTACTGACAGTTTAGAGGCAATTTCATGAATATTGACCGCATTGTTCTAGCCTTCGCAGGCTTTGCAATTCTGTTGAGCGTGACGCTCGCACATTACCATCACCCCTACTGGCTCTACTTCACTGCCTTCGTCGGGCTAAACCTGTTACAATCAGCGTTCACAGGCTTCTGCCCACTGGCTATGATTTTAAAGAAGATTGGCAGTAAAAGTGGTTCCGCTTTCTGAGTAAACGAACCCAACAGAATCATTCGTCTGAATGGTTGGCAAGGCGCATGGATGCGCCGGTTTAAACCCTCTCCTCAATATCACTTTCATCAACTTCTATTGGCTCTGCCTGCAGGTCATGAGCTGTAGCAGCAGTGATGCGTACTTTTATAAAATCCCCCGCTTCCAACTCCCATCCACCCGGTATAAACACCTGACCGTCAATCTCCGGTGCATCTGCACTGCTCCGGGCAATGACCTGCTTTTGATTCACCTCATCAACCAGTACCACCATCTCTTTGCCGACTTTCGACTGCAGGCGCTGCCTGCTGATCTCTGCCTGCACCTGCATGAAGCGCGCCTGCCGCTCTTCTCTTACTTCTACAGGAAGTGCGCCGGGTAGCTGATTTGCTGCTGCTCCTTCGACTGGTGAATAGGCAAAACAACCCACACGATCGAGCTGGGCCTCCTGTAAAAAAGCCAACAAATCCTCAAATTCAGATTCACTCTCTCCAGGAAAACCGACAATGAACGTACTGCGTAGCGTCAGTTCGGGGCAGCTCCTCCGCCAGCGGGCGATTCTGGCCAACACTTTCTCCGTCGCCGCTGGTCGCTTCATATCCTTCAGCACTCGGATATTGCCATGCTGCAGCGGCATATCAAGATAGGGCAGGATATCTCCCTCAGCCATCAGAGGTAACAAATCATCCACATGAGGATAGGGGTAGACATAGTGCAACCGCACCCAGGCCTGCAACTCACCCAGGGCTGTGGCCAGATCCTTCAGTCTGGAGCTGACCGGTCGTCCCTGCCAGAAATCGGGACGATACTTCAAGTCTACGCCGTAGGCACTGGTATCTTGAGAAACCACCAACAGCTCACGTACCCCTGACTCAACCAATCGCTCAGCCTCCAGCATCACCTCGCCAAAAGGCCGACTCACCAGCGGACCACGCAAATCAGGGATAATGCAGAAACTGCAACTGTGGTTACACCCTTCTGAGATCTTCAGATAGGCATAGTGTCTGGGTGTTAACTTAATCCCCTGGGGAGGAACCAGGCTGGTGAATGGGTCGTGTGGCGCAGGCAGATGCTGGTGCACCGCCTCCATTACCTCCTCATAAGCGTGAGGGCCGGTTACCGCCAGAACATTTGGATGGGCTGCTCTTATACGGCCCTCATCTTTTCCCAGGCAACCCGTGACAATGACTTTGCCATTTTCCTGAAGTGCTTCACCAATGGCTTCCAGGGACTCTTCCACTGCGGAGTCGATGAATCCACAGGTATTTACAACAACCAGATCCGCCTCATCGTAATTGCCGATCAGTTGGTAGCCCTCAGCACGTAATCGACTGAGTATTCTTTCGGAATCCACCAGGTTTTTTGGGCACCCCAAAGAGACGAAACCTATATTCTTACCACTGTTTGGCATATCTGATCTCTTCCTGGATTACTAATAGTTGAGCCGAAACAGCTCACGCCGATAACGGGCTACCTGCTGATCTTCAGAGTCCATTCGATCCAATACAGCACTCATCGATTTTCGGGCAACGCCATTCCGATAAGTAGCATGTTGCTGAACCATTTTCAGGAGCAGATCCAGAGCACTCTGAATATCATCATCCAGAAGATGTACCGCAGCCAGTTGGTAGAGCAGTTCAGGATTCTCCGGCTCCTGCTGCTGACGCTGTACCAATTCATTTGGTTCTTCTACATCCTGCGCAGTGACTATGAGATCAGCATGCGCTAACAGGTGGCGTATCTCTACTGCTTCCTGAGCTGTTTCTGGCAGACTGGTCAGCAGCTCTTTGGCCTCATGATAGCGTTCCTGACGCATCAGAATATTGGCCATCAATGCGGGTAGAGCAAGATTTTGTGGATTTTCCACAACCCCCCGGGCTAGGATCTGTAGCGCCTGGTCAGGATCTCCTGATTGCCAGGCGGCAATCCCCTGACGACTCACCTCATCAAGCTTTTTATGCACATAGGTTTCAACGATATTCGGGTAGTCTGCCTCAGGCTGTATGCCGTGATATTCCCCAACCAGATTGCCGTGGCGAAACAGCTTGAAGGATGGCAGGCTTTTTACCCCGAAACGTTCTGCCAGCTGTTTTTGTTCATCCGTATTAACCGTGACTAAAAGAAATCGGCCATCGTAGGTTTTGACCAGATCGCTGAGGATCTCCTGCTGTCTGAGTGAGGGCCCTACCCAAGGGGCCCAAAAATCCACCACAACCAGACCTCTTTTGGAGTTTTCCAACACAAGTCGGTCAAAATTCTCCGTGGTACCTTCGAGGATATGGGCTGATTGCGTCATGAATTAAGCAAACTCATCAGGGAGTTACTGGCATGATCACGTCCCATCTCAACAATAATTGTCTCTGACAACTCCAGATCACCAGTTGCCAAGTGTGGCATCAACTGCTCTGCAATCTGTTGAACTATCAACATACCTGCCCGGTTAGGATCACTCTCTGGCAAGTCTACAATGCTCTTCTGCAATGTCTGTAAATAGTCACTGAAGGTGTTGGTCTGTCCTTCAGACCCGAGCGCCTGAAATTCAGAGGTAAAATCGACATGTAGCTCTCGGCCTGGTTGCTCAGGATCATCCAGCACACCAATTTTCAAAGGACCCTCGATCTGCATTTTTCTCTCCACAGGGGTAGTAACCAATTGCTACATAGTAATCTGTTCGCAATCCGGTTCAAACCAAACACACTAAAATAGAGGGGATAAAGTCGTTACTTTGCAGCCAAAATCGAGCTACACAGAGGGGATATGGAGACTACACGCAATACCATTGTGCTCTCCCAACGTTGGTAGGAAGCTATTCTGAATGGCAGAGCCTCAAATGGTGAAAAGAGATCCAGTCACGCAGTCGAATAGAGTGAAACTCAAGCAGGAGCAGAGCTGTACTGCTGCGCGCTAGCTCAACCCCCGGACATAGAACGTACCGGCTCATGAGTGTGTGGTTCAGAAGCTGGTTTAAGGCGCTCAGCCGCCCGAGATATGGATGTCTCGCCTGTTGATTTCGCATGATGCTTTAAAAGTATCATTGCGTCTAGCATGGACACCTCCTCGACATCATAGAGGGGCAAGACATTATTTTTAAATATTTCTTTATTATTCATAATGATAAATACCTTTGTTAATCCTCCTGATTAAGTTAATGTTAGCCCTTTAAAAAAATATTGCAAATCCGCTATGATGCGAACAGTTTTTGCTTCAATTGTAAGTAGCTCAGAATGACAGAATTAAAAAAAGAGATCGTATTGATCGGTATCGGTGAGATTGGCGGCGTTTTAGCCAAGGGCTTTCTACGTCTGGGCTACACTCTCCATCCCATCACCAGGGAGATGGAGATCGAACAACGGGCAGCTCAACTTCCAAAGCCGACGCTTGTGGTAGTCGCGGTAGGTGAGAAGGATCTACCCTCAGTGCTGGAGAAACTTCCCACTCCCTGGAAACAACGCACATGCCTTTTGCAAAATGAACTGCTCCCTGAGGAGTGGGCCGGGATTGCGGATCCCACCGTGATCTCGATCTGGTTCGAGAAAAAGCCGGGAATGGATCCCAAAGTGATCATCCCCTCTCCTGTTTTCGGCCCCCACGCAGATTTGCTCTCAAAGGCACTTGCAGCGGTGAATATTCCAACAACCCAGTTAGAGAACAAGGATCAACTGCTATTCCAGCTGGTAGTTAAAAATCTCTATATACTCACAACCAATATTGCAGGGTTAAAAACCGGTGGAACGGTCAGTGAGTTGTGGCAAAGTCACAAACCATTCGCAGAATCAGTAGCCAGGGAGGTAATATTGCTACAAGAGGCCATGACCAGCAGATCATTCGACAGCGAGGCACTCATACAAGCAATGCTCGACGCTTTTGATGGGGACCCTGAGCATAAGTGCATGGGCAGGAGTGCTCCGGTACGCCTACAGAGAGCCCTAAAACATGCAGATAGACTCAAATTGGAACTCCCTCAACTGCGACAACTCGAACAGATGCAGCCGGCAAATTAGTTTATGACAGCAACCAACCCCGAGATCGCCCTGGGCTGTGGTGTAAAAATGCACTTTTCCCTGACCCTGAGTGATGGCACAGAAGTGCTATCCACGTACCAGGACTCCCCGCTGGAGTTCGTAATGGGGGACGGCACAATGGAGCCCTTATTGGAATACGCCCTGATTGGCCTCCATAGCGGAGATGAACAGTCTCTAGAGGTCTCCGGAGATGAAGTATATGGCGCAAAAGACGAAGCAAATATCCACTGGATTGAGCGCAGTGCGTTTCCTGCAGACCTACCCCTTGAGGAGTCGCAAATTATCGCTTTCACCACAGAGCAGGGCGAAGAGACACCCGGAATAATCCAACAGATCGATGGAGAGCGGGTTCTGGTAGACTTTAACCATCCACTCAGTGGCAGGAGTTTCCAGTATAAAGTCTCTATTCTCAGTGTAGAATCAGCTGAATAATATCATGCAACAAATTTTACTCGCCAACCCCCGTGGCTTCTGTGCCGGCGTAGATCGGGCCATAGAGATCGTAGAGAGGGCACTGGATCAACTGGGTGCGCCCATCTATGTGCGACACGAAGTTGTACACAACCGCTTCGTGGTAGAGAGCCTGCGAGAGCGGGGAGCGATCTTTGTCGATGAACTCGACCATGTTCCAGACGAACAGACGGTCATCTTCAGCGCCCATGGCGTTTCCCAGCAAGTCAGAGAGGAAGCGAAAAAAAGAAAACTGAGAGTCTTCGATGCGACCTGCCCGCTGGTAACCAAGGTGCATCTGGAGGTAGCCCGCCGCTGTCGTGATGGCTATGAAGTCATCTTGATCGGCCACCGAGGTCACCCGGAAGTAGAGGGAACCATGGGGCAATGCACGCACAATGATGACCATTCTCATATTCACTTAGTGGTAAATGCCCAGGACGTGAAGCAGCTGGAGATCGAAAATACCGACAAAATCGCATTTGTCACCCAAACCACACTCTCCATGGATGACACCCAGCAGATCATTCACGCCCTGCAACAGCGTTTCCCCAACATTACCGGGCCAAAAAAGAATGATATCTGCTACGCCACCCAGAACCGGCAGGATGCGGTAAAAGAGCTGGCAAAGAGCTGCGACCTGGTGTTGGTGGTCGGCTCACCCAACAGCTCCAACTCAAATCGCCTCAGAGAGATCGCCGAAAAACATGGCCCACCCGCCTATCTGATAGACGGTGCTCATGATATCGATCAAGCCTGGCTCAAGGACAAAAAGACCGTCGGTGTCACCGCCGGCGCTTCAGCTCCCGAGATTTTGGTCGAAAGTGTCATAGAGCAATTAAAAAAATGGGGTGCTGAAACTGTCATTGAGACCCAGGGGAAGCCTGAAGAGGTGGTTTTTGCTTTACCGAAATCGCTAATCTGTGGGTCTGGGAATTAAGAACCACCTTGGGCCGTTCAACCCTAAACGAAACAGAATCACTATCACCTTTCATCGACAATGATGTGTAATATGCCAATAAGGATGTCACTCACATCCAAAAACAACTAAAACTCCTAATGTTTGTGTTGACTAGTCATCAGAGTGAAGCTCAACACAGTTTTTTAGGATATATGGATAGTCTTCCCCGATAAGCGGTATGCCCACTTAATGAAGACTGCTCTAAGCTATGGACTATAAGTGTGAGGTTGCTATATGTATCGAAAAAATGGTTTCACATTAATTGAGCTGATGATGACTATTGCCATAGGGACAATCTTGATGACTATTGCCGTCCCAAGTTTCTTAGACTTGACCCGACGAAACGCTGTTACAACTACGTGCAACGAGTTACTTAGCTCACTATTACTCGCCAGAAGCGAGGCTGTTAGACAAGAGCTAAGCACCACCGTCACATTAGAAACTGATGGCTGGGAAGTGGATACAGGCGCATTTAACCAGATCAGCAATACCGTGGCCAACAGCATGATCACCCTTACAGGTAATCTATCAACCCCCGATGTTGTGACCTACAACTCAATGGGACGTGCAGCACTGGACGTTGGTGATTCTATCGACGTAAGTTTCGATGGACAAGTTATAAGCCATGTTTGCCTTAGCATAACTGGTCGTCCCTATATAAAATCAGTATCTGCGGGAGGGTGCCCATGAGATCCCTGCCAACCACTTCTCAGAAGCATTTTTGTCAAGGCATGACTCTCATCGAAGTGTTAATCGCTGCTGTTGTTATCGGCATAGGCTTAATGGGAGTAGCCGCACTCCAGGTGGCAGCCTTACAAGGCTCAAGCAATGCGCAATATCGCTCTAAAGCGACCGACATAATCTCTAACCTGTCAGACAGGATCCGTGCAAATCCTAATGGCGTCGTCGATTATGTTTCAGCCGCAGCGATTGGAAATTGTGGTGCAACTGTACCCGCAGCTATCTGCGCAATGACTCCTGATGCTCCTTCTGCAGCTGGCGTTTCAAACTGCTTACCTACACAGTTAGCTGCGCATGACCTGTGGGAGGTACGCTGTGACCTTGAAAATGAATTACCTGGCGGACAACTTGCTGTTAGCTGCCCCGGCGCATGTCCAGCACTATCACCCTTGCAAATCACAGTCACCTGGCAAGTACAGGAAAGCGCAGCAGGCTTTACAACCCAAAATGTCACCTCTACGATAATTCCAGGGGTGGCGCTAGGACCTCCATTATGATCTCGATAGGAAAGAAACAAACAGGCTTCTCAATCGTCTCGCTATTAATTGCAAGTGTAATCGGTATTTTCCTTATCGGTGGTGCTGGCAAAGTATATGTAGATAGCAAAACTACTTTTACAGCACGATCAGCCATCTCTGTAGCTGCAGAGAATACCCGATTCGCCATTCAAGATTTGCGGCGAACATTGGTTATGGCAGGAAGAAGTGTTGGCGAAGATGATGACGCACCGTTAGCCTACACATCAGCTGACAATGGCTTCAGAACCTTCCCCGCAGTTGGCGCGCTTAACGGCATTATTGACATAGATGGCAATGGATCTAGTGTGATAGCCATTAGGTATGCCGGTGGACCCGCACCTTGTGGACAAGCAGGCACACTTGCTGGCACTCGCGCATCAACCAGAACTGTACGTTTCTACGTCGACAATGATGCAAATCTTGTGTGTCAAGTCGTTGAAACTAACTTTATTCAACCCTTGGTTCCTGGAATAGCAATTATGCGTGCTTTATATGGTGTGGATACAATCGGCGATGATATCGCGAATCAGTATCTTACGGCGGCAGAAGTGACTGCAGCCAACCGTTGGGTAAATGTAGTTTCGATTCGCATCGGCATTGTAACCAGTTCCGGTGATGGCGCAGAGATTCCACTGAAATATAGGCCGCCTGCTGCTGAAGACCTGGATCTCCTTGGAATGACTTTTACAGCGCCTGACACATCCCACTACTACAAAAGCGCAAACACGACGATCTCCCTCAGAAACATGCATAGCGGCGTACAGAAGCAATAATCATGAACATGCACAGACTTCAAGGTCCGAAGCGACCAAAACACGAGAATGGGGCGGCATTAGCAGTCAGCTTAATTCTTCTCGTAATTATTACACTCCTGAGTGTCAGCGCCATGAGATCAACCAATCTCGACACCAAGATTGCTGTTAATCACCAGTTCAAAGAAGCAAGTTTTCAAGCTGCAGAAAACGCTTTAGCGATTATTACCCCTTCGACGATACTGGTACCTCCGACGCCATCATCTGCTCCCGTTACAAACCCAAACTATTTCACCTCGTCCGGAGTCACAGATCAGCCAGATGTCTCCGCTGATGTCATCATGACATACATAGGTCCCACAAGAGCCTACAAGGTTTCTGGATATCGCCCGAATACCCTGTTTCAGGAATACCGAGCAGATGCGGTCGGAACAGTAGACCAAACCGGCACCAGAACACAAAATCGCATGCAACTATTGATTGTCAGGGATTAGGAGCTATTCAGATGAAAATTTCGACACACTCCATATATTCAAACAAACTCGCCATCTCTTTAGGCCTCTTAGTCGGGATTATTTCCTCAAGCTTCAACGTCTTTGCTGATGACATTGAAATCTATCTGCAGGAGCCACCAGACCCCGTACCACCGAATGTACTATTTGTACTCGATGAGTCAGGCAGTATGGCCACAAATGATCGTAGAGGCAGTCTTGTCACAGCAATGACGACATTGGTTAATGATCCAGACATGGGCAATGTCAATGCCGCACTAATGGGCTACACAACCAGATGGGGAAATAATGGTACTCTCTATCTGCGAGCCCACAGTGGTGATTTCAGCATAATCGATGACAATAGAGCGAGCCTCCTCGCAGCAATTAACAATCTTCAAACAGTTAGTTATACACCAACAGTTAAGTCTATGGAGGCTGCTGTTAATTGGTTCCGTCGTGACCGAACTTTTACAGATTATAACAATTTCTCAACCACCTCCCCAATTGCAGGTGACCCAGAAGACAACTGGTGTCGACCAAATCATATGGTCGTACTCACAGATGGTCGCCCAAACTCAAACTCCACAACAAGTGGACAAGCCTATGGCTTAAGCAGCTACGAAGGTACTAACTGCGCCAGTGACGCAACTTCAAGATGGCAAAACGGTCGCTGCGCCAGAGAGATTGCCTCCTGGGCTTTCAACACGGACCTGGAGACAGGTGCAGGCTGGAATGATCAACAAAATATCGTTACCCACACCATTGGATTTGATACTAGTGATGCGGCCATCGCAAATTTCATGACAAGCATCGCAAATGCAGGCGGTGGTAGTTACTACCCTGCCAACAATGTCTCACAACTGGTCTCAGCCTTCACCTCAATTGTCACTGAGGCCATGGAATCGATCCCTTACGCCTATACAGCCCCGGTCATACCATTCAATCAAGACAATGCCGCCATCAGTGGAGACAGTATTTATGTTCCACTGCTTGTGCCCGCCTCTGAGACTTTTTGGAAAGGTAACCTTAAGAAGTACACTATCACAACTAGCACTTCGGGTGATGGCGACATTTCAATCGTTCTGCGAGATGCCGATAATGGCCCTATTGTTAATGATAACTATGAATTTGTAAGTTCGAGAGACCACTGGAGTTCTTCAACTGATGGGGGTGACCCGCTAGTAGGTGGTGCCTCTGAGCATTTGTTTTCAACAGCTAGTAGGAACCTATATACAAATACCAACCCCGGCGTTGCCCTTTCAGATGCAACAAATCATGTACATCGTGATAACACATTAATTACAAATACGATGTTGGACGTGAGCACTGATGAACTTAGAACCGAGGTTCTTAACTGGATAAGCTGGGATCCATCCTTAACCGGTGACGCATCTCATGAAGGTGAAATGGGCGCGCCCATACACACACAGCCCGCAGTCATGAATTACGGTGCTGGCGATGTCATTTTCCTACCTACCAGTGAAGGTGTACTTGAAGCCATTGATGCAGAAACCGGGACAGAGCTTTGGGCCTTTATGCCTACAGACCTTTTAGATGAAATATTAACCATTAAAAATAACAATGACTCAACAATCCCATATTATGGCCTGGATGGCCCTCTAACACTGTATGAGACAAGTGGTAGAAAAATGGCAATTTTCGGCATGCGCAGAGGCGGTCGGAATTACTATATGCTGGATATTACGGACAGGCTGAATCCAACCTTTGTAGCCATTCTATCCAATACAGCAGGCATGGAAACCCCTGGCTTTGGCAATCTCGGACAAACCTGGTCTAAACCATTGTTCTTGCAGATGTACATAGGTACTTCAAATAGGGATGTACTGGTTTTTGGCGGCGGCTATGATCCTGATCAGGATGGCGCCACATCACGGCTGGATGATGACGAAGGCAATGCAATCTATATTGTCGACGCATTAGATGGAACGCTCTTAAAATCATTTACCAATAGTGGAGGTTCTTTTACAATCCCTGACATGGATAACGGTATTGCGGGCGATATTCTACCTATAGATATTAACTCCAACGGCATAACTGACCGACTCTATGCAGCTGATGTAGGTGGTAGAATCATTCGCGTTGACGTTCCTGACAGCGATTTTAGCAGTACAGCACTAAGTGGAGGGGTAATTGCAGATATTAATGCAGGTACCACTCACTATCGTAGATTCTTCAACACACCAGAAGTTGGTTACTTCAATAGAGGAGGATACCAATACTTGGCCGTCTTGATCGGAACTGGCAACAGACACTCGCCACTTGATAGTTCTATAACAGATAGATTTTATATGATCAAAGACCCATCTGTGTGGACTGCACCAGGAAGCTATGAAACCGTTGTGAATTCAGACCTTTTTGATGCTACAAGCAACACTGTTCAGGAAGGTAGCGCTGCAGAACAAATAGCGGCCAAACAGGATATACTAACAGCAAGTGGTTGGTTTATAGACCTAGGAAATGCGGAAAAATCATTCTCGAAAGCTGTCCTCTATAACTACGCTGTTTTGTTTACAACCTACAGCGCAGTTCGCACAACAGATCTGGCAGCCTGTGAAGCCAGAGGTGCAAATGGTGTTTCTCGTTTCTATTCAGTCGATATGACGAATGGTGGGGCAATGTTCGATGGTCTGGGCGGAAGCGAAGGCACTCTCGATTCAGACGATCGCTCAATGGTATTGAGCATGCTTGGCATGCCTCCTTCACCGACACTCGTTTTTCCTGGCGGAGAAGGTGGAACATTAGGCCAAGTAGTGAAAGCACTCGTGGGACTGGAAGAGGTCTATGAATGGCCCGATAAATTTATTCCAATCTCATGGGAGGAGGTCATTCAACAATGAAGCACCCTAAATACAATATGGGATTCACTCTTGTTGAGCTTATGATAGTTCTTGTTATTGTGAGTGTGCTAGCTGCAATCTCCTACCCAAGTTTTGTGGATTCCGTCAGAAAGGGACGACGTAATGACGGTATGTCGACACTGCTTGATGCTGCACAAAAACTTGAAGTCTACCGCTCGCGCCAAGCTTCATATACCAACACTCCCGGCGTAGCAAACATATCAACAACAAGTGCCGAAGGTTACTATGACAACTTGACTATTCAAGCAGGGGCATGCGGTAATATTGTTAATTGCTATGTCCTGGAGATTACGCCATCTACACTCAATAGCCAAGATGAAGACACAGTACAAGGCTACCGTCTCACATCCACAGGGGTAAAGACTCGGTATGAGCATGGTATTTGGGAAGATGGCTGGAAATAAATCACCCTAATAATTACTCATTCCTACAATATTCATCAGAACTTAAAAGGACTCTCTGACTAACCCAGAGAGTCCTTCTGTTTTTGCCACACTCGACTCCCTTATTTCAGATTCTTGAATAAATAAAATCCAGCTGACAAAGCTACCCGTTTGTCGAATATGTTACTCTACTGAGCTTGCGCGAAAATCGTTGATCACCCTAACTAACCAAAACCAGCCTTAACTCAGCTTAGAAAGGTAATACATGACAGACTGTCTTATCGTCGGAGGCGGAATTATTGGCATGCTCACTGCCAGGGAGCTTCATAGTGCGGGAATGCAGGTAACTCTCCTCGAGCAGAACCAGACAGGCCAGGAATCCTCCTGGGCAGGTGGTGGTATAATCTCACCCTTGTATCCCTGGCGATATGCACCCTCAATCTCCGACCTTGCAACATGGAGCCAGGGGGTTTATCCCGGCCTCGCTAAAGAGCTCACCGAGCAATCCGGAGTAGACCCGGAATACACACTCAGCGGCCTGTTGATAGTTGAACCTGAAGATAGCGAAAAAGCCCTTCAATGGTCTGAAGCGCGTGGAGAAAATCTGCAGCTTATCGAAAGCAAAGAGATCGCAGCCTGTGAACCAGCACTGCAGACCAATGCGCAACATGCCGCCTGGATGCCCGATGTTGCTCAAATTCGCAATCCCAGGCTCACGAAATCCCTATATGGTGCGATTCGAGACGACATCACAATTCATCAGAACACAAAAGTAACTGGCCTGGTCATTCAAAATAGTCGAATCAAAGGGGTCGAAACAGAGAGCGGCCAATTCGAAGCTGACAAGGTAGTGATTTGTGCCGGTGCATGGACAGGACAGCTACTTCAATCACTGCCGATACCACCAGCCATTGATCCAGTATTGGGACAGATGATCATCTTCAAACACCAACCTGGCAGAATTTCACGAGTAACCCTGCACCAGGATCGATACGTCATACCCCGGCGTGACGGCAGAGTGCTGATAGGCAGCACCCTGGAATTTCGAGGTTTTGAGAAGACCACAACAGCGCAGGCAAAACAGGAACTGAAAGCCTACGCCCTCAACCACTATCCGGAACTTGCCGAATCAGAAATCGAGCACCACTGGGCCGGCCTTCGCCCCGGATCACCCAGCGGCGTCCCCTACATCGGCCCACTACCCGATATTGAAGGCCTCTATGTCAATGCAGGACATTTCCGCAATGGCGTCGTACTTGGACCAGCCTCCTGCCGTCTCGCTGCCGACCTGGTTCTGGATCGCCAACCAATACTCAACCCACAGCCTTACAGCCTTACTGCAGAGAGATAATCAACATATATCAATGGGTTATTTACCGAGGCAGCCTATAGGCGTGTAACTGTTGATAAAGTAAGAGGCTAGACCATTAGAACCAAGAGGGTCTATAATCGGCCGCTTCGGGCCGATGTAGCTCAGTCGGTAGAGCAACTGATTCGTAATCAGTAGGTCGGCGGTTCAATTCCGCCCATCGGCTCCATACAATCAACATGTTACATATTTTTATTTGTTCTATAATCTTCCATGTAGACAATTTGTAGACTATAAAAAGTACGTATCTGTTACGCACTAACTAAAAACTATAAAGACAATCCAGAACCAGCAATGAACTAGTTCTTATCCATGTAACTACCTTATCTTTTGATCGTCAGCTCGTATCACCAAGTCGTTTTTAACATAGAAATACTAATCCTTAATTTCGATTTATATCTAGCTACGATAACTAACTTAGTCATGAATAGACTTTATATATTGTCTATTTTTATACATACTTAAGTTAAAATAATATATTCATTATTTAACATTACCCTATAGTACCCTGATCATCACAATTTAATGTAAATTTGGATTTTACGAGTCATTATTCGAATATTAAATATGGAACTATATGCCTAAAAAACGCCGGAAGAATAAAGCCATTTCCTCATTTAACAGCATTAAGAATTATGTACGCGGATCAAAAGACATAAGACACGGCTTTTCGATAGCAAGAAAGAATTGTCCGATTAGCTTATATCCAGATCTAATTAAATGGAGTGCAAACCAAAAACACAATATATCGCCGCTACTGGGTGAACCGTTTCCTAATAAATACCACAAGATACTAAAACTTTTGCCACCCAACCCTTTAGAGTGGACCCAAGAAATTTTTTGGGCTGCTTACAGGCTTCGTGTTCACAAACAAAAACTAAATGATTTTATATTGCTAAGTAGTGAGTATGAAAAAGAATTTGTTAATTCTAGGTTTAGTGCTTCTAATGAAATTTTGAAAACAATACAAAATAAATTTGGATTATCTTTTTGGTTAATAGAAAACAAAATCGCTTTGTTACAAATCTGGAAAGGCCTAGAGGCTCAAAAGTCATATGTTGAAAAGGTTATTGAAGAATCTAATTCAGGGTTAGTTCCTTACATTGCCCAATATTCAAGCCAAAGAAATGAAGAAAGTGTCTCCATTTTCAGACTTATACACAGATTGGAGGAAATAAACTCTGACCACTCAGTTCCAAATGGAATGAATAATTACATCTCTTATAAGCTATTTGGAACAACCCCAGATAGTTATGATGAATTAGGTGAGATACTACTATACGATGGAATGTCTAGTTTAATAGATTTATATACGTCTTTTTTTAATATCTGCTCAAGATTAGCGATACTAGAAGAAACCAACGAACAAATAGAACAAATGCATCGATCTCTTATCTTAGTTAGTGAGATCAATAATCCTTATCTAGTGAAAACAAATATACTAAACTCAGGAGATATTTCTAGTTATTCCAGATTAAAGAAAAGAAATTTAACTGCTGATATGAGTTTATTTTTAGGTGACGAAGTATCTGCTAAAAAGCACTCTTATATGTCATTAAAGAATGATGCGTTCGACTACAATTCCATCATTAACTATGCAAGAGCAGCAACCGTCACATCAGATAATAATTATGAATTCGGTTTACTCAAGAGTACAGCTATAAAGTATCTCATAGATATCTTTGAATTGAACGAAAATGCTGAAAAATCTAGCCTAGCACTTTTAAAACTTTCAGTTAACATCAAGTATTTAGATATTTCTAATTATTTATATGCATATGCTTTATCTTTTTTCAGTGATGACCTACCTATTATTGGTAGTGAAATGAAGCACCTTGCCTTCAGATCTAATTCTCTAAATCCAAGTGACTCACTAGTACTACCAGAGAATATCCGTAAAAAGTATCTGTTAAAATGCAAGGAAGTATATAGTGAAAACTATTTAGTTGACTACTTTATTAGTTTATTTGGTTTTTATGACAAGGAAAATCACCTTTTTGACTGCAAAGGATCAAACCTATGTAGGTTGCAAGCTTCTATATATGAAGCTGTTAATTTCCTCTTACATAAAAAACCTAAAGAGGTTATTAAATTACTTACATCATATACTCACAGTTCACTATTTTGTTATACCGCGGACTACGAACGATTAATTGCAAATGCATTAATTGAAAATGGATTATCTGAACAACTCTTAAGGTTTATTGTTGAATCTTGTTTTAAGAACCATCATGCAAAAATGTACTTGCCTATTAAAAAGATTTTTTCGAACAAAAAATGGGATGAATTTAAGCCATACACTAATAACATCTTACTACCAATTGCATTCCACATCTATAGTGAACTAAATACAGATTCTGCTTCTATTTCATATTTGAGGTATTCTTATGAAGAATACTTATGGTCGCAAGATATCCAGAAACCTAGCGAACTTGCAATTAACACCACTGATACTTTTACAAAAGACTGCCTTATATACTATTTAAGATACATTTGCATTCCATCGATCATAGATGTTGGTATTAATTTTGATAATCAAGCTGATGTAGATAAAGAGAGAATTGAGATTTGCGCAAAATTATCACTTATCGACAAAAAGTTTTCTGATGTATATATTGATGAAATCAGATCATTAACGACAAAATTAATGATTCAACAAGGCGTTGAGTACTTAGACAAGACACGTATTTTTGTTAATGAAGAGAACTACACTAAGTGGGCTATTAAAGAGTTAGAGGAAATATTTGAAAGATACCTAGAATACCAAAAAGCAGGCTTGGGTGAGAATTCAGAAGGTTTCTCAGACGCACTTAATAGCTATTTTATAAGCGGTAAAGCCATACCTGATGATTTCTTGAAAATTCCAAGTGGAAATAGTTCAGACATTTTAGTTGACCTTATTATCTCCCTCAAAGAAGCTTTTTTAAGCAACACTGAATTTGGCCTCGATTCTTATATTGGAATGCGTATTCGACACGGAACGTTATCAGGATTTGTCAGGAGTCCATTTGAGCAAGAAAAGATTACTCTATTATTAGATTCATCAAAGAATAAATATAAATATGATGATTATTGGGAGAACAAGCTTAATCTAACACCAGAGTCCAGTAGAACACTACATAAACATCTCTCTACTTTTTCTAACTCTATTGACTCTCTTTTAGACGAGACTATTCGTGAATACCTACAGATTAATAACAAATCGAAAAGTAACGGCCTATTTGAAATAAATATTAATGCGATTGTTTTTCATGCTTTGAGAGAGATAGCACAGAAAGAAAGAAATTTTGATTCATTTATCAATGAGTGCATTAGTATGTTTTGGACTCTCCTTGGACCCTCACTTATTAATGCCACACAATACTTCAAAGATTTTTTTATATCTGAAATAGTAAAATACACAGAAGAACTAGATAAAAATGTATCAAGAAGTGTTAACCGAGTGTCACATCTAAAATTTTCTAATATTTTGAATCAAGCTTCCACACAAGCTAAATCATCTATCTCTCTAATTTCATCATGGTTTGAAAAACCTACTGCAAAAGGCATCTCTGCATCACCTATAGAACAGGTCATAGAGATTGCATTACAAATGATGAGACAAGTTAAAGTGGGTTTTTGCCCAAATATCAGAAAAAACGTTAATGTTCCTGTTGAAATTGAAACGAGATCTGTTTCTATATTGTGTGATGTCCTATTCATTATTTTTGAAAACACCGTAAAGCATTCTGGCATGGGATTGGCACCGAATATCGACTTAGATATTTCATTGGACTATAAAAATGATATTGTAATAAACGTTTCGAACCAGATATCTAAGTTAAGTTCCTTATCTGATATTCAGCTTAAGCTATCAAAGATTCGGACCCAAATCGAAAATGGTGATTACTTAGACTCACTGGCAATCGAAGGCGGGACAGGATTAAAAAAAATTAAACGAATTATTGACCCAGACAACTTAAGGGCTGATTCTCTTATTTTTGGTTTAGATAACGAAACCTATTTTGTATCAGCAAAACTATTCATGATTGAGTTTGACTATGAAAATTCTTCTAATTGAAGATGATGATGCCAAAAAGAAGCATATAGTAGACTTTTTAACTACTACTATTAAACCTGATATATCTTGCATAGGATCCGTTAACTCTGCAGTCAAATTACTTCGGTCAGTATCATATGATTGCGTCATAACTGACATGTCACTACCAACCTTCGAAACAACAACTGATCCCAGAGGCGGAAGACCCCAAGGATTCGGTGGCAGAGAAATCATTAGGCAGATGAATAGATTTCATATCAATACGCCTGTAATTGTTATGACACAATTTTCCACCTTTGATGATACACAAGAAATTCTAACAATTGATGAACTTTCAGATCAATTAAGTCAAGAAAACAACGACAATTACTTGGGATTAGTATTTTTTAATTCGGCAATTGATAATTGGAAAAACAATTTACTCGATTTTCTTAATAACATATTACCTAAATAATGAGAAGCAATCATGAAGTGTTTAATAGTTGATGACGACAGAGTAAAAGTACGCAATATACGTGAATGTATTGAGACCAACATTGATTCATACGTTTATATAGACGTCGCACAGTGTGTAGTAGACGCAAAAAGACTATTAACAAGTGATGTATTTGATCTCTTAATTCTTGATGTTTGCTTACCATACAGAGCTGATGACAAACCAAAGAATGATGCCGGCCCAAGCTTATTAAGTGAAATATATGCCAGAGATAATCTCAAAAAACCTAAATATATTATAGGAATCACTGCCTACCCTGATTTGTTTGAAAACTGGAATGATGACATAGGTGATCACTTATGGTCTATTGTAAAATTTGACTCCAAACAAAGTGATTGGTGCAACAGATTAAGTTCTGTTATCTCTCATATCGAAACTGCTAATAAACAACCGAAGAAGATTAAGTATCAATATGACTTAGGCATCGTAGTCGCTCTTAGAGAACCAGAGTTAGACGAAGTACTCAAATTACCTTGGAACTGGAAACAATGCAATCATGACAATGACCCTGCTGAGTATTATGAAGGTCATATTAAAATTAAAGATAGAACTTTAACGGTAGTAGCCACAGTCACAAGCCGCATGGGAATGGTTTCTAGCAGTATTATAACTACAAAATTGATATGTAAATATAAACCTCGATACATTTCTATGGTTGGAATTTGCGCAGGCATCGGCGAATCAATAGAACCTGGAGACGTAATTGTAGCTGATCCAGTTTGGAACTATCAAAGTGGTAAAAAAGTTGCTACTAAAAAATCATTTGAAATAGAACCACACCAAATACAGCTAAGAAACTTTATTAGGCGTAGAATGTCACAACTTGCTAAAGATACAGATATACTTACTAGAATAAAATCGGATTGGCAGGGTGAACAATCAAGATCAGATATCAAATTACACATAGGGCCTGTTGCAAGTGGCTCACAAGTTTTAGCAGATGCTGATTTTATAGATTTAATCAAAGAACAAAATAGAAAACTATTAGGTGTTGAAATGGAAATTTACGGTCTATACTCAGCTGCCGAAGAATCTATTTTTCCTCAACCAGTATTTTTTGCGCTAAAAGGTGTGAGTGATTTCGCTGATGATAACAAATCTGATAAGCATCAACATTATGCTGCTTATACTTCGGCTAACATTTTAAAGCATTTTGTTACAAAACACTTGATCGATCTAATTAGTACAAGTGAACATGATCAATTATCAGAGAACTAATCCCTTTAATAGGATGGCGCACCCGCCTACTATAGGAATAATTAATCTAGTCTGATATCAGGTTATTATCCTATGATAACTTACTTGATAAATAAAAACTCAAACCATTAGGGCATTAATTCTCACCTAAGATTGAATTTAAACTAAGTTTTTAGTTCCAGCTTGTCTAAGCTCATCAATTCCAACTTTATCTGTAGTAATTATGTTAGTACAGTTATTGACAGAACTCCAAGGCAGATATTGCCCTTGACATAGGGACCCCTGCTGGTTGTGGTATTAGCTCGGCAGGCCCCGCCGGGCTACGCCCGGCATGGCCTCGCCGCCCTTGGCTACCACAACTCAGCCTCCCCATGTCAAGGGCAATATCTTTTTTACATGATTGATTTATTTGTATTTTCCAGATATGCAGTCTTGTACAAATATGATTCAGAGCAGATTTTACCCCTATAATTAGGTTACCCTTCTCTTCACCATAAATATTCTTAATACTACACTTTTCATATAGAACACTAACTACGTAATCATCGCGTTTAAGTGTTGCTCCCCCTTGAGCAATTAAATATTGATGCCAATCACCACTATCTGCTGCAGACCTACATGCTTCTAGATCAGCATCATGATCTATTTGTTCTCTCAGTCTTCGTAATTCACGCCAGACACCAACCGGAGGACCACCAATTTGCTGAAATTGGCGTATACCCCAGGTTGAAGCCCACGCATCAACACGTTCGGCAATATATGAACTAGTATTACCCTCGGTATCATCTAATCCATAGCCATCAATATTTTTACTAACATACTTTGCCACATAACCAGTAGCGGTTCCCCTTGACCAATCAATTTTTACAACTTTGAATCGATGCTCCAAAGCGCCAGGTTCACTACCATCAATTTCCAACGCATAATGGCGCATCACATCTTGTAGTTGTTGAGCATGACGAGGGTCTATAAACAGCAACATATGCCAGTGTGGTGTTCCATCATGATGAGGTTCAGCAATACGAAACCCATAAGGTTGAATTCCAAGGCGTTTTAGCTTTGCCCGTACCTTCTGCCACTGTTTATTCAAATACGACTGAGCTTCTTTAGGTGTAATCTTTTGATATTTAGGGTTTTTTTGCCCTGATAGTGATAGACACGCATGCATCTTGCTGGGTGTGGTAAGCGTTAGAAATAACGCAATATGATTCTGATTTTTCGCAAAAAGTTCGAATCCAGCCATCCGTACCATTAACTCTGCACGTTTTATACGTGGAGTGCTGATAGAACTTTCCATAAGCTCTAATAAATTAAATATCTCGCCCTCTTCATTAACAGCTTCCATGAGACTTAACAAATCTCTCATTTCCGCTTTCTGTGACCGCCTAGATTTCAGTGTATAATCAGTGACATACTGTTGGGATAGTTTATTTACCAACCCCTGGAATATTCCAACAGTTTCCCAGGCCATACGAAAAACTCGACGCAACTTCCGTAACCACCAGCGCTCACAGGATAAACGGCGAATAATCCCTTCATGTGTTTTAGCTTTTGGTAGCCCCAACCCATATTGAGCAACTAGTTGAGTTAATGCATGAAGAGCTATGTTTGGTGGATACCCAAACCCAATACTCCTTGATTTACGAGCCTGCTTGCGAGATAAGCCTCTAATCTCTACTTCACTATAGTACCGGTTAGGTAATACTTTTTTTGTCACCTCATGCCTTTGAGCAAGCTCCCAACTCGCATCAGCACGACCAAAATTGATATATGATTCTGCATAACGCTTTGCCATATCAACTGCAAAATCTTCTGGATACAACTCAAAGATATTGTGTCGCCATTCCCTATCTAGACCATAGGGATCCTGCCCCTCAGAACCTAATTCCCATGTGTTTTCATCTGCCTGGGTTAATACACACTTGTGACTATTGAGGAAGTAACTCATTTTCTACTCCTCCGGTCACTTGTTGATCTACGATTCTTACTCTCTATATACTCATCAAGTGCTTTTTTACGATACCGAATTGTGCGTTTTCCAATTCTGATGAATGGTATTTTGGCCCCTTCCCAACGATCTCTCTCCAGAAAGGCCATGCTCATGCCCAAATAGTGAGCAGCTTCATAAGTGGTCAATAGATTTTTTTCATACATAACAGTCACCTACAGTTTGAAAATGTAGGAAACAGTTATACAGCGCTGTATGAGATATCAGTTACCGTCTGCGCGCAGACGGGGATAAATATTTAGCTCTTCTTTATCTCATAGGAGGGATTTTTGTTTAGAAATAGCCTAAGACGATCAGTTAACATTTTTTCATGATCACCAATCTCTGGGACAGAACAGTCTAGAAAGGCTTGTAATACATCACTGTATTTCGAATAGTCTTGGTAGTTGATTAGATAGTATTCTATATATGACTCGACCATTTGTTCAGTAGTAATATGACGCTTTGATGCGGCCTTATTTTGCTGACTACCAGTAGTTAGGCTCTCTATTGATCCACGCTGAATACTATTGATCTGCTCTTCTTTTAAGCATGCCTCCCCTACATATACAGATTGAACTGCTTCAAACAGTAGATCAACAATATTGCTTTCTTTATCCAATCGATCAGTTGGACTATCTTCAGTAACTCCATCATCCCTTAGGAAACGACACTCACCAATTTTCATTAACGCATGAATACCAAATAACTCAGACCAACTGACTTCTTTTAGCTGTTGCCTTAACTTCTTTATGCTACATATTTTCTTTGCTTCTTGAAGAGCAATGGTATCTGTTAGAAAGGTAGTCTCCATATAGCTCACTTCTTGGGATTGACTTGAAATATAGCTATCTCTACCTTGTGCTATTAACTGATATATACAATCCGCTGCAATATCATAATATCCTAACTTCCTTTTTTTGTTGATTAACATACGCGCTGAATCAGCAGCCCATTGAAAGTGGACTGGATAGTCAATAGGCAACTTCCCTGTAATCGGATTAAAAGTTGAAAATACATCGATAACTTCTTTTTTATGAAAGTCTTCTTTTTCAAGTTCTCTTTTTACAGCCATCTTCCGTCCTTTCCTCAATGTACTTTATTAAAGATTGGCATTGACTAAATTACGAACCATTTCAACAGTCAGTGTCTGCTTTCTATGCCTATGGACAATGACATGACAATTCGCACACAAGACACTAAGATCATTTTTTGGATCAATATTGGTAGGACCAGCCTCAGATAATGGCTTATTGTGGTGAACTTGTATGTAACCGTCACCAATAGCACCATATTGTTCTTTAAAATCAAATCCACAAGCCATGCAAGTCAGTCCATGTATCTCAATAGCACGATTTCGATAATAGGGATTACGCTCATAGTAAGTTGAATATCGAACCTGTTGTTTACCTTCAATCAAGTGATAGCTTTCCAATTCACCTTTTGGATCGGGAAATGAAGGTTGATACTCTTTTACTGCTGCACTGCTTAATATCCGCTCAAATGTCTCTTCATCAATTGTACGGACACCATAGCGCCAGTAGTTAGTTTTGAGATTATCAGGGATCACTTCTAGGTAATCATTGTTTACTTTGAATGGTACGGCTTTCTCAAATTCCTGATAATCCTGAATCTCACAGTACCAATCATTTTTATTTGAATCAGGATCTTCTATTGATTCCCCAATAACGCCTACCCCAAAATAATGTGGATTAGGGCTTAACCGCTCAGATTCATACAATTGGTCTCTCATCTTTCCCTTGTAATACACCACCTTACACCCAGGCTCTAAAATGTCACGATACCGACTCGGGTAGTGGTACAAGTCACCTTTGTAATCATTCCAGTTTGACTCATCATTTTGTGTGATAACCGCATACTTGCTCATACTTACTCTCTCCCTTTAAATGGAATCACGTTCGAACGACACCCTTGGATTCCGATCTTTTCTTTCAGAAAATCGGCCACCTGCTGCACCGGTTTTCGAAACCGCTCCACATCACTGACGATATACTCATCGGTGACATCGTAGCCAGACTTGTGATTGAGCAATCGTTTGATGGTGTTACGGGACAGATCCATCATATCCAGAATGGTGGCATAGGTCCGGCGCAGATCATGCAGCTTAAATTCCACTCCTGACTGCTCGGTCACCCGCACCATCTGCCTTTTAGGCTCAATGAGAAACCCCTTACCATCCTTACCGGGAAAGACATACTCATTCAGCGCCAGCTCTCGTCGTTCCTGTAGGATGTCAAACACCATATCGGATAAGGGAAGTACAAAGGTATGGCGGTTTTTCGGATCAGGGATGGTGAGCGTCCGATCTTCAAAATCCACATCGAGCCAGCGCAGCTTTCTGGCCTCACTGGAGCGCAGGCCGGTAAACAGGATCAGACGGAGTAGATCGGCAATCACAAAATGTGAGGTGGGGTTCCCAGGGGATTTGAGTGCTTCAACCGCCTGGTACCAAGCCGGAAGCTGGTAGGCCTTGATAACAGTCTTACGCCGCTTCATGGGATACCAGGCACGGGTATAACCCAATACCTCCACCGGATTGTAGGGGAGAATCGACTGCCCTTCCCCATCCTCATAGTGGTGGCGGGCAAAATTGAGGATCGATCTCAGGGTTCGAAAGACCGCATTGGCCTGGGCCTTGGCCCCTCGCTCGCCAATTTCCCGATGACGCTTCGACACCATGTGCTTAGTGATGGTCGTAATCGGTTTATTCAGCCAGTCACCGAGGTCTTTCTCCAGATGATGGGTATAGTCCCGTAGGGTGATCGGACTGATCTGTTTACGGGCCTTCTTGAAATCCTCAAACACCTGCGCCAAGGTTTTTGCCTTGGCCTGGCGGGTCTTCTTCTCAGCAATGGGATCGATCCCCATGGCGATCTTACCCAGTTGCTTTTGCGCCTCCCGTCGGGCCTGTTCGACAGTCAGGGGGCCAAAACGCCCTAAGGTCTGGCGACGAACTCGACCGCCCACCCGTTTTTCAACGATGAACGACTTGGTGCCTTTATCGGTGATGCGCAGACCAAAACCGGGCAATGCTGTGTCTCGAATAAAGACTTGCTTTTTGTCGGTGGGAATCGCCGCTCGATCGACGATTGTTTTGGTCAGCTTGACCGACTGATTGTTGCTAAAAGTAGACACAATGTAGACACTCTGCTTCAAACCACTGCAGAGAGTCTAAAACAGACTCAAAGAATAAATCAAGTAACTAACTGACTTTTCAAAGAATTTCAAAGGCCTTCAAAGAATATCAAACGACCTATAATTTGTCTTCGTAATCAGTAGGTCGGCGGTTCAATTCCGCCCATCGGCTCCATATATCAATACATCACATCTACTTTATGTGCTTCAGAGTTGAATCCGCGCATTAAAACAAGGCTATTTTCATTTCAAATACCGCTGCACATCTGCAAAAGCGTTCGGCGTTGACCTCAGATTCCCCCCTGTAAGGTCGATAATCGCACTTCCACAGCCAGGGCCAGCAAACCCAATATCAGAAATCCCAGTGTAAGGGGTATCAGTGTCATATCGTAGGCTTGGCCAATCAGACCTCCCAAAATGGTTGAGATGGCTGATGTGAGTGCGCCGATTACCGATGAGGCAATACCGGCTTGATGGCCCATGGGCTCCATCGCCATTGCGTTTAAATTACCAAATAGCAAACCGAGGGTGAAAAAAGATAGAACCGCAAACAGCATAAAATGCAGCAACGGGGTCTGTGTGGAGTAGAGCATGTTGCTTGCCAGAAATAGCGCTGACACGCCGACTAAAGCAATCAGCCCTAAACGGCTGATTCGGTGCATACCCAGGCGACGGACTATGCCGGAATTTACCAGCGAGGCCACACCAACCGACAGCGCTGACAGGGCGAAGTAAAATGCAAAGAGATGACCGGTGTGGTAGTAGTCCTGATAAATCTGTCTGGCACAGCTTAAATAGGCGATCAGACAGCTGAAAACCAGCCCTGCGCTGATAGTATGCCCAAGGGTTTGTTTGTTGGTCAGTACGGTTCTGAAGCTGTATCCAATATCATTCAGATTAAATGGATGGCGATCTTCAGGTTTGAGAGTTTCAGGTAGACGCAGAGCCATCCAGGCGGCAGTAAAAACAGCCATAACCACAAATAGTGCAAACACCATGCGCCAATGGCTGATGGACATCACAATCTCGCCCATTGCGGGCGCGATAACCGGGACAAAAATAAAAACCGCCATCACGAAGGACATGACGCGAGCCATTTCCCGTCCGGTGAATCTGTCACGCACGATGGCAATGCTTGCAACCCGTGGAGCCGCAGCCCCAAATCCCTGCAGAAAACGCCCCAAAAGCATGACTGAAAAGCTGGTAGCAAAAAGACTCATGAAGCAGCCACCCACGAATATCAGCAAGCCTAGATAGACACTGAACTTGCGGCCATAGCTATCTGCCAGAGGCCCGTAGAGCAGCTGCCCCAGGGTAAGACCCAGCAGTAGCGTCCCGATAATATATTGAGTCTGATTGTCGTTTTTTATCGATAAATCATGGCCCACGACTGACAAAATAGGCAAAACCGCATCTAGCGAAAGAGCCGTGATCGAAATCATCATTGCTATTAAGGTGATGAATTCACGAAATGGCACGGGAAAGCGGGACGCCGTATCACTATCAGCCGTTGTAGAGTTGTTCAAGATTATCAGGAGCCAAAGTGTCGGTAGTGTGATAAATCGCATCATGAGATGGGGAGAGATATCTCATGACCGTATGAAGATTGAAGACTTACGCCAACACTGTGTTATATGGGGGCGATGAGCTGAAATACAAGGCGCACTGAGGAGACAAGGACAAGGGATTAAGCAGGTATAAGGAGTATAACCGCCCCTAGGCAAAAAACCGGGAGCTGGAGGCGAATAGACTGAAAACCGCTGCCTACCCCGACATTCATCTGGATTTCCGACCTGAGTCTGCAGTCCCGTGGTTGGAAATTTGAAAATAGTAGTTACTGAGAATGGTATCAGTCGGGCCGCGGCAGGTTTGTCCTAGCAGAGGGGTAGCCCTGTATAACAGTTGTGAGATATATATTACCGGCGTATCATCAGCGAATCGAGTCTGTTGGCTGGTTAATAAGTGGCCTCTGTTCGCTTCTCTTTCGTCATCCTGGCGTAAGCCAGACTAAAGCACGAAGCGTACAAGACAACAGCAACCCGGCACGAAGTATGAGCAAGCAGAGTAAACCAGAAAGCTCAAGCTCATATATATCAGTATTGCCCAAACTTTAGGCCCGGCTCATTTCACAGCAAAAAGTATCGAACAGGTATAGTTACTTAGCCTGATACAGGTAGGATTGACAACCAAGGACTGATGTCGAAAAGGAGTTAACACATGCTTTACTCTAAACCCCATTCTGTTTTCATCCGAATCATGACAACTTCTCTATTGACTGCACTTTTATCTAGCGGATGTGGAGGCGGCGGCGGTGGTGGTGGTGACAACACGACCCCGGATAGTGACAGCGGCACAACAGATGACAACGTCGATAGTGATGATACCCAACCAGACACCCAATCTGGTTACAGAGTATTACGCAGACAGTACGATTTCGATCTCAATGGGGTTATAGATGGCGTCTCAGAATTTGTCTACGACACCAACGGTAGACTGATGGAAGAGCAGTACACCTATACAGACGATGGTACACCTGATATTAGACTTCTCGGTAGCACACTACCCAGAGAGAACCTGAACACAACTGCGACCTATACATACGACACTGATGGCAGAGTCGAAACCTGGTCTGAAACGAATAGTGAGTACAGCTTTACTACGACTTATACCTACAATACAAGCGGCCTTATCAGCAGAGTAGATACCACATCATTGGACAGTATCGGTGGTGTTACCACTCAGATTCATCATCTGCTTGAGTACGATGGCATAAGATTGATTCAACACACCCATCATCTAAACAACAACCCGGTAGCAAATCAGACTTACCAGATTGAGTATAATAGTGATGGCCGAGTCTCAACCAATAACATGGCTGTTAACCCACCTGGATCTGATTCTCTCTTCAGCTATACCTATTTCAGCAACGGCAACACAGAAACCGTTATCGCCACAACACCGAGCACACCATCCATAGGTGATATGGTTTACAACTTTGCTTTCAACTCCGCTAACCAGCCAACAAGTTTCGAATTTAGATCTGATCTGGATCAATACACTGACGATTTTAGCTACACCTACCGATATGCAGATAACGCTCTACTATCTGAATCGCTGGTCGATCGATACCTAGATGGCAGTACTGATGTAAGGATCATAACCGAATGGGAAGCAGGTGTTTGTACCCCTATGATCTTATGGGGGGTTCGAGCCATTGTTCCAACTAACTCAGACCCCTCCTCACCATATATCCCTGGTACCGGGTACTGGGAAAGTGACTTTTGCGCAACAGCAGGCGAGTAGATTGACATGTCTACTTAGAAGTTGCACGAATCCTGAGCTCAACCCTTGGAATAAATTAAACGGTGGGATGTAAATGCAATAACATCACTAGCTGATTGATTATGTAGCTGAGCCTCGCCTCAGAAATCACATTCCATTAGCAAAATCATCATGATGGACTTGTGTCTGCTGCCGCATTGCTTTCAGCGCCTTACCGTAGCCAATTAAAATACCCAGTCCCCAATGGAGACGAGATTTGTAGTACGGATCACTATCAGGGTCGTTCTCTTCGGGGTTCTCGTTAAAGACCTTTTCACAATTACGCACGATAAGATGTTCTGGGATATAGCAGATACGGTTGTTCTTATAACTGCTGATCCGCAGCTCGGTTACTGGGTAGGCTCCGCCAGCACCAGAAGAGACTGCAATAATGTAAGCTGGCTTATGCCCCAGCTCCAAATTGTTGAACATCAGGAAGAAGTTTTTCAGACCAGCTGGAACCTGCCCATGCCATTCCGGGGATATAATGACGAAAGCATCACTTTCAGAAAACTGCTTTCTCAAAGGGGCCAGCCGTTCAACCCACTCCTTATCCTTTGTCCAGATAGACTGTTCCCAGAACGGGAGTGGATTCCCAGCAAGTGAATAGAGATAAGTCTCAATATCATCAAAATCATTTTGCAGGACCGACGTGGTGTAACGTCCGATTTTCTCGCTTTGAGATGAAACTCGGTGACTACCAGTGATGATGCTGATTTTCATAATAAATGAACTCTTCTTGCTGGGCTTCTATACAACAGCATGGAGCCTTAACAATCAACTGACTTTTGTTAAGGTATTTTCATCAATATGGTGGAATATCTCCTGCTTAACAGGAATCCACAACTCGGTATCTTCACTGTAGCTGAATGTACCATCTGAGTTAATTGAGAGATCAAGCGAGTAACGCTTGGTTTTGTAGCTGTCATCAAGGTAGCGGTTGGATAGGACACCATAGGTCAGTGAGCCTAACTCAGCTTCGAGGCGAAAGTTTTTACTATCCTCCTCAACATAACCACCGGCATTCACTAAAACACCACGGGGCACCAGAAAGCAGCGCATAACCTGTTTGCGGTCTTTGTCCCAAAGCCAGTAACCTAGCTCTTCATGGAATGGATCCTCTTTATCCAGAGGCCAGCAGACGGTTGAGTATCTCAATCCATAGAGTTCCTGTGGCCCATTATTGACCGGACCCAATGCTTCAAAAACAATTTTTTCTCGGAATTTTGTGACCGATTCCTTGCCATGGATCCTCGATCTATCCACACCCTGATCACTCTCCCAAACACCAGCCAAAGGGGCCAATGGACCTAGACTATCAATAATTGCATCACTCATGAGATTCTCCACATGGAGGTAATAGATATGACTTACTATCTGAAGCAGTTCTTCACTGAAAGATCCGTAGTACATTACTCTTTCGTTCGAACTGACTCATTGAATTATTTCAATAACTCCATATATCTATCGATTTTATTGATTCAGATCAATAGTCACCTGCAACAAGAACCTCTGATTAATCTGTAACCAGGGATCTATTTTATCTCTATCCTAGAAGCTGGTCATCCATGTCGTCCCAGTAGAGTCTAAAGTAAATGCTATGCTTACAATTATCCTTTTATGAAATACTGAATGAAATAGTTAAAAAATAGAAAAGGGAGTTTCCAGACAGAGTTCCACCCCATGTAGTCATGACACTGGTACTCAATTTGAGCGATATTATAAAAAACAGCTGAATCTAATAAAAACAGTCTCCCTCATACTAATCTTACAAGAGTGAATGGATCTTCTTACTGAAGCAACAAACCTCAATTTTTTCTCCGCCTTCTCAAGAGCACTGGGGTTCGTTTGAACAATAGGGATAGATAACTAATGAACGATACAACACAAAAAATTGCACTATTTATAGATGCTGATAATGCACCCGCAAGTAAATTTGAAGATGTCCTTAGCGAAGTTGCAAAATATGGGGTGGTAACAATAAGAAAGGCATACGGTAATTGGAAAAGTTCTTCGCTAAAGCCTTGGGAGGACTTATTAAATGAATACGCCATTCAGCCAATACAGCAGTACGATTTAACTAAAGGCAAAAATGCATCCGATATTGCTTTGGTGATTGACGCGATGGATGTCATGTATACAAAGAACATTGATGTTATGTGTTTCGTTTCATCAGATTGTGACTTTACACCCATGGTTACTCGCGCACTTGCAGAGGGTAAAGTCGTGCTGGGTTTTGGAGAGCGTAAAACACCTTCACCTTTTGTTAACGCATGCTCGAAATTCCTATACATTGATCAAGCACCTAAACAAAACAGCTCAGTTACTGAAAAATCAAAAAACATTAAATCTGACACAAAGCTAATCAATCTTTTACGACAAGCAATAGAGGCAACTGAAGAAGATAATGGATGGGCTGCTCTTGGTCCCGTAGGATCACATATATCCAATAAAACATCATTTGACACAAGAAATTACGGATACAGAAATTTAAGCAGCCTGATTAAGGCGATTGATCTATTTGAGTTAAAAAGAGGACCAGGCAACTCATATCTCGTAAAAGACAAGCGGAAGAAAAACTAACGGTTTAAATATCGCTCTGTGTGCTTATGACAAGAGAGTCGATAGACACATGAAACATTTGGCATAGAACAACCCTGACACTCGATTTATTATCTATTATTTGCACGCTTGCTACATTAGGGTGAACCGGTGCCTGGCAATTATTTTTGGTATTCCCCTGAGCAGTGTCGCTTCAGTTAAATAGCCCCCTATTCAGAATGACTACCCCGCTACTTTTAATCGAATCTTATCTCGATAAAGTTTTCGAACGAACACCCAACTTATATTTTAAAAAGCACCTTTCATCATATTATTGCAAAGTTCTATTGCGAACAGAACGACTGCACTCAACTACCTGGCATTAAAGATTAGAAGATAAAGAAAAATAACATCATCAAAATGGCAAATAAGTCGAAGAGTAATGTACAACTGAATCATCGTTACTCCCCTCTCCCCTTGCGGGAGAGGGGCTGGGGGAGAGGGGTATTCAACAACATCATCATCTAAATCAACACTCAGGATAAGAAGGATTGATCTGATAATGCCGCATTCACTTCAATTTCAATATGCGCTTGACGCACACCCTCTCCCCAACCCCTCTCCCGTCAGAGGGAGAGGGGCCTTATGGCTGCCCGTGGAGTGATATCTACACCCTTGAGACCCTCATTTGTGCCTCAAGCCTCTATCCGCGACATGTTCATCATTGGACATTTGCTGGTGATGAATTAAGCTAGCGACTAATAAACAGCAAAGCTGTAAAACCGTACCAGCTTCAATCAAGCTATTTATTTCTCATTGGATCAATGCCTTATAGATTGCAGAGATTCATAAATCATAGAATCAGTTTAAAAAAGGCATCTACACATGTCAGATTTTCACCACCAAGGAGCTATTTAACTCCCCATGCACTTGTTTAAAATCGTTTTTTTAAATCAAGGAAAAGTCTACGAAATCTTTGCTAAAACCATTCGTCAGGGAGAGCTTTATGGTTTTGTCGAGGTAGAGGACTTGATATTTCAGGAGAGCAGCTCACTGGTCGTTGACCCCTCAGCTGAAAAATTAAAAGAGGAGTTTTCCGGAGTACAGCGGACACGTATTCCTATCCACTCTGTGATTCGTATCGATGAGGTGGAAAAAAATGATCATGGTCCTGGAAAAATCATCGATATTGACTCGGACTCCAACATCACCCCATTCCCAAACCACTTCATCAATCCTAAAAACAGACCAGAGAAGTAGGCTCTGATTGCGATAACGCATTGAGCAACACCTGGGAATATCGAAAATGGAGGCGACTTTCACTGCTTCTCATCGATATGAAAATATTTCTCTTTCTAATCTGTTCACTCTCTCTGGTCAGCGCATGCTCTCAACAAGCCGCTGATGAGCTGCAGGAGGATTTCGCAGAGACACCAGCGATGATTGTTGCTGCGGAAACGGGCGATCTGCCTACAATACGCAAACTGATCGATGATAACGGTCAGGTTGATATCCAGGATGCCTGTATGTGGACACCATTAATGAAAGCCGCACTCAATGGACATCTTGGCATAGCTCAGCGTCTGATCGATGCGGGAGCGGATGTTAATCAAGTCGATAAGGGGGGCTATTCTGCAACGATGCTCGCTGCCTCAAACAACCATTATGAGATAGTCGAGTTACTCTTGACCCATGGTTCCGAAATTGACCAGATTGAGGTTACCGGTGGCTGGACCGCTCTAATCTGGGCTGCAAAGCTAGGTCATATTGAATCGGTGAGAACACTATTGGCTCATCAAGCCAACCGCGATATCCGCGATTTCAGTAATTTGACGGCCCTTGACTGGGCCACAAAGAATCAACATTCAGAGATATCGGAAATGGTTGAATCATCTCAGCTCTCCCACTGACACCCTCTTCCTTAGGAAATAGCTGCAAACTCAATCTTTCCTTGTGCGTTTAGATTCAGACAGCCATTAAAGCCACTTATATCAATTAGTTAAGGCATCTTTATTTGAATAGCGACTCAATAGTTCATGAATCATCAAATGGTGGGTAGCTGAAGGTTAACCGAACAACAGCGAAAACAGATCAAATAAAAACATCTCATTCACTGATCTGGATCATCAAGTAATATCTGGACTAATCCTAAGATGTGTAGATGAGCCAAATCTATCTCATCCTACGTCCAGTCTACTGGTTTGGAGGTTTCTCTCATGTCAAATCAAATCACTAATGACCAAAGTTTACGCGATGCTATTAGCCAACTATCCAGTAAACAGCAGAGAGCTTTAGCAGGTAAATTTGTAGCCAGCGTTGAACATTTAAGTTCAGATCCAAGGATTGCCCGGGCAATTGAAGCTGCAACAAACCCCGATCTCTCAAGCCAGGAGGTCGAAACTGCCTATAAAGACGCCAAGGCTTTGGCGACTCAGACCTATACAGCTTGCGGCCGTGATGCAGACTGGGCTGCACAAGCTGAACATTTTGTTGCCGCAGCTGCAACAGCCTCACTGACGCCTGATGAAGCTGATGGCACAAAGGGGGCATGGCGGGCTGCGATGCAGGCACGCATGGCTAAAAATTGTGAGATGATTCTGAATGATGGAGGTGGTCTGGCCAACGAATCAGAAAATCAGTATCGCCTTGCTGAGGCTTTTCTGCCCTAGTGGGTTGTTGGGTAAATTTGGCAACACTCAGCCGGATCACCCGCGCCATTGGTAAAGCGTGCGAGCGCAAGATCAGCGGTCAACTGCAGAATCCAGGTTTAAGCAAGCATAACACCGACGATAGCGTTTCTTTCCGAACAGGAGTATTCAGAGTCTTCCCTTAGATTTACAGGAGCTATCTGAATCTCGTTGATTGTGTGCCTAATAAACAGCTCTGAGCAAGTAGTGCCTGGATATCTCAGGCCTTCCCATCCATCAGGGTAATACCATCCAGTCCATCAACCAGTGAATCGTTGGTATGGCTTGCTCCAAGTTTGATCATCAATCGTACATCATTGGCGGAATCAGCATGGGCGAGTGCATTCTCATAACTGATAACGCCCTCTTCATAGAGTTGAAAAAGATGCTGATCAAAGGTAATCATGCCGAGCTCGTTCGAGCGTTTCATCAACTCTTTCAGCTTATGAATCTTACCCTTCCTTATCAAATCGGCAGCCAAAGGCGTATTTAACATGACCTCAATCGCAGCGCGACGCCCATTCCCATCAGCTTTGGGTATCAGCTGCTGCGCAACTATTGCCTTTAGATTCAGGGAGAGATCCATAAAAATCTGTTCTCTGTGATCTTCCGGGAAAAAGTGGATGATGCGATCCAATGCCTGGTTTGCATTGTTGGCATGAAGGGTGGACAGACAGAGGTGACCTGTCTCAGCAAAGGTGATTGCGTTTTCCATGGTTTCCCTGCTACGGATCTCACCGATCAATATCACATCCGGTGCCTGACGAAGAGTATTCTTCAGTGCTACATCGTACGATTCTGTATCTATACCCACTTCTCTCTGCGTGATAATGCATTTGTCATGATCATGCATATACTCGATCGGGTCTTCGATACTGATGATATGGCCGTCACCCCGTGTATTTCGATATCCAATCATTGCAGCCAGAGAAGTCGATTTACCGGTACCGGTAGCACCAACAAAGATCACTAAACCACGTTTGGCGATAGATAAATCCTGCAGTACAGGCGGAAGAAAGAGAGATTCCAGGGTTGGAATATTGGTCTCAATCCGGCGCAGAACCATTCCGACAGCATCCCGCTGTATAAAAGCACTGACACGAAACCGCCCAATCTTTTTCGCGCTGATGGCGAAGTTACACTCTTTGGTCTCGTCGAACTCCCGCTGCTGGGCATCGGTCATGACGCTGTAGGCCAAGGCTTTGGTCTGTTGCGGGGTCAGTGCTGTTTTGTTCACTGGGTGAATTTTACCATCCACCTTGATGGATGGTTCCCGACCTGCGGTGATAAACAGGTCCGAGGCCTTGTTCTTGACCATCATGGCAAGGAGTGGGTTCAGTTCCATATTCTTGTCCTCTAAACACTCATTCTTATGCGCCGAATACGGTAAATCAGCGCAATTTCGATGACTATCAGTTAACCCTAATTATAATTAACCCTGCGACTAAGTATATCGCTTTCAGCCACTGTGCACGCCTACAGCCAAATTTGGTAACGTACTCTAGAACTGATCCTTGTGCTGTGCTTTGGCTCTGGCATCCAAACGACTCACTACGCCCTTCTGCACCAGCTCTTTCAGGGCCTGATCCATGGTCTGCATCCCGGCTGCCTGCCCGGTCTGTATCGCAGAGTACATCTGAGCTACCTTGTCTTCACGAATCAGATTACGGATCGCCGGGGTACCAACCATAATCTCCCAAGCGGCAATTCGGCCACCGCCTATTTTTTTCAATAGTGTCTGGGCTACAACTGAACGTAAAGACTCAGACAGCATGGAACGAACCATTGATTTCTCACCTGCAGGGAAGACGTCGATGATTCGGTCGATAGTCTTTGCTGCTGAGCTGGTATGCAGGGTACCGAATACCAAATGGCCGGTCTCCGCAGCCGTCAGCGCCAAACGAATGGTCTCAAGATCACGCAACTCACCCACCAGGATGATATCCGGATCCTCACGCAGTGCAGATCGCAGCGCTTCAGCAAAGCCGAGGGTGTCGCGGTGTACTTCTCGTTGATTGATCAGACACTTTTTGCTGTTATGAACAAATTCGATGGGGTCTTCGATGGTCAGTATATGGGAATAATCATTATCATTCTTATAGTCCATCATTGCCGCGAGAGTAGTCGATTTACCTGAGCCGGTGGGGCCGGTGACCAAAACCAGGCCACGAGGCACATCTACAACATCCTTAAATATCTGAGGACAACCCAGATCTTCGAGGGTCAGAACTTTGGATGGAATGGTACGAAATACTGCCGAGGCACCCCGCGCCTGGTTGAAGGCATTGACCCGGAAACGGGCCAGACCAGGAATTTCAAAAGAGAAGTCGTTTTCCAGAAATTCCTCGAAATCCTTGCGCTGCTTATCGTTCATGATGTCATACACCAAGGCATGCACAACCTTGTGCTCAAGCGCCGGCACGTTGATCCGGCGTATATCTCCATCTACGCGAATCATCGGCGGTAAGCCAGATGAAAGGTGTAAATCTGATGCGTTGTGTTTGACACTGAAGGCCAAAAGTTCAGCGATATCCATTCATTCCCCCATTACTATCATGCAAAGGATGCATGTGCCATTTGCGGGCACATAAAATTTCAGCAAATCATGGTACTGTATCTCATGCTGGTAGGCATTATCCCTTTATCGACATCCAGACAGATAAATTTAACTGGCACTTAAACTTGAATTGGCACCTGACTGACCACACATAAGAAAGCAACATTACGCTGCCGGATAAGCAAATAATATACTAATCCGCCTGACAAATATCCGTTATCCGGCAAAATGGCATGAGATAGACGTGACAGACGACACCATATCCAAATCTGATCAGCTTCGGCAACGCTTTCATCACGTACAGGAACGCATCCGCAAGGCAGAGACATCTTGTAAGCGCCTCCCCGGCAGTGTGGAACTGCTGGCTGTGAGTAAAACCCGTAGCAGCGAGGAAATTCATGCGCTTGCAGAGCAAGGACAGCGAATGTTTGGAGAAAATTACTTACAGGAAGCGGTGAGCAAAATCACACAACTTGAAGCGTTGAAACTCTCCTGGCACTTCATTGGTCGTATTCAGAGTAACAAGACCCGACAGATCGCAGAGCACTTCGATTGGGTACACAGCGTTGCCAGCCTCAAACATGCGACCCGACTCAGCCAACAACGTCCTGACAACCTGGCTCCACTCAACATCTGCCTGCAGGTCAATACCAGCGGCGAGTCGAGTAAAGACGGTCATTCACCAGAAGAGCTGAAAGAACTATTACCTGAATATCAAGCATTGGATAAGATACAAATTCAGGGACTGATGACCATTCCAGCTCCTGTAGAAGACAATTCTGACCCCCGACAGCCATTTCAATTGCTGCGGACACTGCGTGATCAATTGAGTACAAAAGAGAAGCCTTTAAGCACCCTTTCCATGGGGATGTCCAACGATCTGGAGGATGCTATTTGCGAGGGAGCGACCATCGTCAGAATCGGCACCGCAATTTTTGGCCCCCGGCAGTATAATCAATCCCAGTAATCACCTCTGAACACAGAGCGGTAGCATGAAAAACGACAAAATCACTTTTATCGGCGGCGGCAACATGGCAACAAGCCTGATTGGCGGCCTCATTGCAGACGAATATGATTGCAATGCCATTACAGTCAGTGATCCCGATACAGAAAAATTAAGCCAACTGGCTGCCCGCTACGGGGTTACAACAGAGCCTGATAATGAACAGGCGGTTCAGCAGGCTCAGATCGTTGTATTGGCGGTCAAACCACAAATTCTCGAGTCGGTTGCTCAGAATTTGGCTAAAACCCTTCAAAATTCAAAGCCTCTGATCATCTCCATCGCTGCGGGTATTACCGCTACAGACCTCGATAACTGGCTCGGTGGAGATCAGGCAGTAGTGCGCAGCATGCCGAACACCCCGGCAATGATCCAGTCTGGTGCAACTGGTCTCTATGCCAGCCCCGGAGTGAGTGAAAACCAACGCAACCAGGCAGAGAGCATTCTTAGAGCCGTAGGCCTTACACGCTGGGTAGAGAATGAATCCCTCATCGATGCAGTAACTGCTGTTTCCGGAAGTGGTCCGGCCTATTTCTTCCTGGTCATGGAGGCCATAGAGGAGTCGGCCAAGTCGATGGGGCTTGATGAAGAGAGCGCCCGACTGCTCACGCTACAGACAGCTTTAGGTGCAGCCCGCATGGCGATTGAGAGTAGTGACTCGCCAGCCATGCTACGTCAAAAAGTCACCTCCCCAGGTGGCACTACCGAACGAGCCCTTGATATCCTTGAGAAAGGTGGCCTCAGGGAATTGTTCAAAGATGCCCTGCAAGGTGCCAAAAAGCGTTCCCACGAACTTTCCAATTTACTAGGACACAATGATCATGGGTAGCAGCTATCTCTCCAACCCTTTGATTTTTCTGGTACAAACCATATTTGGCCTGTATATCCTCGCGATATTACTGCGCTTCCTGCTGCAGCTTGTACGAGCCGATTTCTATAACCCTGTTTCGCAGTTTTTAGTCAAAGTGACTAACCCGCCGATTAAGATATTGCGTCGCATCATACCTGGATTTGGGGGTATTGATCTGTCGTCACTGATACTGGCCTGGGCATTGAAAACAGTTGAGCTGTTCCTGGTCATCATGATCTCGGGTAGCAGCGTCAATCTTCTGGGTCCGCTGTTGTGGGCAATCCCTGAACTGATTGAACTCACCATCAACATCTTTCTGTTCGGTGTACTGATTCAGGTCATTCTGAGCTGGGTCAATCCGGGGGCCTACAACCCAGCCACCAATCTGCTCTACAGCCTCACCGGTCCGGTGATGCGTCCAGCTCAAAAAGTTCTACCACCGATTGGTGGTATTGATTTGTCGCCTATGTTGGTGATGATCGGGTTGGTTTTATTGAAAATGTTGCTGATCCCACCGCTGCTGCAGATTACTTCTAGCCCCTTTGCATGAGCTGGTATCAGTGGCAGGAGGATGACCTGATTTTGCGCCTTCGGGTTCAACCCAAGGCCTCAAAGGATCGTTTTGTAGGGCCCTATGGCGAAAATGAGTTCAAGGTGGCTATAATGGCACCACCTGTTGATGGACAGGCAAACGCCCGGTTACTGAAGTTCATCTCAAAGGCTTTTGGCCTCCCTAGAAGCAACATCTCTCTGCTCACTGGAGAGTCATCCCGCAGCAAGTGCCTGAAACTAAAGTCTCCTAAGCGTCTGCCGATACCGATTGAGAAGTGAGACTGTGGTCATGGCGTCTGCCTGATTACTCGAGTATCATTTTTTCCTAAAGCTGATCAGAGCGGAAAATGGGTCCGTTTCAGCATGTGTAAGACTGGGGCTATTGCATGGAAAAAGTAAGATTTCAAGAACAGTTACAAGCTTACGAGCAGTGGAAAAAGGACATTATCAATACCATTGAAGAGTATGGTCCCTGGTTGGAAGAGAATGGTATGTCCACAGAGGACATCCAACAGCGCATCAAACATACACTCGACACTCTCAAAAGTGACAAACTCACGATAGCCTTCGTCGCTGAGTTCTCTCGCGGTAAGACTGAGCTGATCAACGCCATCTTTTTTGCCGACTACGGCCGCCGACTGCTGCCATCTGATGCCGGCCGCACCACAATGTGCCCTACTGAGATATTTTACGATGATGAGCGGGACGAAGCCTATGTACGTCTGCTGCCCATTGAGACTCGACTGCAGGACACCACGCTCTCTCAGCTGAGACACGACACCAAGCAGTGGGTTCATTATCCGCTCGAAATCGACTCCGTTGAGCAGATGCAAGCTGCGTTGAGTGAAGTTATCCAGACAAAAGAGGTCACCCTCGAAGAGGCCAAACATCTCGGCCTCTACAATCCTGACCTGCACCCCCATCAGAAACAACCACCTGAAACTGTCGAGATTCCAAAATGGCGTCATGCCCTGATCAGCTTCCCCAATCCGATGCTGAAGAAGGGTCTTACCATTCTTGACACCCCCGGCCTGAATGCACTCGGTACGGAACCAGAACTGACCCTCAACATGTTACCTGCCGCTCAGGCAGTGCTGTTTGTACTTGGCGCTGACACTGGCGTAACCCGCAGTGACATGGAGATCTGGCAACACCATATCAAAGGCTTTCAGAGTGGCCGTCAGCGAGGTCTGATGGTGGTATTGAACAAGATCGATACCCTCTGGGATGACTTGCGTGAACATGAAGATATCCATGATGCAATCAGAAACCAGCAGACTAATACAGCTGAGATGCTGGGTGTTGAACCAAGAGTTGTTTTTCCCATCTCTGCTCAGAAAGGTCTGCTTGCAAAGATCAAAGGCGAACCATCGCTACTTGAAAAGAGTGCATTACTGGAACTTGAAAACTACCTGGGTCAGGATGTTCTGAACATCAAACAACAGATCATTCTCGATACGGTCAGTTCTGATGTCGGTCAGATGCTCGACAACAGCCGCAGCATGCTCTCCGGCAAGCTCAACGACACCAAGTACCAACTCGAAGAGCTGGAAGAGCTGAGCGATAAGAGTGATGACGTGATCACCAATCTGATGGAGAAGACCCGCAGTGAACAGGCGCAATATCTCCGTGATGTAGAAACTTTCCAGCTGAGCCGCAAGCAGCTGAAACAGCAGGCCAGCACGCTCTCTGAAACCCTCAGCCTTGAAGCCCTGGAAAGTACGATTGAAAAATCCCGCAAAGAGATGACCAACAGCTGGACCACCAGCGGCATGAAGGGTTCGATGAAGAACCTGTTCGAAGAGACACGCAGCACCATGCTTATGGTTGTCAACCAAAGCGAACAGACCCGTAAGCTGATACGCGCGATCTACAGAAAATTTCAGAATGAACACGGTTTTGCCGTGGTGCAGCCAAAGATGTTTTCGATTGTGAAATATCGTGTTGAACTTGAGCTGCTGCACCAGGAGGCTGAGATCTTTCGAAATAGCCCTGTAACTGCCATGATGGAACAGAACTTTGTCGTTAAACGTTTTTTCTCTGCATTGGTTAAGCGCGCTCACGACATCTTTAAAAGGGCTGACGAAGATATCAACAGATGGCTCAGTTCAACCCTGGAACCCTTAGTGATGCAGATCAAAGATCACAAGGAGATGATGGAGAAGCGGCTTACAAATCTGCAAAAGATCGGCCAGTCCCGAAATACTTTGCAGTACCGCATACTCGAACTTCAGGAACAATATACCGAACTGGCCAGACAGCTGACAGCACTACGCAATATGTCCAACAGACTAAGCAATAGCCGTCCATTGCATCAGGCTAAACGTCAGAAACCAACACTGGTTAAACAAAATGCGGGTTGATAGCTGCATAACAGAGTTCGTCTTAATCTAAATATACCTACTGCTCTGTCATGTGACACTGCAGTAGGTCGTCTTTTAATTAGCAATTATCTTCGATCTGCAAGCCTTATATTAACCAAGTTAATCAGCGCTTAAGAGACTAATCGGCCTCAGGCTCATATACCTGCAATCTACTAACCAGCAGGCGTCCTACACCCCACCCCGTATACAGTTCCACTTCACGCTCTGGGCTTGATCGTCTAAACTGTTGTTCATGCCCCAAGCATAGAAGAGTGCTTATCTGCTCTTCTGATCGACATCGTCCACTTTGACATAGGCAGAAAAGATGTTCACCTTGACCGGGGCAATCACAACCTAGACCGGTCAATCAGACCGGCATAATGGAGGAGTTTACATGTCCGTTTTTAATTTTTTTACCAGACTGCTGTTTGTATCACTCATCACCCTTCCTGTCTGGGCAGAAAACAGTACCACCATTCCTGGATATACCATTCACCACAACGCCATACCCAGTGCTTCACTGGAGCCCAATGTAGCCCGCCAATATGGCATTCAACGAAGTAAGTACCGTGGCATGCTGAATGTCAGCATCATCAAATCAGAGGAAGGAACCACCGGTACACCATCGGAAGCCATCGTAATGGCCAAGGCTAATAATATACGCGGCCAGTTGATCAGCATCCCCATGCGTAAGGTCACAGAGGGTGATGCCGTCTATTACATCGGTGAGTTCCGCATCGCTGACCAGGAGACACTGAATTTTGAGTTAAAGGTTCAACCCAGAGGAGAGCGGCGTTTCTATACCGCCAAGTTGAGCCAGGATTTTTATATCGACTAGCTCTGCTACCCCACTAACTCCCTCGCCCTCTGGGTGAGAGGGGTTGATTAACGGGAACTCTCTTATAGTAATCAGACCACAAGCATTACGACACTCAGGGCTGTTAGAAAGCTCGATATAAGGTCACCAAACCAAATATGATGACCGTCAACCCTGCTGCACGACGAACCCGAATATCCTTGAGCCATCTCGCCAGGCTACCTGCAACCATCCCCATAGCAAAAAGATTTGGCAATGTGCCTAAGCCGAAAGCCAACATCAATCCCGCACCTTCAACAATGCCACCTGATGAAACAGTCCAGATCAACATACTGTAGACCAGACCACAGGGGATCCAGCCCCAGACAATACCCAGAACCCAAGCTTGTGCAGGGGTTTTAACCGGTAACAGTTTTCTTGCAAAGGGCTCGATACGCTTCCATAAACTGTTACCCAGATGCTCTATTCTAGACAAACCTAACCACCAACCACCTAGATAGAGACCAAGAAAGATCATGAATAATCCAGCTACGACCAACAACACCTGCTGCGCTACATAGACCGGCATCAATTGAGCCAGTAATAGGCCGAGCCCCCCCATGATCGCACCAGCCAAGACATAACTGGTAATACGACCCAAGTTATAACCAACCTGATAAGGCAGTGTCTGTATAAGTCTATCCCGTACCTGTTCCGGCAGGCCGAATGTCAAAGCACCAACGATACCACCACACATACCGGCACAATGACCACCCCCCAATAGCCCAACAACAAATGCAGCCAGATAACTTCCTGGTTCAACCATGGATTGCGCTCCCGACAATCAACCTCGATCTATCAATGATATGAGTATCATCTGTATGAATCACCAGCTGGCGACTATCAGATCGTATTTCAGAGCACATTGCAGTTAACCTCAAAAAATTGACACATTATCCGGGATTATGCTTCGATCTGGGCACAGGTACATATCGCATTGCCAATAGAATCAGGAATATGACAGGCACTCCAATTGAAGCGGTAATCAGAAAGAATGCAGGATAACCAAAACTATCCACCATCACGCCGGAAAAGCCTCCCAGGAATTTTGGCAATAACAACATTACTGAGCTGAATAGCGCATACTGGGTTGCCGAATAGGCGACATTGGTCAAACTTGAAAGATAGGCAACAAATGCAGCAGTTGCCAAGCCGGCGCTCAGATTATCTGCCGAGATCACCAGGGTCAAAAAGAAGAGGTTATATCCAACCTCAGCTAACCAGGCAAAAAGGAGATTGGTTGCCGCTGCCAATATCCCACCAATAAGTAAGATTGGCATCACACTGAAACGAGCGACAAGCGTACCCCCAAGAACAGCGCCAACCAAGGTCATTACCACGCCAAACACACCGACAACCAGACCAACCTCACCCTTACTGAAACCCAGATCAACATAGAAAACGCTCGAGATAACCCCTAGCACAATATCTGAAATCCGGTAGGTGGCAATCAGGGCCAGTAACAATAGAGCCTGCCATTGGTAACGCCTGATAAAATCGACAAATGGACTGACTACCGCATCGGAAAACCAGGTCATGAATCGACGCAGCGGTTCAGGTAGCCAGGTTTGTTGCCCCAGGGCCTCCTCAACTTTGGCCTCCTGCTCTAAGGTAGCCCTATCGGGATGCACATCCGGTTCTGATATCAGCAAAACTGTCGCCACACCCACTAACATCAACAGTGCCATACTCAGATAGGCCAGGGTCCAGGCAGCAAGATGATAGCCAGTCTCAGTTGGTGCAACCCAATTCGCAATACCCAGGGCACCACCACCACTGACGATCATCGCCAGGCGATAGCCAATCATGTAGTTTGCAGCCATATACCCCTGAAACTTTACCTCAGCCGATTCGATACGGTAGGCATCGATGGCGATATCCTGGGTAGCGGAAGAAAAAGCCACCAACAGCGCAAACAGGGCAAATGAGCCTAATCCTTGCAACGGATCAGAGAAGGCCAATCCACAAAGCCCCAGGATCACCATCATCTGGGCAAAAATCATCCATCCCCGACGACGCCCCAAACGTCTCGTCAGCCAGGGTAATTGCATACGATCGACCAATGGAGCCCAGATCCACTTGAAGCCATATGCCAGAGCCACCCAGCTCAAAAAGCCAATGGTGGAGCGGGCGATGCCAGCCTCTCGCAGCCAAAAGGAGAGGGTCCCGAAAACCAGCAACAGGGGCAATCCGGCGGAAAACCCCAAAAAGAGCATATTGCGAACGCCCGGTTGCCAATAGACTGACAATGTTTGGCGCCATTTGGATAACCTGCTGGCTGTTGACACGGATACCTCAGATCATGAAATGATCGGGCATTATATGCTTCTGTTGGTCAATAGTCCCATTCGAGTCCGGTGAACACCCTGTCGGCTCAAAGCCCAAATTGTATGCTCTGATGACTATTTAGGTGGCGGGAGGTTACAATGCGCACCTCTCTTTAAACAGGTATTCGATCATGCAGGATTATCAACGGGAATTTCTTGACTTCGCCCTCGACGTCGGGGTACTTCGGTTTGGCGAGTTCACGCTGAAATCCGGCCGGGTCAGCCCCTATTTCTTCAACGCCGGACTCTTCAATACCGGTGCCAGTCTGGCACGATTGGGACGATACTATGCCCAGGCTATTGTCGATTCCGGAATCGAATTCGATGTACTCTACGGCCCAGCCTACAAAGGCATTCCACTGGCTGCAGTAACCGCTGCTGCGCTGCATGACCATCATGGTCTGGATCTGCCCTATGCCTTCAATCGCAAAGAGGCTAAAGATCATGGCGAGGGTGGTGTGATTGTCGGACATGCCCTGGAAGGCAGAATAATGATCATCGATGATGTCATCTCTGCAGGCACTTCAGTGCGAGAATCTGTGGAGATCATCAAGAGCGAAAGTGCCATCCCCGCCGGGGTTGTTATCGCCCTGGACCGACAAGAGCGGGGACAGGGGGAGAGATCGGCCATACAGGAAGTCGAGAGTGATTACGGCATGCCTGTCAGTGCCATAGTCAAGCTTGAACAGCTGATCGAATACCTCAGTCAGAAGGATGATGACAAGGAGGCTCTGCAGCGTATTCAAGCCTATCGTGAGAATTACGGGGTCGCATAATCTGCAATCCCGGTTTGCTTCAACCTAAAGAGATCAGTTGGGCAGCGTAATTCACCCAAAAGGTAACCATCACTGTCGAAGCCGTTTTCCTTAAAATCAGGACACAGCACTGGAATGGCGCGGTCAACTGATTTTTTTAGGTTCAAGCTGGAGATTCCTCACCACCAGGCACTCGATCTACTCCGCTTCAAGTGCCGGGAGCTACTATCCATAAATAAGCTTCAATCCAACGAGGAGGGTGACAATTTCAAACCCCCTTTTGATCCATCTATTCCCTTTAGCAATTGAGAGGTGTGCTCCGAAATAGCCACCAATCAACGATCCAGCAATCAGAACAGGCAACCACTGCCAACGTATCTCCCCCAGAAGCCCTAAAGTAATAGCCCCACTGCCATTCCAAAACACCCCAACCAGGACCAAGGTGTGCGCTACTGCACGCTGATAGTCGAGACCATACCAGCGCACTAGCCAGAGCGTAACAAACAGACCTGTGCCAGAAGTGAGAGAGCCGTTCAGCACACCAATCAGGAACAACCCCACTCCCCCGGCGATCATCCCTATCCGGTCACGATGAATTGCCTTGTACTCCTGCCCCAGCTGAGGACTTAGAAAAGAGTAGAGACTCAACCCCAGGGTGAGTATTCCAAGGGAGACTTCGGCGATCCTGTCCGGTATTTGCAGAATAAGACTTGCACCAAGGATCACGCCAGGTATACCGGCTGCGAGCATAAAGATCACAAACTGACGCTCCAGCCCACCCTCGCGCAGATGTCGTATCGTGGCGCCAATCCCCAGCGCCACAGAGGCCACTTTGTGGGTCGCTAAAGCGATACCGAAAGGTAATCCAAGGAAGATTAATGCAGGCAATTGCACCAATCCCGCACCGCCACCAGAGAAGGCGGAGAAGAGATTCGCCAGAATAGAAATAATGAAAAGGGTGAACTGTTCCACAAACCAGCTATCTTATGAGGTAACTCCCGAAGTATAATCGATATTTAACGAAATTAGAGTCATAAGCGAGCATGGGTTTGAGAAATATCTGTATAGCTATCCTTTTTTGCAGCGTCTTACCCCTAAATTGTTTTGCAGGGAAGCTTTATAAATGGACGGATGACGAAGGGCGCACCCACTATTCTGATAAATTACCACCAACGGAGACACATCGGGCACGTACTCATCTAGATGAGCATGGCGTCACGATACAAAAGGTGGACGCAGCTAAGACTGCCGAGGAACTCAGGCAGGAGCGCGAAGAGGAGCGGCTGCGACTGGAGCGACAGAGGGTACTGGAAAAACAGCAGGCCCTTGATAATGTGCTGTTACGCTCCTTCCGCACTGAAGATGATATTCTGATGACCCGTAATGGGCAACTACAGGCTGTAGACACGCACATCAGGGTAACCCAATCGAATATCAAACGGCTCAAATCGACCCTTGATGACATGCAACAGCATGCCGCGCAGAGAGAATTGAGCGGAAAACCTGTCTCAGCGAAGATGCAGAAGAATATCGAGATCAAACGGCAGGCTTTAAAGGATGCCTACAGCTCCATTATCGATCGAGAACACCATAAAAACCGTATACGGCAATCATTCGCCCAGGACCTGAAGCGCTTTCGTGAATTGAAAAAGCTGAGTGCCAGCAACAATCCTATCAAAGAGGCCGAGTCAACCTTCAGTGACGCACTTCAAAATGTCTACGATTGCCAGGATGACAACTCCTGTGACAAACCCTGGATATTGGCCAAGCAGTATCTTAAAAAGCACAGCACCACAGCAATCAAAATCGATGGCAAAAACATTGTGATTGCAGGCGAGCCTGTCAATGATGGCGATATCAGCATCTCCATGTCCCGTATTGAGGATCCACAAAAGGGCAGTACTGTGATCTTCATGGATCTACAATGCAAAGCTGATCCGACAAACAGCATCCCATGTAAGAAAACATCAAAGGTATTGAAAATAAAAGAAGGGTTTCAGAAAGCACTCACCCAATAGCTGGCAGAGTGATATTCTGGTGTGGAGTATACTTTGATGGAATATGGCTGAATGCTGACCAGCAAACCCCTGATGGCCGTTAACTATCTGGAAACAGGGTTGCTGATAGAAGCCGCCACTGAATCTCCCAATGCTGCAGTGGTGATGCTTTAAATCGACTACGCAGATATTGGTGCAGCAACCCCTCTACAAGACAGGTCATCATGTTGGCAGAAATTGCGCTATCCAAGGCATGAGGCCGCCCTTCACTCCTCATCTCTCCTTCTCTCAGGATCTGTTTTAGCTGGGTCTCGAAGCGATCAAAAAACTGCCCGACACGAGCCAACAGGCGCTCTGTCTCACCCACCAGAACATCACCAAGTAAAACTCTGGTTATGCCTGGATTCCGTTCAGAGAAAACCAATAACAGGTAGAGAATTCGTGCACATCGGGTTTGTGCATCTGAATGTTCTTTGAGAATCTGATTGATGCGAATAAAGACACTCTCTTCAGCGAAATCAATCAATCCTTCGAACATCTTGGCTTTGCTTGCAAAATGACGATAGAGTGCCGCCTCAGAAACACCAACCGCCTTACTCAGAGAAGCAGTTGTAATCCTCTCCCCAGGGTTCTGCTCAAGTTCACGAGCCAGTGCCTCGAGAATCAATTGCCTACGAGGCACCTTCTTCTCTTTTGTCATCATCTACGCCGAATCAAGGTACCCACACCCTCATCCGTGAACAGCTCAAGTAAAACTGCATGGGGTACGCGTCCATCAATGATATGAGAGCTTCCCACTCCCGCTTTCACCGCTTCCAGAGCCGTGGCAATTTTAGGCAGCATGCCGCCGTGAATAGTCCCATCATCAATCAATTCATCGACCCTTTCAGCAGAGAGACCTGTCAGCAGACCACCGTCCTTATCAAGCAATCCCCGTGTGTTGGTCAGGAGTATCAGCTTCTCTGCCTGCATAACCTCTGCGACCTTACCGGCAACCAGGTCTGCATTGATATTATAGGAGTGGCCGTCCTTGCCGACACCGATGGGTGCGATTACAGGAATAAAGTCACCCTGTATCAACATATCGACCACACTCACATCAATGCTCTCCACCTCACCAACATGCCCAATATCGATGATTTCAGGAACATCCAACTCAGGCCCGATGCGGCTGATCACCATTTTTTTTGCGTGGATCAGATCACCATCCTTACCTGTCAGCCCCACAGCCGAGCCACCAGCACGGTTGATCAGACTAACGATGTCTTTATTCACCAATCCACCCAGCACCATCTCTACAACGTCCATGGTTTCGCTGTCGGTGACTCGCATCCCCTGAACAAACTCAGAATTCTTGCCCAACCGCCCCAGTAGATCGGCAATCTGTGGACCGCCGCCATGCACAACCACAGGATTAACCCCAACCAGCTTCATCAACACCACATCCATGGCAAAACTGTTTTTTAAAGCCTCGTCGACCATGGCGTTACCGCCATATTTAATGACCAGGGTTTTACCACTAAATCGCTGGATATAGGGGAGGGCTGAGGTTAATACGTGGGCAATATTCTGCGCCTGTTCAGCTGTTAGACTCATCTTTTGGTGACAACTCAGTGAGGAAGGTTTAACTATCTATACAAAGTAGCCTGATACACACCGCTTAGAATGGCAACTCAAGGTGTGGATCGACTTTATTAAGCATATCACGGAAGATGGACTGCACCTCTGCCAACCCATCTTCAGTCTCTGCCTCAAAACGGAACAGCAGTGCCGGAGAGGTATTCGACGCTCTCACCAAGCCCCACCCCTGTTCAAATTCAGCCCTTAAACCGTCTATCTTGACCATTCTGGCTCCTGGCATGTCAGGCAACAGATCGAGTGCTTCCATCACTGTCTCGGCATACCCCTCATCAAGGCGTACAACAAATTCAGGCGTCGATAGACTATCGGGAAGCTCAGCAAATACTTCTGCACTGGTACGATAATCCAGAGAGAGAATCTCAAGCAAGCGTGCCCCAGCATATATACCATCATCAAATCCGTACCAACGTTCGGAAAAAATAATATGGCCACTGAACTCCCCAGCCAACAGTGCATGGGTCTCTTTCATCTTGGCCTTCAGCATGGAGTGGCCACTCTTCCACATTAAGGGACGACCGCCATTGGAGAGTACGATATTTGCCAGATGACGGCTGCACTTCACATCGTAAATAATGTCACCACCGGGCTCACGGGTCAGCACATCGATTGCCAAATACATCAGCAGACGATCAGGCCAGATGATATTCCCCGATGAGTCAACAACTCCCAAGCGATCTCCGTCACCATCGAATGCCAGACCTAATGCAGCCTGGTGTTCTACAACAGCCTTCTGCAAATCAGCCATATTTTTCGGGTCGCCCGGATCGGGATGGTGATTGGGAAAATCACCATCGACATCACAATAGAGCTCCACTACTTCACAACCAAGCTGGCGATAGAGCTCTGGTGCAACTACAGATGCAGCACCATTCCCACAGTCAACCACTACCTTGAGGGTTTGCCCCATTCGCACATCCGAGAGCACTCTCTCAATATAGTCTTCTATGATATCCCTGGAATCAAAAGATCCTTCACCCACCAGCAATTGATCAGCATCGATACGACGACGGAGATTTTGGATCTCCTCTGGAGAGGGGCTCTCACGCCCGATTACCATTTTCAAACCATTGTATTGAGGTGGATTGTGACTGCCGGTCACTATAACCCCACACTCCGCATCGAGTTCGTGGGCAGCAAAATGGACCAGTGGCGTTGGCACCAGTCCCAGGTCAATCACATCCCGGCCACTGGCCTGAAGTCCTTGAATGAGAGAACTTTGAAGACTTTCACTCGATCTACGCGCATCCCGACCTACAATTACTGCGCTATGTCCCTGCTCATAAATCTCGCTGCCAATACCCTGACCAAGCACCGCAACGGCTTCCTCTGTCAGGACCTCACCCACAACACCACGGATATCATACGCACGAAAAATTGTTGGCGAGAGATCAACTGAACGGATCAATGTCTCAGAATCGGCTTGATCATGAATCGCCGGAACACCCTCTTCAACAGAGATCCCCATTCCTGGCTTGTCATCAGTAGCACTCCCTCGTTTGGTGGTCGCCTTTCCTGCCTGCGTGCTACGATATTCTCTTATCTGATGCTCCATTACATCCAAGGTTGGCTGGAGATCACTGAGTTGCGCCAATTGGGATTTAGGTGGACGACCCACCACCAGCGCTTCTACCAGAGAGAGTATGCTGTGTTGATCCGCTTTTAATGCTTTGGTCATCTGTTTGGAAAGCATCAATAACAGCAAAGCGGTAAAAAGAAACAGCAACGCACCGGGAGCAATCTGCATTCCGATCTTTAGAGGATCGAGCACAGCCCCGGTACTGCTCCAATAGGCGATCTGCCAAATTGATCCAGGAATAGAAATCACACCATCCGACTGTATACCTGCTGCTGCCAACAATCCCGTTCCGGCAAGCGATAAAGGCGGTTTACCAGAAATTACCTGTTGCCACTCGATACGCCCAACTGTGCTGCCGGCACTATCCAGTAACCGTTGGAACTCTTTGCTTGGAAAAGAGGCGTGAATGACCCCTTTAATCTGGCCTGCTGGCCCACGGATCGCAGCTGCAATAGCAATATGCTGGTGAGCCGTACCATACTGATGCAGTTCAGCTGGGAGCGACTGATCACTGGTTTCAGCCTGCCTCAGCAGTTGCAGTGACGCATACCCCATGTGGGGAGAGATACTCTTATCCGGCTCACTTACACCTACAGGCAGAAGACGAACCTGCAGTGCGCCAGGTACTAAATCGGTCAGTCTTTGTTGTTCACGCAGTAATTTCTCAGGGTCATTCAAGTCAAACAGCGCAGAGGTTCCAACCTGACTGGCCAACCCTCTGATCAAATCGATTTGCTGCTGAATTCCAGCACTGACAGCCTCTGCCAGGGTTTGGGCTACGGCTTTGGTATGAAACTGCTGATTGGCCTGCTTCGCATTTTGGGCCAGGTAGTAATCAGCAGCCCAAGCGGCGACGACCAGGATCAATAAGCCAAACACCCCAATCATCCAATAACCGCGAATTGTGCGCCCACTCCCTTGCTTAGCCATCTGGTCCCCATTCTTTTTTGCAAAACCCATAATAAACCCTGAATTCTATCACTACCCAGGCAGATGCTCTTCGTCATCTACAGCTCTATCATGACAACAATCTTAGATATCAATGCCTTACAGAACGACCTAAACCACCAAGCAGATTATCATGCCAAACCTTGGCCCCTAACAACAAAGCTGAGTTATTTCAGCCCACCCGGTATCTTCAGACATGAAAAACAATAGTTGTCAAAACAAGTTCAATCAGCCCGAGTTTCAGTACGATAATTGATGCCAGCATAGTGTGCAGGTCTCAATTGACTACCCCGTGAAAGAGATTCAGACAGCAAAATATTTCACCCTGATAAGAGTCGTGAATACTATTGTTGCGTTGTTGCATGATATCGTTCTGAAATTCTCGCTACGAGTTGTTGTGCCAACTGATGTTTTGACATCATGGGTAAGACTTCTCGTCCCCCTTCCCACAACAACAGTAGTTCGTTTTGATCTGACTCAAACCCCCCTTCCTTGGCACCAACTTTGTTGGCTGCAATCATTTCCACTCCTTTGGTCTGTCGTTTTGCCTCTGCATAGGCCTCCACATCGTTTGTCTCAGCGGCAAAACCGACACAAAATGGAGGCTCATCAAGACTGGCTACTTCAGCGAGTATATCTGGATTTTTTACAAGTTCCAGTGTAACTATCTCTTTATTTTTCTTAATTTTATCATGAGCAACGCTGCTAGGGCGGTAATCTGCAACAGCAGCGACCCCAATGAAGATATCCGAATCGGTCACATATGACATGACTTCAGCTCGCATCTCCTCCGCTCGCTCAACGTTGACACAGTTCACACCTGGCGGCACTGCCAATGCAACAGGACCACTTACAAGGGTTACTTCAGCACCTTGTGCTTTAAGCGCTTCGGCCAGTGCGTAACCCATTTTCCCCGAGCTGCGATTACCGATATACCGCACCGGATCGATCGGCTCCCGAGTCGATCCAGCTGTCATGAGCACATGAACACCAATCAGTGAACCCACTTCAAAGAACGCTTGTGCCAGCGCCATCAACTGCTCTGGCTCAAGCATTCGCCCTGGCCCGGTTTCACCACAAGCCTGCTCTCCAGAATCCGGCCCCCAGCTATGCACCCCACGAGCTGCAAGTCTCTTTATATTCTCCTGAGTTGCAGGGTTGAGCCACATCTGCTGATTCATTGCCGGCGCCAGGGCTATCGGCGCAATGGTAGCTAAACAGATCGTGGTCAACAGATCATCTGCCAGACCTGTAGACATTTTTGCTAAAAAATTTGCCGTTGCCGGCGCCACCAACACCAGATCCGCCCAGCGTGCCAGTGAGATATGATCCATGGCCGATTCCTGAACGGAATCGAGCAGCTCGGTATGAACCGGCTGTCCGGAGAGTGCCTGAAAGGTCAGCGGTGTGACAAATGCCTGGGCCGATGCCGTCATCACGACTCGCACCTCAGCCCCAGCTCTTTGCAGTTCGCGCAGGAGTAGTGCGCTTTTATAGGCTGCAATTCCACCAGTAACGCCTAGCAGGATTTTTTTATTTGCCAGACTGCTCATCAGTTATGTCCACACCATTCGCTCATCCCACCAAGAGTAACCCCTGGGCCTGAAAATGTTAACAAATTTGCTTTAGATGTCCCTGACAACAAAACAGGCTATGATCTCTTCTCGGTCAAACATGAGACAGGGAGGTCTTAAAATATGGCGATCACAGACTGGCCAGATGACGAGCGTCCACGGGAGAAGTTACTCCAGAAAGGCCCGGCTACACTCTCCGATGCAGAGCTACTGGCAATTTTTTTACGTACTGGTGTCAAAGGTATAACCGCCGTTGATCTTGCTCGCAACTTGTTGTCTGAGTTTGGAAGCCTTGGTGCACTGTTAAGGGCAGACCAATCCCGGTTTTGTCAGGCCAAGGGAATGGGAGTGGCCAAATTCACTCAGATTCAGGCAGCCCTTGAGATTTCGAGGCGTTATCTTCATGAACAGCTACAACACAGCGACAGTCTGACCAATCCTCAACAAACCCAGCATTATCTGCACAGCAAGCTACGCCACTATCCCTATGAGGTTTTTGCCTGCCTGTTTCTAGATAACCATCATCGGGTTATCTGTTATGAAGAGCTGTTTCGCGGCACCATCGATGGTGCCAGCGTGCATCCCAGAGAAGTAGTCAAACGCGCACTTCAACACAATGCAGCCGCGCTGATCTTTGCCCATAACCACCCTTCCGGTATTGTCGAACCCAGTCGTGCCGACAGAGCAATTACAGAACAGCTGAAAAGCGCTCTGGCTCTAGTGGACATTCGGGTGCTTGATCACATTATCATTGGCGATGGAGAGCCGGCCTCATTGGCTGAGCGGGGAATGATCTGAGAGAATCAAATCCAAATTCCCTTGATTCATAGTCTGCACTCTGATATAAATACGCGCCTTTCGCCCCCAGGGATAACAATTTTTGAGGTTTTGACTATGTCAAAAGTCTGCCAAGTAACCGGCAAGCGCCCGGTCTCGGGAAACAACGTTTCCCATGCGCACAACAAAACCAAGCGCCGTTTTCTCCCCAACCTGCATACGCATCGGTTCTGGGTTGAAAGTGAGAACCGTTGGGTTCGTCTGCGCCTTACCTCCAAAGGTATGCGCATCATTGATAAAAAGGGTATCGACTCGGTTTTATCTGAAATTCGCGCCCGTGGCGAAAAAGTCTAATCAAGGAGCATTGAGTCATGCGTGATAAAATCAAACTTGTCTCGAGCGCCGGGACTGGACATTTTTACACCACAACCAAAAACAAGCGTAATCAGCCGGGAAAGATGGAGATCAAGAAGTTCGATCCTAAGGTTCGTAAGCACGTGATGTACAAGGAGTCCAAGATCAAATAGATCTTGCACTATCCCTGGAAAAGCCCGCCACACCGGCGGGTTTTTTTATGCCAGAGATTCCTAACCAAGAGTAAAAAGCTTCTCTATGCCTAAGGTCATCCATTGATTTAAACCCGATGCAACATCAGGTTCCCTGACCGATCAACCACACACTGCCAGCCTCGCGCCAGCCAAGTGGTGGAAGCCATCTCAACAATCAAGGCGGGCCCATCGATAGACTGCTCATCAGCCAACGCCTCTCTCTCATAACAGGGAACTGGAGTATCTTCACCTGACAGACTCAACAGCTCAACTGGCTCAGCAGGTTGAGTTGTGGCAACACCTGGCAGCACAATATCGGCCTGAGCGCCGTGCAGCGCCACTCTTAAATTGACCAATTCGACGCTGCCATCCATTTGATGTCCATATCTGGACTTGTGTAGGGCATGAAACTCCCGCTCAGCCTGGATCTGGCTCTCCCAGGGCACATTGAGGGTGTAAGACTGGCCGAGATAACGTAAATCGACTGAGTAAGCCTGCTCAATCTCTTGCTGACTCATACCCTCTTGCAGCAGCCCCCTCCTGCCTTCTGCAGCAAGTTCTGACAACGCCTCATTGATCGACTTATCGTCCAGTGAATCCAGCAGCCCCAGTCGGGTTCTTACAAGCTGTCGCCCCGGTTTAGTAGCCAGCATACCCAGAGCAGAGAGCACCCCGGCATTTACAGGTACTAAAGCCGATCTCATTGCCAATGCATCAGCCAAGGCGCAAACGTGTAGCCCCCCTGCTCCGCCAAAGGAGACCAGTGTGTAGTCTCTGGGGTCTACACCACGTTGAACTGATGTAACCCGTAAGGCATGAGCCATATGCTCATTGGCCACACGGATAATCCCTTCCGCGACGGTCTCTATTGGCAGTGCCATCTGCTGCGCCAATCGCCCAACCGCCTCTTCGGCTGCCTGCCGCTGCAGTCTCATTCGCCCCCCAAGAAAGGCATCCTCCCGCAATCGCCCCAGTAGCAGGTTGGCGTCGGTTACAGTGGCCTCTCTGCCGCCTCTTGCATAACAGGCTGGCCCCGGATCTGCACCAGCCGACTCCGGGCCCACCAACAGCATGCCTCCGGCATCCAACCGAGCTATTGAGCCCCCACCAGCACCAATGGTATGCATATCAACCATCGGTACAGCCACCGGCCAGGGGCCGATACGACCTTCACGGGTAAGACGGGGAGCACCATCGATCAAGGCCACATCAGTGGAGGTTCCCCCCATATCCAGAGTCAGCAGTCGACTACGTCCAGACTCTGCGGCTATAAATCCAGCACCGACCAGACCACCGGCAGGCCCTGACAACAGCATACGTACTGCCTGACGCGCCGCTTGCTCCGCAGCAATTGCCTCACCTGAACTTTGCATCACTGAGAGACGGGTTCCCGGCAATCCGCAACTGAGGCGTTTGAGATATCCTGCCACCAACGGACCTACCCAGCTATTGAGCCAGGTAGCAATGCCCCGTTCATACTCCCCACTGGCAGGGAGCACTTCGGAGGAGCGGGAGCAGAAAACATCCCCTGATACCAGAGACTCGATCTGCCGCTCAAAACTATCATCCAGGTAGCTGAATAAGAGGTTGATGGCGACAGCCTGCGGGTTGAGCCGATCTATTTCTGCTTTCAGGCAGGCAAGATCATTCTTACTCAGAGGCTCAATAACCTGCCCATCACCTCCCAGACGCCCCCCAGTCTCAAGACAGTACTCAGATGACACTGGTGGCTCGATAGCATCAGGTTGCAGGTTGTAGAGCGCCTGACGCGCCTGACGACCAATGGTCAACAGGTCAGCCAGTCCACGGTTACCAATATAGAGGGTACGAACCCCTTTTCCCTCCAGTGCTGCATTGGTGGCGACAGTGGAGCCATGTACCAATACCAGACCGTCGGCTTCCAGTTGCAGCTCTTGAATCCCCTGCAGTATCGCCCGCTCTGGTGCCTCAGGTGTTGAGAGCACCTTGTGAATTTCTATTTTACGATCCTTGAGCAACACAAAATCGGTGAATGTGCCGCCAGTATCGACGCCCAGCAACACAGGAAATGAGGCTTGTTGATCCAGCTTTGTCATTTTCTATTCCGGCAAATATTGATAGCTATGCCGAGAGTCAGTTATTCTGCGACCTGTTTTTAGACGTTGTTAACCATGAATTTATCGGTTAAGACGTTCAAACCTATCGAGAAATGCGGATTGGTTCCAATCACAGGCCTTGCATAGCGAGCCAAGAGTGATATGTTTGGCGGGCTTCTGCAACGACTTTTTTATCTATTCCACAACAGCTTGAGTACTGCCCGTCCACCTTTATCAACAATGCTGAACCTCCTCTCAACCAACCAGCTTTGCAGAAGCTTTAATCAAGTTCAGATTGTCGAACCTCTCGACCTGCAACTCTCCAAAGGAGACATCCTTGGACTGCTGGGTCCCAATGGTGCTGGTAAATCGACCATCATGCGCATGATTTGTGGTGATCTTGCTGCGAGTGGTGGCTCAGTGGAGATCTGCGGCTTTGATCTACTTGAGCAGCCACAGCAAGCCAAACGGCAAATCGGCTACCTGCCTGAGCGTCCTCCACTTCACCCCGATCAGACCGTCGATGAGTTCCTTGCTGATTGCGCGAGGCTTCATGGCCTGAAACGAAAACAGATAGAAGAGGCTAAACAATCGACCAAACAACAGTGTGGACTGGAAGAGTATGGCAAACGATTAATCCGTAAACTCTCCAAAGGCTATCAGCAGCGGGTTGGCCTGGCACAAGCCATTATTCATGACCCCAGGCTGCTCATTCTCGATGAGCCGAGCGATGGTCTGGACCCGGCTCAGATCCGTCAATTGCGGGAATTGATCCGCACACTGGCCACTGACAAGGCAGTCATTCTCTCCAGCCATATCCTGCCGGAGATTCAAGCCACCTGTAACCGGGTGGTTATCCTGCAGCAGGGCAAAACCGTCTATAGCGGAGAGATCACGCCAGCCGATCAGTCCTACTACCGACTGGGCCTTGAACAAAATCCCCTGGAGTCTGAAATCGCAGCACTACCGGCAATTGCCTCTGCCGAGCAGTTACACACTGACTATTTTCTGATAACCCTCGAGCAGGGGTGCCGACCCAGTGAGTGTCTGCAACAGATACTTAGCCGAGGCTGGCAAGTATGTGAGCTGTCCCCCGAAACCCGCAGCCTGGAGCAGCTTTTCCTGCAAGCCACCACAGGAGGCATTCAATGAGCTGGCCTCTTGCCTCGATTGAGTGGCGGCGATTGATGCGCACCCCCCTTGCCTGGAGTTTGCTCGCGCTCTGTTTATGTCTGCTCAGCTGGCAGTTTCTCGGCACCCTGGAATCCTTCAGCGGCATGCAGACAGAGCATAGGAAACTGGGTCTCAGTCACCACCTCAGTCTGCAGCTGTATGGACTGACTGCAGTGCTGATTCTGATCATCACGCCGATACTTACCGCCCGCACTTTCAGTGATTCATTCCGCATTGGAAGCTATGCACTATTGAGCAGCGCACCACTTTCGAACAGCAATATCCTCCTCGGTAAATTTTTTGGCGTGCTGCTGTTTCTCGCTCTAATCGTCGCAATACCGTTGTTACTCAGCCTAAGCCTTTCCGGAGGTACACGACTTGATCTTGGGCTACTCATGGCCGCCACCATCGGACTGCTGCTATTGAGCGCCAGCTTCACGGCTATCGGGCTCTATTTTTCCACCTTGAGTGACAATCCTGGGGTTGCTGCAGCTGGAAGCTATGGCTTGTTGATGTTGATTTCCCTGTTGGATCAACAGACAGATGGCAGTAGTTTCATACATTGGCTGGCGTGGCCCTCACACTACCTGGATCTTCAACTGGGGCTGGTTCGCCTCAGTGATCTGTCCTATTTCCTGCTTCTGGCCCTGTTCTTTCTGGGACTGGCCCTACACAGACTGGACAGACTGCGGAGGGGATGATGGGCTGGCTAAAGATAGGATTCAACGACCTGCTGTTTTATCTGCTGATGCTGATCATCCTGATACTACTGGCCTGGCTGAGTGGTCGATACGATTTTCATTGGGATTTGACCCACCAGGGGAGCAACAGTCTCAGTCCGGTCAGCATTGAGACCATTCAACGCACCCCTGGCCCCCTGACCGTTATAGCCTATGTACCGGAAACCACTAAGCTGCGTGATCAGGTTCGTCGCTTTATCGGCCGTTACCAATACCTGAAACCAGATATCGAACTGACTTTTATAGATCCCCTGCGCCACCCCGATCAGACCCGCCGGCAGGGGATCAGCCTCTCAGGAGAGATCCTGCTCAGTTACAACCAGCGGGAAGAGCGTATACAGCGACTGGATGAGGAACAATTTACCAACGCCGTATTGCGACTGGGGCAGACAGATAGACGCTGGGTTGCCGGATTGACAGGCCATGGCGAGCGCGACCTGCTAGGCAAGGCCAATCATGATCTCGGTGACTTTGGCGCCACCCTGAAACAGCAGGGTTATCAGGTGATCGGCATTGACCTGGCCACCACGCCAACCCCGCCCGACAATACGGCTTTACTGATTATAGCTTCACCACAAAGAGCCTTGCTCGCTGTCGAGATTGCGCGCCTCAGGAGCTATCTGGCAGAAGGCGGCAACCTGCTGCTGCTTAGTGAACCTGAGAGTCAGGTTGGCGACTCACTGATGCGACAGCTGACTGGTATAAAACAGCTTCCCGGTACTATTGTTGATGCCAATGTGAAAGAGCTTGGCATCGATAACCCAGCGATTGCCCTGGTACCCAGATATCCTGATCACAAGGCCATGCAAGGATTCAACCTGCTGACCCTGTTTCCTCAGGCTGCGGCGCTTCAGATTCCAAAACAGAGCATGTGGTCCCCCACCCCTATCCTGCAGACGCAGGAGAGGAGCTGGAACGAAACAGGATCACTCCAGGGTGAAATCGAACGCAACCCACTGTCAGGCGAGGAACCGGGGCCATTAACGCTCGGTGTGACGCTCACTCGACAGCTTGATGATCAACAGCAGCGCATCCTGGTCATTGGCGATGGTGACTTTCTATCCAATAGTTTTCTCAGCAATGCCGGCAACCTGGATCTGGGGCTGACCATCAGTCGTTGGCTTGTCGGTGATGACCAGCTGATAGGTATTCCAGTAACTGAAGCCAGTGACCGGGAGTTGCACCTCTCTCAACTTGCTATCGGAGTGATTGGTTTCGGCTCTCTCATCGTCGCACCAATTCTGTTACTGTTGTTCGGTGGTTTGATGATGTGGCGTCGAAATCGCGCTTAGGTCTGAATGACTCTGTTTGGTTCGAGTTTGCGAATGAACTACACTCTCAGACCTGAATAGAAGATCAAAAAATCATCTTCACCTGTTCCTGAGTGAAGATGCAGGTAGCCCGGCAACAGCCTAGGGTCTACCAAAGCCGAATAACTGATTCCACACGGATAACATGCAACGCCAGCTGCGAACCAACCTGACCTTATTACTTGTCATCAGCCTCCTGACAGCAGTGGTGTGGTGGTCGCAACCTGCAGCGGTAACCCCTCTCAGCCAACTCTTACCACAACAGATCACCAGAGTAGAACTCAGCGGTCCTGCAAGAGAGACCATCACCATGACACTTACCGGGGATCAGTGGATGATAGGAGAACGTGCTGGAATCAACTCAAGAGTCAAACAACTTCTGGAGATCTGCCGAACAGAGAGCCTTCGTCATTTCCCCGCCCCAGCAGAACTCAAACCTTTCGGATTGGATCAACCCAGCCTGATACTACGCCTTAACCAGACGCAGTTTTCATTTGGCACAACCGACCCGATCAATGGCTGGCGGTATGTATTGCACAGGGGTGAGATTCATCTGATCGGTAACGGATTCCAGCACCATCTGATCGCTCCCATTGATGCCTGGCTGGAGAGTCGGGATGCCTGAACTTCCCGAAGTGGAGACAACACGTCTCGGTATCTCTCCCCACATCACCGGCAAACGGGTCAAACAAGTAGTGATTCGTCATCCCCGACTTCGCTGGCCTATTCCTGAAGAGCTGCCCCAGCTACTTACTGGCCGCAAGCTGCTCGCGGTAGCCAGACGAGGTAAATACCTGCTGTTGAGCTTTCATCATGGCACCCTGATCCTACATTTGGGTATGTCAGGCAGTCTACGCATTGTCGATCCATCAAGCCCTGCACAAAAACATGACCACTTCGACCTGCAACTCAGTAGTGGAAAGCAGCTCAGACTTAGGGACCCCCGCCGATTTGGTGCGGTACTCTGGACCGACAAACCACCAACCCAACACCCACTGATCGCCAACCTGGGCCCGGAGCCTTTAGAAGATGAATTCAGTGGGGAGTATCTGCACAGCCGGGGGAGCAGTCGCCGTATTCCTGTTAAACAACTGATTATGGACAGTAAAACCGTCGTCGGGGTAGGGAACATTTATGCCAGCGAGTCCCTGTTCAAATCTGGCATCCATCCTACCCGTCCCAGTAACCGGATCTCTGGTGAGCGATACCAACGACTCGCCCTGGCAATAGAGGAGACTCTGAATGCAGCAATAGCTCAAGGAGGTACAACATTGCGCGATTTCCGCAGAGAGGATGGTAAACCGGGTTATTTCGCACAACAGCTGCAAGTCTATGGAAAAGCTGGTGAACCCTGCCCTGTCTGTGGCAATCCGATCCATAGCAAGGCCATAGCACAGCGATCAACTTTCTTCTGTAAAGCATGTCAGCACTGAGATCTCAAGGAGATGCCCCATTGATTTCTACTGAGCTCTCATCTAGCATGCGCTGGTTTGCTCTAACTGACATCGCCAATGGATATTAAAAGCCTACGCCAACTCATAGCCGATGACATGGATGCTGTCGATAAATTGATCATTCAACAACTCAAGTCTGATGTTGTGCTGATCAATCAGATTGGAGCTTACATCGTACATAGCGGTGGCAAACGTCTGCGACCCATGATCGTACTGCTGGCAGCAAGCGCGTGCGGCTATGCCGGCGAAAAGCACATCAATCTCGCCTCTATCATCGAATTCATCCACACCGCCACGTTGTTGCACGATGATGTCGTCGATGGTTCAGATCTGCGTCGCAACAGAGAGACTGCCAATGCGGTCTGGGGTAACGAGGCCAGCGTGCTGGTTGGGGATTTTCTCTACTCCCGCTCATTTGAAATGATGGTGGAAGTTGGACGGATGCCCGTTATGGACATCCTCTCACATGCAACCAATCGCATCGCCGAAGGCGAGGTTCTACAGTTGCTCAATGTACACAACCCAGACACCAGCGAATCTGACTACATGGAAGTGATCAAGCGTAAAACCGCCACCCTGTTCGAGGCTGGCTCGCGACTTGGTGGCGTAATCTCAGAGGCCCCCCAGGAACAGCAACAGGCCTTGGCCGACTACGGCCTTCACCTGGGTATCGCTTTCCAGCTGGTGGATGATGCCCTCGATTACCACTCAAGTAATGATGATATCGGCAAGAATATCGGCGACGACCTGGCTGAGGGTAAACCCACCCTGCCATTGATCCAGGCGATGAAAAAGTCAGATGAGAAACAACGCCAACGACTTGCCTCGGTCATCGAGAATGGCGGATTGGAAGAGATCGATTTCGTCATGCAGGCTATCCAGGAGAGTGATTCGATTGCCTATACAATGCAGCTTGCACAGCAACAGGCGCAGCTCGCAAAACAGGCACTGGAATCGATACCGAACAACCCATACCGAGAGGCACTGGCTGAGCTGGCCGACTACTCAGTTGCCAGAACCCATTGATCAGCCCAGGCTATTCCTATACCATTTTCGGCTCTCTGTAACGGCCATAGATTCGGGGTGTAGCTCAGCCTGGTAGAGCACTGCCTTCGGGAGGCAGGGGCCGGAGGTTCGAATCCTCTCACCCCGACCAGCATATTCAATTCGATAACTATCGATCTACCATCCCTACTTGTTGCGATACCAGGATTGCGTGGCATTAGTGGAGTATCACAGCAACAGATAGAGTTACTCACTTCCCACTACAAGCTACTGATTGCTCTCAATTCTGAGTCAAATACAGTAAATATCTGAATAGCTGCGTTTTTTCTGTTATAGTGGTCAATTCGAGGCGCCTTACCGGTTAGCGCCTGCACGATCAACAGATCGCCGAAATAGCTTAAGCCGTCGCTTATCCCTCATTCGGGACGATGCTTCCCGCTTGATCACAGAATTCTTTTTTACAGCCCGGACCGGCTCCCGCCAGCAGATGCTGATGCAGGGAGGGCACGACCGGAGTACCTTTTATAGTTCCAATCAGACACCCGAAAACTGTTTTTCGGATGTTCGCCAGAGGTTAGAGTTCGCTCTACACCTCCTGAAAAATCCCAAATATTTACAATAACCAGCTAACAGTTCCATAGGTATGGTGCTGCCTGTCGGTTATGGAGCACAATTTTATGTCATTTGAAAACCTCGGCCTTTCGGCTGAACTCCTGCGCGCAGTCAGCGAGCAGGGCTACTCTGAAGCCACGCCTATTCAAAGTAAGGCGATACCTGTCATCCTTAGTGGTAAGGATGTCATGGCCGGTGCCCAGACCGGTACCGGAAAAACTGCTGGTTTCACCCTGCCTCTTTTGCAACGCTTATCTGAAAAAACAGTTAACAATGGCCGCCGCCCTGTCAGGGCTCTGGTCTTGACCCCTACCCGGGAACTGGCAGCTCAGGTAGCGGCCAGTGTAGAGACTTATGGTCGCCACCTTCCACTTCGTTCAGCAGTGGTGTTTGGTGGTGTCAAAATCAATCCCCAGATAGAGAAGTTGCGTCGCGGAGTCGACATTCTGGTTGCCACACCAGGCCGCCTATTGGACCACGCCAGTCAAAAAACTGTGGACCTCTCACAGATTGAGATATTGGTTCTGGATGAAGCCGATCGTATGCTGGACATGGGATTCATACATGACATACGCAAAGTCCTGGCACTTTTACCCACTAACAGCACTCGCCAAAATCTTCTTTTCTCCGCCACCTTCTCCAGTGATATCAAAAAACTGGCCGACCGTTTATTGGATCGTCCTGAGCTGATCGAAGTTGCCCGTAGAAACACAACGGCTGAACGGATCAAGCAAGTTATCCATCGTGTCGATAAAAATCGCAAGAGAGAGATGCTGAGCTATATGATTGGCTCCCAAAACTGGCGCCAGGTATTGGTCTTTACCCGCACCAAACATGGTGCGAATCGTCTGGCACAACAGCTGGAAAAGGATGGACTCAGCGCATCGGCAATCCACGGCAATAAAAGTCAGGGTGCCCGCACTCGCGCACTCGCCAGCTTTAAAAATGGTGACGTACGGGTTCTCGTTGCCACTGACATTGCAGCACGCGGCCTGGACATCGACCAGCTTCCACATGTTGTAAATTACGAATTGCCCAACGTCCCTGAGGATTACGTGCATCGAATCGGTCGCACAGGACGTGCTGGGAATGAAGGTGAAGCCATCTCACTGGTATGCGTTGATGAACTCAAGTTACTGAAGGATATTGAGCGTCTGCTGAAAAAACCGATTCCTGAGGTTGTTATTGAGGGTTATGAACCAGACCCAGCGATAAAAGCGGCTCCTCTAAAAAAACAGAGCAACAACAACCCTCAACGTAGAAACGGTAGGCGGCCTGAAAACAGAACCAAAGCGAGTAACAACAACGCTAAAAAATCTGCTAACTCGCAGCAGCAACACTCAAAGTCGAAAGAAGCTGGTGAAAAACAGTTATCCACCAAGGCACCACATAAACATAAGCGGCGCACTCAGAGTGGAAATAGAAGCAGCACCTCTAATCAGCACCCACGCCCAAGCAGAAGAAGAGAGACTGCAGCGCTACTAGGTGGCGGCTATAGTGATGAGTGATCCGGCGGCTTGCCTGAACACCGACACGTATTATTCACTGACAAATATCTTTTTGTAATCCAGCCATACGGGTGGAGGTTGAGACAACCTCCACCCACTGCTACTTACCAATAGAGCGGTACACCAACATCGATCAGAATACTTCCGTAGCCTTCATCCATCCCCCCCTGTGGTTTAGCAACAGATCGTGCGTATCCCTTTCCTGAATGGAGAATAGAGCTACCATAAGAATCACCAATGCCAGGCTGAATGGCAGTAGGCTGTGAGGAAGAATCAGCTAGACCATCATAAAGATCAGGATTATTTCCAGTCACATCAAATGCACCAGCATATAGATTGGTTGACAGGATCATAGCCGCAGCAAGCATAATTTTTTTCATCTCAATCTCCTCGTATGTTCAAATTTAATGCAGTTAATTCTGCTTTCAATTCTATTTACGCATGCAACTGGAGAATGGATTCGATTATGTTTATAAAGTCAGCTGCAAATATCAAGGTCTGTAGGGTGCGGCCCTGCCGCACCATACCCAACTGAAATGAAAACCACCTAATACGCAGACAACAGACGTTGTCAGGAACGAAAAAAACAATCGGTATTTACGTGGAACCCTCACCCTACATCATCGCACTATTATAAACCTGGCGATCCAAGCATAATAGTTTGCCTACCATATAGGTTAAACCAACCTAAACTCCCCCAACAATAGATAAGGGAGATCGAAGAGCAATAAAAAACGGACTGATTTCTACCCGCTTCTAGTAATTAGGCAGTTGATAATCTTGGAAACAATCTATACATTTTTACTCGCATCCCTGCTTTTATGTATTGCGCCAGGCCCAGACAATATTTTTGTTTTGACTCAATCGGCACTTCATGGAGCTAAAAAAGGAGTGCTTGTTACACTGGGGCTCTGCACTGGCCTGATCGTCCATACCATAGCTGTTGCACTTGGGGTTGCAGCGCTTGTAAAAGCATCACCCGTAGCTTTCAATCTGCTTAAATACATGGGTGCCTTTTATCTTCTCTATCTCGCCTGGAAAGCCTTTACTTCATCATTGAATCCTTTGGGTAGATTTCAAGATAGCAGACTATCTGACCTCCAGTTCTTTGGGCGTGGTGTCATTATGAATATAACCAATCCCAAGATAACCATATTCTTTCTTGCCTTTTTACCACAGTTCACCAACCCCGATCAGGGAGGCATGATTCAGCAGATATTTCTCCTGGGCTTTATATTTATCCTGATAACCCTAATGATATTTGGCGCTGTGGCAGTAATGGCTGGCACATTGGGCTCTTGGCTTAATCACTCACCCAAAGCTCAGTTTTATCTCAATCGTGTAGCAGGATTGGTATATATTGCACTTGTTCTGAATCTGCTTTTTGGTCGTACCCTGTAGGTTATCAGCCTGCGAAGTATCTGGATTCCAACTTGCATCCAATGTCGATACTTATGCTCTGGTTTGCATGTAGGGTGCCGGCCCTGCCGCACCATGCCCAACTGAAATGAAAACCACCTGATAAGCAGGTTAACAGA
>NZ_JBSYOO010000044.1:0-37049 GCF_058244675.1 Candidatus Thiodiazotropha sp. AKIB8 | reverse complement strand
CGATACACCCTTGTTCAGCCAGATTTCCAGAGAGTACGGCAAGGCCGCCATCTTTTGAGTAGGCGTGCTCTAAGTCCCGAATACAACCTGCAGCGCGATCCAAGTCGAGTGCCGGCCAGCGAGCCTGTTGACTAAATGCCACCTGAGTCGGCACACCGCCAGGAGCAGCCAGATAACGCGTCTGAACCTGCTCCTCTTGAGTGCGAATCACATCCCAGCTCTGCAAAGCATCGCCGAGACTTTTCGCATACACCGTGGGTACATCACGCTTGATCAAGCCAGCCCGATCCAACTCACCCAGGATGGCGATCACACCACCAGCCCGATGAACATCCTCCATATGATACTGTTGAGTAGCGGGGGCAACCTTACAAAGATTTGGCACCAGACGACTCAAGCGATCAATATCTGTCATGGTGAAATCGACCCCCGCTTCATGGGCCGCGGCAAGCAGGTGCAACACAGTATTGGTCGATCCACCCATCGCTATATCGAGACTCATCGCGTTCTCAAATGCCTGGAAGGTCGCAATCTCTCTGGGCAAGGCGGTTGCATCATCCTGCTCATACCAACGTCGGGCTAAATCCACCACCAGGCGACCAGCTTCGAGAAAAAGTTGTTCGCGATCAGCATGGGTTGCCAACAGTGAACCATTGCCTGGCAGAGAGAGTCCCAATGCTTCGGTAAGACAATTCATCGAATTGGCAGTAAACATGCCTGAGCAGGAGCCACAGGTCGGACAAGCGGAACGCTCGATCTGAGCTACATTCTCATCTGACTCCTGAGGATTGGCTGCGGATACCATGGCATCCACCAAATCAAGATGCAGCTCCTGCTCCTGCCCCTGAAGTTTGACCTTACCGGCTTCCATGGGTCCGCCGGAGACGAAAACCGTAGGAATATTCAGTCTCATTGCCGCCATCAGCATGCCGGGGGTAATCTTGTCGCAATTGGAGATACAGACCAGCGCATCTGCACAATGAGCATTGACCATATACTCAACAGAATCAGCAATAATATCCCGGGATGGCAGTGAATAGAGCATGCCACCATGCCCCATGGCAATACCGTCATCTACCGCGATGGTATTGAACTCCTTTGCAACACCGCCGGCCGCTTCGATCTCACGGGCCACCAACTGCCCCAGATCCTTAAGATGAACATGGCCAGGTACAAATTGGGTAAATGAGTTGGCCACCGCAACGATTGGTTTCTCAAAATCATCATCTGTCATGCCTGTGGCCCGCCAGAGGGCGCGTGCGCCCGCCATATTGCGGCCCTGGGTCGTTGTACGTGAGCGGTATTGTGGCATCTCAAGCTCCGAGAAAAATGGCGACAGGAAATTGCTATTATGCCTGTTTTCTGAGGCCTCGAACAAACTCAAATAACCACAATATTACTACTGCCACGTATTCACTCGGTTCTCCTATGGGAACAGAGAGACAACTGGCAAATGCACTCTGACCCGAATGGCACTTACTTAAGCCGTTTTGGTGCACCCTACCGTTCAATTCAGGGCGTAGGGTGGGGCCCTGCCCCACCAAAATAGCTTGGTTACCTCAGAAAATTCTCGTTCTACGTAACAAATCCCCTTAAGTAAGCGTCATTCCGGCCTAGGGCCTGTCTTTTAAAAATCATATTGTTAGAGGTTTCAAGCCTGCCCTTGCTCGGTGTTGCGGCTGTTGACAAGGGAACAACTATAGCCTGCGAGCTGCACCCCGAAGGAAGTGCCCTTGGGGTGCGCCTTGATCAAGGGCAGGCTTGAAACCCTGAAGACGACCTACTTAGTCGCCGGGTTAATCGTAAGAGCTGACATATTCCACTGTGGGGAAAATAGATTATGTTTGAGTCTGCTGTATAAACTGCACAGGCTCCCCTAGCATGCGGTTTTCGAATTGAGCCTGAAGGCGAGGGGAGCTGAGTTGAATGGCGAAGAAGGTCTGTTTGTTGTTGCGATTGGTTAGCTCTTTGGCGATAGCCTCTGTCGCTGACAGGTCGAGATAAGAGACAACACTAAGATCCAGAATCACATTTTCTGTGCGATGACGCTTAAGCAGTTGGCTGAGTTGATCAATGGAGGCATAGAAGAGATGGCCTTCGACACGGATTCTAACCGAGACAGCCTCATGCTCCACCTGGAGTTCCAATCGGGAGGCTGAAAGTACAAACAGTAATACAGACAATACCAGCGCTACCACCAGTCCGGTTTGGAGCCCGACAAAGATAATACTGAGCAGAGTAACTGCAAACACAGTCAATTCACCACGCCAGGTTGTCAGGCGTCGAATCTCATCTGTCTTGATCATGCCAATGCCCACCAAAAACAGCGTACCTGAGATGACGGCCATCGGTAGGTAGGTGAGGACAGGGCCAAGTACAAGAATCACTACCAGGACTATTCCTGAAGAGACAATGCCTGCCAGTGGGGTCTTAATATTCAGGGATTGATTCACCGCAGTACGATTGAAGCTGCCTGATCCGGCAAAGCTGGAGAAAAAAGGTGCAAGCAGGTTGGCCATGCCCTGAGCGAAGACCTCTTTATCGGGTTGAATGGGTTGATCGGTATCGCTTCTTAAATGTTTTACAATGACCATCGATTGCGCCAACCCTATAAGCGAGATGATTATCGCGTCGGGCAACATGGAGAGGCCAACCAGGAGATACTCAGTACCTACCGGTGGATGAGAGAGGGGCAGCGGGGTGATTGGCAAGTACCCCAGGAGTTCCAATTCCATATCGACTTGTGGAAACTGTGCCATCTCAAGCAAACCGCAGAGATAGCCTGCTGCAATGGCTATCAGGATCGCATAACGGGTCTTGTAGTGTCGCGCGACTAGTCCGGTCACGACTGTTACCACTCCCACACTGAAGCTATAGGGGTTTACCAGATTTTCTGCGTCGTCGAACAGCAGATAGAGCTTTTGGAAAAAAAAGAGAGTACCTGAAGTCGAGAGTCCGAGAATGCCGTCCAAAGAGGAGAGAACCAGAATTAAACCTACACCGGTAGTGATACCAGTGATGGCCGCAGGACTCAAATACATAAAAAAACGGCCGCCCCGCAGTAACCAGATTAACAGCTGAATGATGCCAACCATGAAACTGAGCATTAGAACATAATCAATGTAGAGCGGACTCCCCCGACCTGCATAAGGCGCAACTGCCACGCCAATCAGTATCGCCACTGCCGTATTGGGGCCGCCAAGCATGGAGCTGGTGCCGAAAAGACTGGCAAACAGGGTGACAAAGATTGAGGTATAGATGCCATATTCCGGTGGTAATCCAGCCAGATAAGCAAATGTGATCCCCTGGGGAATCACCAGAATTGCTCCGATGAGCGCACCAAAGAGTTCACTCGAGTAGTTGATATTAGTCGAGTTGCGAGGATGCCAGGGGAGAACTTCAGGTAGACGATTCAATGCCATGGCATTTTCACCGGTTTCTCTAGTTCCGATATCGTTATTGGATAGCCAACAAAGTAACTCATTGACTGAAGATGCCTGACACCGACTCAAGTAATTTGAGTAATTTATATTTGCGTGGGTCTCCTGGACGGATCTGGATGTTGATATAGGCTGCGACATCCAGTGCATCCTGATGACTGAGTGTACGCTCCTGCCCAAGGGGCATATTTGCCCAGATGAATCCGGCTGCTCGCTTCACATCAGCCATGCCGGCAGCTTCGTTATAAGAGTCGATCCCCCACAATGGCGGTATTGTGGGTATGCCCACTCCACCCTTCCCATGACAGGCAGCACATTTCTGATCATAGATGGCTTTACCTGAGGCGGGGTTAGGGTCATAACCTGTATCGGGTATAGTCGGTACCCCTCGGCCTTCAGGGGCCTCGCCGATCGTCTCACCATGAGACAGATAAGAGATATAGGCAGAGATAGCCATCACTTCAGGAGCGTCTTCAGGTGGCATAATGCCATCAAGGCTGTAGACAAAGCACTCACGGATACGCAGGCCGATACCGTTTCGTCGACCATTCTTACTCCGCCACTTGGGATACATGCCGGCCACATTGAGCGGAATCGCATCTCTTCGACGTCCGGCATCAAGGTGACAATTGGAGCAGCGTAAACTGTTGCCTGTGTAGCGCGCACCATATTTTTCAGTCTCAGTGATGATGCGATAGCCGTAAATCACATTACTGTAATAGTCATCCAAATAACTTCTTTCCAACAGATTTTCTATTGGCAACTGCTCTGCTGCCACGAACCTGAAAAAGAGGATAGCGCTAAGAAAAATCAGTCTCTTTGAACCAGATAAGCGGAGATGTGTCAGTATATGAATGATGCCGCTGAAAACGGCTCTCATTTTCCATCTTGTCATCCGTTGAACACCAATCCCATGTCGAGCAGATAGCTAAGTAAATGCCACAAGTGAGCGTTAGCCCGGTGTGGCGGCGTAACATCCATGACAAGTGATTAAGCGGTCGGACAGCGTAGTCGCTAAAGCTAGCGACCTTTTATGACGGTTCCATGCCTGTGGGAATGTAACATAATTGGTATGGTTTGAGGAATTGGATTCTTTTGCTGTAGATCAAAAAAATAGAGGTTTGGTTGGATATGAAGTAAGCATTATCGAAGATCAAACAGTTGGAATAGTTCTAATCGTTATAGCTTGATTGGACAAAATCTGCTGCTTCAGACCAATACAAACTACTAAGACCAAACTTATCAACTGTTGGTAATATGATCTTTGCATTAAGTGAATGTACTTGGGTAGCAATTTCATTTGTCTCCTCGAAGCTGGTATTGAGCATGGAGACGTGAGGTCTTACGCCATCTGCATTCAGATAAGCAAGTACTTTATATGCTGTCTCGTTACAGGCGAAATTACCAAGCAGAGTGTTTATGCCCATAGCAGAGAGTTCACCAAGAAAGTAGCGGGCCTGCTTAAGGTTTTTTGCGAGAGAAGGTAGGTCAAACTCTATCATCAGGCCAGTGCCAACCAGTTGCAATCTACGCAATTCAGACTTTATAAACTCGATTATTACCCCATCATTCATCGCAAGAGCGGAGATGGAAATAATAACTTGAGTCATATCACCAACCAGTGAAAATTCTCCGAGCATTCTTAACGCGTATTTACAAATATACTGATCAAACTCAGCGTTTAAACCGTGCTGCTCTGCTGTAATGAAAATGTTGTCTGAAGTCAGAATGATATCTGTTGCAGGAGCAGGTTTTGGCAACAATTCTATAGCTACTATTTCTACATCTTGAGTCGAGTTAAATTGCTGCTGTCGAAACTCAATAAGAGCAGTTTCTAGAGCACTTTGAAACTGTTGTTTTTGGAAGTCATTAATGGATGTTTCTGTCTCAGCTGGCGCCTCTATCTGTTCTTGATGGTCAAGATAGGACTCGGAATGACGGCGAAATGCCATCAATGATGCAGTTTCTGACTGTGCCAGCAGGATGTCAGGGTCATTTTGATTGAAATCAATCAAAGTTTTACCTATGCCAAACTCAACACCATCATGAATATTGGCTTTTAATCGGTCGAATAGCTCTGTTCCAAATTGATTGAATTCATCCAAGGTGTTTCGAAATAAAAGAATTGTCAGGCTGTATTCTGAAGAGCGCGCAAGATAGTCGTGCTTATTGAGAGTAGAACCAACCAGCTGAGTTATCTCTTCAATGATGTTACTGTAGTCTTGATTGTTATGGTATTGCTCTGGGTCAGCATAAGTTATTGTAAATAACCCGGCTACAGATTTTGCTGCCTCTACATTCTGGCTCATGCAATCCAGTTTTAGCAGTAGAGCTTTTCTGTTCTGTAAGCCAGTTGAGTAATCTATATTTCCTCTGGCGCCCGCTTCGAAAATAATCTGGGCTCTATTGATTCTTGTTTTTACAGTAGCCAAAAGATGTTGTGGCCTGACAGGCTTAGTTAAAAAGTCGTCTGCACCAGAGTGGAGAGCAAGAAGCTTCTTCTCCATACTCTCCTCACCCGATAGAAAGACTATGGGTATGTTTGCCAACTCTTTTTTATCACGGATTACTTGTGTGAGTTCAATGCCGTTGGCGCCAGGCATATAAAGATCCATTAATATAAGATCAGGTTGGAACTGCTTTACTGCCTCCATTACACCTAATGGATTGGTTATCGATCGTGTTTTTAAACCACCTTTTCGCAATAATGTACTGGCAAACTGAGCCTGCGATTCATCATCCTCAATGAGCAAAACACGATCTTTGGGTTTTACATGGGGTGAGATTATCTGCTTGATGCTCAACATCAGGTCGTTGATGTTTATTGGGCTGGTGAAGCATTGAGTGACACCTGTGCGAAGTACTTCAAGGCGAATTTCAATATTGCACTCGCCAGTAATAAAAATCAGTTCTGGCCTGGTCTTCTTGTTTGGGTGTAATTCGTTGAGAATCTTGTTGATCTCACTCATATCATCAATAAATTGTGTATCGATAAGAATGAGTTTTACGCTCTGTTCGGTCAGAAAATGGCGCAGGTCAACGGTGAGTTCCAGATTAAGGACTCGCCATTCATTCTTTTCAATTGCTGCAGTGATCTGCTCCCCACTACTCTCGCTGCTGTGTAGATAGACGAGGTCATAATCTGGCTGTTGCCCAACTTGATTTTGCTTAGGTTTCTGGGCAGCGATAATCATCTGTTTCAACTTCTCAAGCAGTTGATTGATTTGTCTGATTTCGGCGGAATCGGGCTGGGCTTTTTCTTGTGTTATATCCGTGATTGCCTTGTCAATTTGCTGGGAGAGTTCGTGGATATTGACAAATCCTTCACTCTGACTGTTTCTGGATAGCTCACTAAGATGGCGTAAGGCCGATCTGACACTCGAAGCATTCCAGATGCCTGAGGGCAATACTGGCCAGTTTGCTTCGATATTCGTGAGAATATCAGAGAGCATTTGTACAATCTTGGCATTCTGAGAGTCTGCACTACTAACCATGCTTTATGCCTACAAGTCTAAAAAAATTAGGATCTGGATTTAATCCTGATACCATCACTGTCAAGCAATAGAACTATTTTCGGCTACTATCCTTCTATCTTGAATTTTAAGGATAAAAAGCATCAATATCAAAGGGGTAGGTTCTAAAATTGACGATGGCGCATCCTTACGCCAGATGGCTACTTGCTAGCATCTATTTCGTCATTGGGGATATGACTGGAAAAAAGAACAGATTGACATCTGTTCTGACAGCTCTATCGATATGGTGAGGGGTAAAAAATGGTGTAGTAATTATTCCTTATTCATACTATCCATAACTTCAGCACCCTTTTCTTTAGTGGCATCGTACATCTCACCAGTTGTTTCCTTTGTTTCTTGATAAACTTCGGCGCTCTTCTCACTGACCGCAGTTATCGCCTCAGAAGTCTCCTCTTTCACAGTCGCACCAACTTCAGAAGCGGTCTGCTTGGTGTTTTCATAGATCTCCTTGCTTGTGTCGACGATAGCAGTAGCTGCATCACTACCCATCTCTTTAGCGCCTTCATAGACCTCTTTGCTCTTAGTGGCAACAGTATCGGCGGCATTGCTAGTGACCTCTTTGGTCTTTTCCCATGTCTCTTTGCCAGCTTCAGATACTTTCTCAGTCATGCTACCAGAAGCACTTTGTTTCTCCTCAACTGCAATGGTGTCACCAGAATTACCCGATTGACTGCACGCTGCCAGACTTAACAGGCTCAGTGTTGCAATGATTTGTTTGATTTGACTCATATACCTATCCTCATTATTTATTTAACAGATGATTATTGCCTTAATAGAGGTGCCCTTTATACATTGAAGTAAGCCTAACTATCTGGAGTTTTGCGCCACAATTAACTTTATTTTACCTTCTACCCGTCATTTGCAAGGGAGGGAGCTTATAGGTGTAGATGTTCTATATGTGAGTCGGTAGAACAATATGAGGTTGATAGCTGTCGCCAACCCATTGAAAAATAAACAATTGAAGTGTCAGGTAGAAAAAACTTACAAGTCATCAGTATCTTAAACTAGGTGGGGAGAGGGGCCGGGGGAGAGGGGGAGAATGATTGCCCTATTTTTCCCAAACAATCAGCAAGATACATATGAACGATCAGTGTGGTTTTTCTCTTTTAACCACATGAAACGCTTCGCGTACACCCTCTCCCCAACCCCTCTCCCGTAAAGGGAGAGGGGCTTTCAGAGTTGTTCTGAGAAGATTGAAAGTTAATGGGGCTGCAGTGGTTCGGGCACTATTTTTTATCGTTCTTTGAGGGGGATGTTTTCAGCAACGCTCTAATTTCATCTTCATCATTCGAATAAATGATATCTGAGACCTTACCCTTTTGCGTAAAAATCAGAGTTAGTTTGTCCTCTTTTTTGGGTATCCAGGCAACTTGATCAACTTCTCGGCTCACCAGAATTGGTGAGGGTATATCACGCATCTTCGGTAGGGCGATAAATCTGCTTATTAAGGATGGCATGCCGCTGATGTCTGCAATGTATGCGGCTTGAATGTTATGCATGTGACCAGTTTTAACATCAGCCAGAATCTCAGCCATCATCGATCCGGTGTATTTGCTGTGGGAATAGATGAGAAGCCTGCTATCAGCGCCAATTAAATGGGGATTGCCGTGCTGATCGATAAATTTTACCTGCGGTACTGCTTCTGAAATCTGAATCGTTTGGGCTTGTAGTCCTGATGGGAACACAAGTAGTAACACGATCCATTTAAATTTGAACAAATAGCTGAACACGATTCATACCCGATTTTTACTTTGGTTCATGTTAGCTAACCCCAAAGGCGATCACATTGCGATATTTCAAATTATGGTCGCCATTTTTTAATCCCGAAATAGACCATTTTTGAAGAACCGAATGGATTTCAAAGTGAAAACATTGTTTTCAGTAGGGGAATAGTGGTGGCAAGTAACCTTACAAAATGTGCTGAATATTAATTAAGAGATAGTTAAATAACTAATTGTTTAATATAGAGAATAATTAAACGGCATAAAATTTGCGCTTTGTAGGGGATTTTGTCCATGACTGATTGGACCCGTCACGCCTAAATAGATACCTGGAGATTGATGATGGCAGAGAACGATTTCGATTTTTCAGCTTTGGAGAAGCGCCTGGGCGTCTCCCGCAGAACCTTTCTGAAGTTCTGTAGCGGTGTGGCGGCTTCTCTTGGTCTCCCTTCCGGCGCTGCAATGGCCATGGCGGAGGCAGTGGCTGATCCAAAGCGACGTCCGCCGGTGATCTGGCTTCATGGTCAGGAGTGTACCGGTCCCAGTGAATCTCTACTGCGCTCAGAACAGCCCTCCCTGGAACATTTAATACTCGATCTTATCTCCCTCGACTACCACCAGACTTTAGATACAGGTGCTGGACACCAGGTAGAGGATATCAAGAGAAAGGCAATGCAGGATAATAAAGGGAAATACCTGCTGGTTGTAGAAGGTGCCATTCCACTGGCCAATGATGGTATCTTCTGCAAGATTGGTGGTGAGACCATGGTTGATATAACCCATGAGGCCGCGGAACACGCAGCAGCGATTGTCGCTTTTGGCTCCTGCGCCAGTTGGGGAGGTGTTCAATCAGCAGCTCCGAATCCTACTGGTGCTGTTGGTGCACCTCAACTGCTGACAGGCAAGACGGTGGTAACCATTCCAGGGTGTCCTCCCAATCCAGCCAACTTCATCGGCACGGTGCTCTACTTCGTAACCTACGGCAAATTGCCGCCCATTGATGAAAAGGGACGACCCAAGTGGGCTTATGGCAGGCTGATTCACGAGAACTGCTATAGACGACCACATTTCGATGCAGGACGCTTCGCATTGGAGTTCGGAGATGAGGGGCATAAAAAAGGCTACTGTCTCTACAAGCTGGGTTGTAAAGGTCCTGAAACTTATAACAACTGTCCGACATTGGAATTTAATAATGTTGGCGGTGGTGTCTGGCCTATAGGTGTTGGCCATCCCTGCTTTGGTTGTTCAGAGGGGGGGGTGGGTTTCAGCAAACCCCTCTTCAGCCTGGCCGATGTGAAAACCCATACCCCTCCCAACATGTTCCCCTCGATCAGCGACCGTGAAGGTGGCGAGGGAATCTCTCCTGCTGCAGCAGCCATTGCCGGTGCAGCTGTTGGTATGGCTGTTGGTGCCACAACGATGGCAGCAAAGAAGTTGGACAACAAAAACCAAGACGGAGAGTAGGGGGGTATGAGATGAAACGCAGAGACTTTCTCAAAGCCTCTCTTGGTGGCGCCGCGCTGTTGGGTAGTGGTGCAACTCAAGCCAGAGGTAACCTGGAACCGGCGGAAGAAGCCATCGGTATGTTGTTCGACTCTACCTTATGTATAGGTTGCAAAGCCTGTGTCAGTAAGTGTAAGGAGGTGAACGACATGCCCGCCACGCCTTTGGGTGAAGAGACCCAGTGGGATGCAGCCCGAGACCTCTCGCCTGAGACATTGAATGTAATCAAAGTCTATAGTGAAGGCGAAGCTAAGCTTAAGGATGCCGTGGTAAATGGCTACGCATTCGAAAAACGCAGCTGTATGCACTGTGTCGATCCGGGGTGTGTCTCGGTCTGTCCTGTCACCGCAATGCAGCGTAATCCTAAAACCGGTATCGTCACTCACCACCCTGATGCCTGTATTGGTTGTCGCACCTGTATGGTGGGCTGTCCTTACAATGTGCCGCAATTTGATTACGACAATCCTTTTGGTCAGATCCATAAGTGCCAGATGTGTAACCAGGCTGGTGTCGAACGTATCGATAAAGGTCAGATGACAGGTTGTGCTGAGGTTTGTCCCACCGGGGCTACGTTGTTCGGTTCCCGGACAGCACTGCTGGAGGAGGCGAAGCGACGCGTGGCGCTGAAGCCGGGAGAGACATACAACTATCCACGGGGTGATGTACGAAACCCCAACAGTCATCACGATAAAGCGCTACCGGCTTATCAGTCCCATATTTGGGGTGAGAAAGAGGCGGGTGGTACCAACGTCTTGCATATCTCCTCTATTCCGTTCGATAAGTTGGGTATGCCACCTCTGCAAGATCGCTCCTACGCCTCTGTCTCAGAGACGGTACAGCACACACTCTATAACTTCATGGCACTGCCGGCGGTTGCTCTGGCAGGGCTGACCTATGTGGTGCGACGAAACACAGATGATGATGAAGGGGGTGAGTCATGAGTGACTATCAACCGCTCAAACGGCCAGTGGTTACCCTGCCATTTATTGTGCTCGGTGTTTTGGCTTTGATTGGCACCTACTATCTGGTGCAACGTTTTATGCACGGCATGGGGCCGGTTACCAATCTCAATGGTGGCTATGCCTGGGGTGTCTGGGTGGTCTACGACGTAGTGGTAGGTACTGCTCTGGCCTGTGGTGGCTACGCATTGGCCATCACTGTATATGTGATGAACAAAGGCAAATACCACCCTTTAATACGCCCGGCTCTGTTGGCCAGCCTGCTTGGTTATGGCTTGGGCGGTGTCGGTGCATTGATCGATATGGGGCGTTGGTGGCAGTTCTACAACATCTTCACCCCCTGGCACATGAACTTTAATTCAGTGATGCTTGAAGTCGGTCTCTGTGTCGCGACATATATTCTGGTGCTCTGTATCGAGTTTGCTCCGACACTGTTGGAGAAGATCGGTGCTCAGGGGCTGGTAAAAGCACTTAACAAGGTGCTCTTTCTCTTTATAGCTCTGGGTGTGTTGTTGCCAACCATGCATCAATCCTCTCTCGGTTCCATGTTGATCGCGATGGGTTATAAAGTTCACCCCCTCTGGCAGTCAATGCAGCTGCAACCCTTACTCGCAATTCTTACTGCACTTACTATGGGTTTTGCGGTTGTGGTGTTTGAGGCTTCTTTCAGTAGTGTTGGTTTCCGTCGCCAGAATGAGACACCGTTACTGGCCGGCCTCGGTAAAGGGATTATGGGACTGATAGGTGTATATCTACTGATCCGCTTTGGTGAGATTCTGCTGCGCGGTAAGTTGGGGCTGATCTTCGCCGGGGATTTTGCCAGTATGATGTTTCTGCTGGAGACCGCTTTGTTTGTCTTTCCGCTGATGGTTCTGAGTTCCGCCAGACAACGTGGCCATGGCCCAATACTGCTCTGGGCATCGGTTTCGATGCTGTTTGCCGGATCGCTCTACCGCTTTAACGCTTTTCTAATTACTTATGATCCTGGCCCTGGTTACAGCTATTTTCCCTCCACCTCGGAGATCATGGTTACCGTCGGCATGGTCGCCATCGAAATAATGGCCTACCTGATCATAGTGAAAAAATTCCCCGTGCTACACAACGCATCAGACCTTGAGGAGATTCCATCGTGACAACACGTATTACTGTCGACCCGATAACCCGCATTGAAGGCCACTTGCGCATCGATGTCGAGGTGGATGATGGCAAGGTCAGCAAGGCCTGGTCCTCTGGTCAAATGTGGCGCGGCATTGAAAAAATTCTGGTTGGCAGAGATCCGCGTGAGGCCTGGACCTACACTCAGAGGTTCTGTGGTGTCTGTACTACAGTGCATGCCATCACCTCTGTCAGAGCAGTGGAGAATGCCCTCGATCTGGAAGTGCCGGTCAATGCCCAGCTGATCCGAAACATTATCCAGACTGCTCATGCTATCCAGGATCATATTGTTCACTTCTACCACCTCTCTGCGGTCGACTGGGTGGATGTGGTATCTGCTCTTGATGCCGATCCAGTGGCCACGGCGAAGCTGGCGGAGAGCCTTTCAGACTGGCCACTCAATGGGCCCCATGAGATGAAAGCGGTTCAGGAGCGACTGAAAACTTTTGTTGGTAGTGGTCAGCTCGGCCCTTTTGCCAGTGGCTATTGGGGACATCCGGCCATGAAGTTACCGCCAGAGGTCAATCTGATGGCGGTTGCTCACTACCTTCAGGCTTTGGATGTACAGAACTACGCCAACAAGATTGTTGCTGTTCTTGGCGGCAAGAGTCCTCACATTCAGAATGTCGCCGTAGGTGGTGTCAGTAACTCTATCAGCCATGATGCGCCCTCAGTGCTTAACATTGAGCGACTGATGCTGATAAAAGGATTCATCGACAAGTTAGAGCCCTTTATAAAATCGACCTACCTGGTTGATGTGCCTGCGGTAGGTGCTTTCTATCTTGATTGGGCTGGTATCGGTGGTGGCGTCAACAACTATCTGACTGTGCCCGATTGTCCTCAGGATGCAAAGGGTACAATATTTGATCTGCCTGGAGGTTACATCGAGAACGGCGACATCAACACGCTTAAACCGATTACCACCTTTGGTGATGCCTACTTCCGTGATGGTGTCGCAGAGAGTGCCAAGCATGCCTGGTACGAAGGGGGAGATGCGCTTCATCCCTGGGTGGGCGAAACAGAACCTGAGTACACTGATTTTCAGGATGAAGGAAAATACTCTTGGGTGAAGGCGCCCACTTTCTATGGGAAACGGGCTGAAGTCGGGCCACTGGCCGATGTTTTGGTCGGTGTTGCGAACGGTCATGATGGCTATACCAAATATCTTAACCAGGCAATGGATACCCTCAAGTCGGTATCCCAAAACCCCGATATCCCTCTCTCGGCAGTGAACTCCACCATAGGTCGACATGCTGCCCGTGCTGTCCGCTGTGCAGTGATGATCGATACCCTCAAGGATCAGTGGCAGAAGCTGGTCGACAATGTGGGTACTGGTGATACTGATACGTTCAATGCGCCGGTCTTTCCTAAGGGTGAGATAAAAGGTGTCGGCTTTCATCAGGCACCTCGTGGCACACTCTCTCACTGGGTGGTGATAGAGAATGGTAAAATCAAAAACTACCAGGCGGTTGTACCCAGTACCTGGAACGCAGGCCCACGGGATGCCAATGATGAGATCGGTCCTTACGAATCGTCATTGATGGATAACCCGGTTGCCGATCCTGAAAAGCCTTTGGAAGTGCTGCGCACCGTCCACTCCTTCGATCCCTGTATTGCCTGTGCAATCCACATGGTGGACACAGAACAGCAGGAGATTGTTCGGGTAAAGGCCCTCTGACCCAGCGGAGTCGATTCAAATGAGTAAGCAAGAGAGCGGAAAAGTCCTGGTCATCGGTATGGGAAACGTACTGATGCAGGATGAAGGTATTGGGGTTCGAGCCGTGGAGGAGTTGGAGCAGTGTTACCAGATTCCTGATGGTGTCGAGGTGATTGATGGTGGTACCACCGGTATGGAGTTATTCGAGCCGATGCGGGATGCCCGCTGTCTGATCATTGCCGATGCCGTCAATACTGGTGCCCCTCACGGTAGTCTGGTACGTATTACCAATGAGGAGATCCCTGCTTTTTTTCTGACCAAAATCTCAAACCACCAATTGGGGGTTTCGGACCTGTTGGCGTTATTGAGTCTGAAAGGTGAGACGCCTGAGCAGGTGACTATCATCGGCATGGTACCCCATTCACTGGAGAATCAGCTTGGTCTGACACCAGAGGCAGAGAAAGGGCTGGAGGATATGGTGCAGATGTTGGTCAATGAACTCTCATCTGTCGGTGTTGAACTTCAGCCTCGTGCTCAGGTGAATCAAGGTCACTGGAAACGAGAGGCTGAGTATGAAGTGGCTGCCGGTCTTTGCGGCAATATATCACTCGGAAATGAGTGCTGAATTGCGGTGCCACACCAGCAGCTGAATCTAGCGGCGATTATTTGCTGACGAAAGCAAAACTAAGGAACACTTCCATGTGTGTAGGAATTCCGGCCCAGGTGATTGAGACAGGCGATTTTGTAGCCCGGTGTCGCAGTCGCAATGGCGAAGAACAGATCAATATGATGCTGACCGGGCCGCAACCGGTGGGAACCTGGCTGCTGACATTTCTCGGTTCTGCCCGAGAGGTGATCAGTGAGGAGGATGCCCGTCATATCGATCAGGCCCTGGATGGTTTGAGCGCCATAATGAGCAATGAACCCGATATTGATGTTGACCACTATTTTCCCGGCTTGGGGCAATCCTAAGTCGTCGCAAACGAGAGTTATGATGCAAGACCTGGAAAAACTGACCCAGCAGATTGAGACCGTCTTCAGGGGAATAGAACAAGAGCAGATGCAGGATATACCTTTGCTCAACCCGGCATTGAAGGTAGAAACCATCGGCTTTCAAGATTATCAAGGTCGTTCTGTTGGGGTTCTCATTACGCCCTGGTTGATGAATCTGGTGTTGTTTCCAGGTGATGACGATGATTGGAGTGACCTGAAACTGGGAGATAAGTACCACCACCGTCTGCCTGCCAACGAATATCGATTCATGGTCAATGAAATAGAGGGCATAGGTATCTGCCAGACTCATCCTCTCTATTCACCAATGCATGAATTTATGGATCAGGATCATGCAGTGGCAGCTGCTGAAAACTTTATGAAGACCTTGATGGTAGAAGTTGAAACACCTGACAACGATCCCCATGATGAGGCGCTTTTGGGGCGTATTCTGCGTGGTGAGGAGATGGCAGAAGTGGAGATGGATGGTTTTGCCCTTGCCGAAACGAAATGCAAGCAAGAGGGGGGTAGTGCCGAATCGTCGGAGCAAGAACTCCTCTCGAGACGGGAGTTTCTTCGAGGCGGCGCTTGATCCTAAGAACCATCAGGCATAAGCCCCTGTCGAGACGAAGTTCCTAAAGCCTGTTAACAGGCTTTAAGACAACAAACAAAGTCAGCCACACCTGTGAGTTGCGATAAGCTGAGACAGAGATGGCAGTAGTATGTAATGCCCTCTCGAAAATTATCTATACACTTTCAACATACTTTGTCAGCAAGCCCTGAGTGTGGGGGTATTGAGTGTTTGATATATAAGCTACTAATTGTATAGGAATATTTTGTATATATGATTTGAAAAGTCCGCAACGATCTGCCCTCTATATCGCCCCTTTGGCTCCATTTGAAATTTTACAAAACAGTGAACAGATTAAACTTTTAAACATTTTATGGTTTTTTTTGTGTTGCAATTCACAGTATACTTCCACAACTTAGGAATCGATTGCGGCGCGTATGTTTGTAATCTCGAAGGAACGATTTCTATTCAGGATCAATTGATAAATGTTTAAATAATCAGGGAGTTAGCGCTTTTACTTTGTCGCTGTTTTCACTCTTTTACTAAATCAATGGATTGAACTTTGAACTATAGCCAACATATCTCTCTCCGACATTGAAAGACTTTCTGCCGTCATCTCAGGTCATATTCCATGAGCCACGAAATCAGGGACTTACACTTCCCGAAGCGGTGGAGCCTGAACGGTGGGCAACACACTTGGCTTATCTCTCAGCGCGTGAACCCACTAACCTGGTCAACCACGTGCGCAGGGTCTATTTACATCTTGCCCGGAAAGAGCCAGACGCACTCTATGGTGCCCTACTGGATCTCTTCCTGATTCTGGGCGATAAAGGTGCGAGTCTTCGCAAGCGCTTACTGAAAATGAGCAAAAGAGAGTTGCCTCGTGACCGATATACTCTTTTTGCAACACATTGGAAACAGGGTTTAAAAGGCAATCAATCATTTCCCATCAGTCAATACTCCGTACTTGGAAACTTTGTGAAGGGTGAGCTTAATCTCATCGATGAGGGGGTATCTGCAGAGCAGAAGAGTGCAAAATATATAGACCCACTCGATTTAGCTAAGGAAGAGCTGACCTTTGGTGATGTAACTGTAGCCCAGGAAATACTCGAATCGGCAATCATGGAAACACCAACCAGGATGGGGCTTCACTACAGTTTGCTCGAAGTCTACAAACATTCCCGTTCATTAAGTGATCTGTTGACGATGCAGGATCAATTAGGTGAACACGTCAGTATCGCTCAGTCTGCATGGAATCAGACACGCCAGTATTTGGAATCCCTGGGGTCTTAGATGTTACCCGCTAATAATGAACCAATGGGAATAGCTTTACTCGGCATGAGTCGTAAAGATAAGCCTATGATGGAGTTGTTTCTGCAAAGAAACTGGTCGAGTAATTGTATTGTAGTGCCAGAACATCAAGCCAAATTGTGTATTCTTGATCTGGATGGAATCGAAGGAAGAAAGTTACTGCAACAGCAACAAGACCAATATAATGAGAGGCCGTTAATTGTACTTTCCGTGCATGAAAAGGAGATTGATGGAGCAAGGGTTTTGCGCAAACCTCTACGTATGGATTCGCTCAAAGGGGCAATTGAAATATACCGTAGTGAGTTGATTCAACGTCCCACAGAATCAGAGAACCAAAAGCCAATAACCTCCTCGAAATCCGCTCGATGGAGAAGAACGCCATCTTCAACCATTAATCAAAATACCGATACCAATGAGAGGCGGGAAGTACTACCTGATGCGACCTCTCAGGCGCGTATTATTCAGCGCGCATGTAGCTTGTCTATTGGTACAAGTGACCTGGATAACAAGGACTTCATTAATGGTATGTACTATCAGCATACCTCTAATTTACAGGATATTCTTAAGCAAGCCATAGATCGGTGCAGAAGAGAATCACAGCCAATACGATTGAGTTTTCAGGATGGAAAATCGGTCACACTGTTGCCTCAATCGAATCTTAGCGTTACCGATTTGAATGATGTCAAACTAAGGCCTCGATGTCTTTTAACCTTAAATTCCAACCAAATCACGATTGAGCCATCACTCAATAATGAGACCCATCTATTGCGATCCTATGATGCATTACCATTACCAATTGATGCTTTGTTGTGGAAAGTTACGCTATGGAGTTCACGAGGACGATTGCCAATGGGAGCAAGTACCAACGTGGCGGTAGGACTTCGTCAGTGGCCAAACCTGACCCGCTTGTTTTCAATTCCTGAGTTTTTCAGAATCGCTGCACTATGGTCAAAGACACCATTATCGATTGCGCGGACTGTTGATACATTAAATATCGAATACGGATATGTCTGTGCATTCTTTAGTGCTTGTTACGCCCTGGATTTGATACAGGTTCATGATGCTGATTATATTCAGAGTGTGTCAGAAGATAGCGACTCTAGAAAAGTTTTAAAATCAGGAATTCTCAGAAGATTACTGCGTCGTCTGCGAGCAGTATAACCAGAGCAGTTAAAAGGGTTATTAGGAAACGATGGCTGAACATAAAATAATATTCACTGGACCAGTTGGTGCTGGTAAAACTACGGCAATCAGTGTTTTGTCGGATATTGCAACTATAACCACTGATGAAGCTGCAAGTGATATGACCAAGGATCGCAAAGAGATGACTACTGTTGCGATGGATTATGGCCTGATGCATTTAAATCAGACTGAGCGCGTTCATCTATACGGTACGCCTGGCCAAGAGCGATTCAATTTCATGTGGGAGGTATTGACTCAAGGAGGATTGGGTTTAGTGCTGCTCATCGATAATTCACGTAAAGAGCCATTTCAGGATCTCTCATTTTTTCTCGAGGCTTTCAAAAGTTTTATTCATAGCACATCAGTGACAATTGGGGTCACGCGAATGGATAAAAAGGACTCACCAGAAATAGATGACTATCATCGAGAGGTATCCTCCATGGGTTGGCCTACCTTACCAATAATGGAGGTTGACGCCCGTGAAAAGGAAGATATGTCCCTATTGGTGCAATCTCTTCTCTACACTCTAGACCCGACAATTACAGAGTGAATTAATGAATCTGAGCATGAAATCAGGTCTCTATCTTGAGGCAACCCCTGCAGGCGCCTTCTTCGCAACCTGCTCAACCCGTGATGAACCGGCAAGACGACTTTTACTGGGTATCATGAGTGAAGAGAGATCTCCCGCATCCGATATATCACGCTTTAGTTTGTGGAGTGGGCAGTCTGATAGCGATGCGTTGGAGCTTGTGAAACGTCTGCAGGAGTTACAGTGGTTGACGGGGGCAAGTGAGCCGCTGTCAGTTCCAACTGGTCCATTGGAGGAAGTTCTACCTGGTTTGCTGGCTCAGGTATCGATAGATGGAAAGGCGTTACTTGCAGATGATCAGGGATTTTATCTGAGCACAAGCGGCATACCGCATGAAGCCGCTGAGGCGATCTCAGCTGTAAGTGCTGATTTAAGCTCCCTTTACGACCGTCATCAACGACTTTTGATAAATAATCTAGGGATAAATGAACAGGCTTGGTCATTGACAGATTCTGCGGGGAACAGCCAGTTCGGTTTTTGGCCGCTCTATATAGGGGATCAACGATTTGTACTTGTAATTCAAGGGCGTCCAACACTGAATCAACCAGCCTTTCGTGATCTGGTTTGGGTACTCACCTTGCGTTACTCGGAAACTTTTCATTTAAGGGAAAGCAACAATAATGGCTGATATCGATTTTGAAAAACTAATGAAATACTCCAAGCAGTTTTCTGGATTAACAGCTGAGATGGAAGAGATTCTTGCTGAACTGACAGATAAGGTGAGTCCCCATCTTATCGAGGTAACCGATAGCTTTTATAGTGTTCTGTTGGATATACCCAAGGCAGAACCATTTCTCTCCGGACGCGTTGAGTCACTTAAGAAGACTCATATCCAATGGCTGGAAACTGTATTCAGTGGGCCGTTTGATGTGAGCTATGTCGAGGCTATGTACCATGTTGGCGATGTACATGTGAAAGTTGGATTGCCTGTCGAGTTTATGGCTGGAGCGATGTCGTTGGTCGCTACACGTATAAATCAACTGCTTGGTAACACTTTTGTTGATGATCCTGCGCGCCTTGTTAAGGCAGTAACTGCAGTAAATGCAGTTCTTGGATTTACGCTGATGATTATGCAGCAATCATATGAATCATCACGTTTGGCTGAAGAGCTAGAGAAATTTTTGAAAATTACCGGTATGAGCCGGACTTTGTTTGATAATCTTGCTAGTGCGTACACTAAGTAACGCCAAAGCAATAAATATGCTATTTGAAGGAGCAAACGACAATGCGTGAAGATATGCTGGCATCTATTCTTAGTGATCTCAACGGGAGTTCAGCTGATATAGAGGCGTCTGCTGTTATATCTACAGATGGATTAATTATGGCCTCACTGTTACCTGCAAATCTGGATGAAGATCGTGTTGGTGCAATGAGTGCAGCAATGCTCTCACTTGGAGATAGAACAGCCTCAGAACTCTCACGAGGCGATTTAGAGATGGTGCTAATCAAAGGAAATCAAGGTTATGTAGTCATGACCCATGCCGGTCAGGAAGCAGTTGTTTCAGTACAGGCAAAGTCGACTGCAAAACTTGGATTGGTTTTTTTGGATATTAAGCGCGCTGCGGAAGCAATCAGCAAACTTATCTGATAAATGTTGGTGCTAGGGACACTAGGGGCAGGAGCCAGACAGCCAATAATAGATGGCTGTATTGGTTCTTAAGCCAAACATTAAATCAGTGCTCAACTTGTATTTCAGGTTGATAAGTTATAGCAAATGTCTGCAGAAAAGAGCCATGTTGAACTCTGATCTATGAAGGAGCCTGAATAGTGCGTGACATGGAACCGGCTGATACCACAGGGGATTTCAGTGAAAAGATCCTTGTGTTTGCTGATGGGAGTAGGCGCAAAGTACTGGTAACTGAAAAAGAGACTTTACTCAGAGATGGTCACCTGATTGTCTCCCGTACAGATCCGAAAGGTGTGATTACACATGTAAATAACACATTTGTTGAGATGTCTGGCTACAGTGAAGAGGAATTGGTTGGAGAACCTCACTACATATTACGGCATCCGGACATGCCTGCGGCAGCTTTCAAAGATCTCTGGGCAACTATACAAAAAGGGACTAAATGGCATGGCTATGTGAAAAATCTTCGCAAGGATGGTGGTTACTATTGGGTATTTGCCACGGTTATCCCAAATATTCGAAAAGGCGAAATAGCCGGTTACACATCAGTACGCAGGAAGCCTGCACGTAAGAAAGTACTAGAGTGTATTAAACTATATCCAAATCTTTAATAACATATGTCTGATATATCTTACCAAATGACTGTGAGTCCGGATTTTACACCTGATCATATATCTGGTTGGTTTATATTTAACACCTGGTTACAGAAGACCTTGGGTGTTGGGATTCACTTGGAGCTATATGATAACTTTTCGTCGCAACGTAGGGCAATAGTTGAAGACGAGATAGATCTGATATATGCAAACCCATACGACGCTTCCATGTTGGTCAGAGAAAAAGGTTTTTTGCCAGTCGTCAGGCCAAGTAAATTCTCAGATGAGGCGATCATAGTCGTCAATAAGGATCATCAGGCGCAACAGATAGAAGATCTACCCAAAGGGATATCTATTGCTGCAACTGAGGATCCTGATGTAAATCTTATCTGTGAAATTATGCTGGAACCGGCTGAACTAAACGTCAGAAATACTAAAAAAATTACTATTTCCAGTTATCCTTTAGTGGCAAAGGCATTGATTCAGAATAAGGCAGATGTAGGCTTTTTTCTACATGATGCATATAATTCGCTTTCTAATCTGACAAAGAGAGAGCTTCGTCCTTTGGTTAGTAGTGAAATACAGGTGATACATCATGTATTGATGGTGGGACCTCGTATGACTACCATTAAAGATAGATTACAAGAAGTTCTGACCGGAATGACAGAGAAACCAAGAGGTGCTGGTGTTCTCAAGGCTATGAATTTTGCAGCCTGGGAAGCTATGGATGGTGAAGAAATGGAGTTTATGATTGATTTAATGGATACCCTAAGCTACCAGCCAGAATAGTATAAAATAGTTTTTTGATTTAGTTAAAAGACACTATTAAGATAAAACAGACTTTTCATCCGAGATAGTCAGGTATTCAGAAAAGTTATCCTCCTGCATCGGTTTTGCGTAAAAGTAACCTTGAGCATAATTGACGCCTAAATTGTTTATATATTTAGCTTGATCACTTGTTTCAACACCCTCAGCGATTATCGACATACCAAATTTCTTACCCATCAGCACAATTGTCTCTGTTAATGCTCTATTGTCCTTATCCTCTGGTAAATCCTTGATAAAAGATCGATCAATTTTCAAGTGATTGAGGGGGAATTTCTTTATATATGCCAGGGAGGAGTAGCCAGTACCGAAATCATCTATTGCAGATTTAATACCTAATGTTTTTAGATGATTGAAGTTATTTAAAACTTCATTATCGCCTTTTAATATAAGGTTCTCAGTAATCTCAATACAAAGACCGACTCCTATATCGGTTGCCTGTTGATTGATCCGGGATATTGCTTTTGTAAATGAGGCATCACAAAAATAGTTTGGTGGTACGTTAACGGATAACCAAAAGTTTAATGGTTTGTCGGGCCATGAGTTGGCATCTTCAAGTATTTTCTGGAATAACCAATCAGTAATAGGTCGAATTAATCCTGATTGTTCTGCAATGGGAATAAACTGGTTGGGGGGAACATTGCCAAGTTCTTTGTTATTCCAGCGTAATAATACTTCTGCACCAACAATATCTCCGTTTTCTGTGGATACTATCGGTTGATATACTGGATAGAATTCATTTGATTCAAGCGCCAGACTTAAGTTGTTCTCAAGAGTAATTTTTTCGGTAACTTTTTTATTAAGCTCTTTTGTGAAGAATCTGAAGGTATTGCGACCAGCATGTTTGGCATCATACATTGCGATGTCTGCATTGCTCATCAGTGAACTTACAGAAGTGCCATCATCTGGATATATCGCAATGCCCAAGCTTGAAGATATTGTTACTTCTCTGTTGTTGAGGAATAAAGGAGTTTCAGTTGCAATCAGAAGTCTACTGACAACTCGTTCCAAGTCTGTAGAGAGATTAGTAACATCAGGAATAATCGCTAAAAATTCGTCTCCGCCAAGGCGAGCCAGGGTGTCCTCGGTTCTAAGTTGCTCCTGTATCCTTTTTGCAACCTTAATTAGTAGTTCATCACCAACACTATGTCCCATCGTGTCATTGATATTTTTAAAATTATCCAGATCTATGTAGATGATTGCTACATATGAATCACTTCTTTTTGCACGTTGTAGAAGCTGTTCCAGGCGGTCAAAGGCGAGGAATCTATTAGGCAGTCCGGTAAGTTGATCATGCGTGGCCTGTTCTACTAATCTCTCCTCAATGGCCTTCTGTTCTGTAATATCCTCTTTGACGGCCAAGTAGTGGGTTGTAATGTTATTATCATCCCTGATAGGAGCTATAACTGCAGACTCCCAATAAATTGTGCCATTTTTTCTTTTTGTGCAAAATTCGCCTTTCCAAACTTGACCGTTTTCAATCGTCTCCCACATCTGATTAAAAAGCTCTTTGTCATTGGTATCTGCACCTAACATTCGTGTATGTTCGCCAATGACTTCGACTGAAGAGTAACCGCTGATTTCAGAGAATTTAGGGTTCGCATACTCAATAATTCCATTTAGGTCTGTAATTAAAACAGACGCGGGACTCTGTTCAACCGCTAAAGATAATTTCTTTAACTCCTCAGATGCTCTTTTTCTTGATTTTATCTCTTGCTCCAGCTTTATATTTATCCCGATTAGCTCTTCCCTATCCTCCTTGATCTCCTCTCTCATGGTGTTGAAGCTATGGGCTAATCTACCTAACTCATCGTATGCGAGAATAGGTACATCACTATCTAAATTACCGCTAGCAACCCTTGTTGCGCCAGCGGTTAAAGCATTTACAGGGTTAAGCACCTGGAATTTAAATATTACAAATAGTATCGAGCCTAAAAATACTACAATTAAACTGAATATTTCGATTAATTTTATACTGGCAATGCGAGTTATTAACTCGATTCTTGATGTGTCAAGGCCAATTAAAAGCCACCCCAGTTTAATATCTTCATCCTTGATCTCAAACTTCATAGTGATCAGGTCTGAATTAGGCGTGTTGGAATATAGATAATAATTCGAATTATTGGATACCCATTGCTGTAGTTCAGCAAGATCCACATCATCAGGTATTAAGGTGGTTATTGGTAGATTATCCTCAGAAAGTATTAATGCATATCTGACATCAATATCATTTGTAATTTGTTTTACAAAGCTATCAAGTCTTGTTACGTCATAACTATAAAGTGCATCAGGACTAATCAAAGCAATGAATTGGCCTAAGGCGTTTGCTTTTCCGGTAAGGCTTTTTTTTAAGTGTACCTGTTGAGTGTTATATATGTAGAGTGTCGCTCCGCTAAAAGTGATAACAAGAATTACACTTATCCATAATATAAACTTTAATCTTAAGCTGCTGTTAAATTTTAAAGCCACTGGATCTACTTCTTGCTTTTACTATCAATTGGCATACACTGAATCAATAATAATTCGATGAGCGTCATAGTGCCAATCTGCTGCGGGGTTGAAAGCAGATAACCGTGCTCTTTTAAGGACTTCTTTGCCCTCCTTGCTTGTGTTCATCTTTAACATGAGGTCCGTTATACGAGTTCTTAAATTACTATCCATTTCAAGTTTTACCGCCCAGGGTAAATGAGGGAGAGCTTCACTTACTGCAATGAGGTTCAGATCCTTTATATCTATTTTATTTGTAACCAATGGTAAGCGGCTAACAATTTCTCCAGCACCACCGGCATCAGCTTGTCTTTGAAAGGTTGCCAAAACTGCATTCGGGGGATTAGAGGCGAAGGATTCCTTATAGTCACTTTTTTTCAGTCCTGCTCCACGTAGTAAGTAGGTGGGTACGATATAGCTCATCATTGCTCTTTTACCGCCACCAAATAAGATATTTTTACCTTTTAATTGCTCTAGGTGCTCAATACCGGAGTCACGCCTGACATATATTGCACCACGGATAGTCTTTTCTCCAAATTCCTCATTTTGAGCGATAACGTCATAGTTGAGTCTCTTGTGGGCATTGATGTACTCAAATTGATTGAAATGTACAAGATCATATCGTCTCTCCTCTAAACGTTTTAGGAAGACATTAAAATTTGGAGAGAGCTCAAGCTTTACAGGACGTTGAAGCTCTTTTTCAAGGTATTTGGCGAAAGGGCGGAACAATTTAGCGGTAACTGCCGCATCTCGTCTGGGAAATATACCTACTGTCAGAGGTTCAGCAAAAGCAGTATTGAAAAAGTCGATAGCGATCAGAATAGTAACGAGAAAGGCTTTCAGAATGCAGCGAAAATGACCTGAATAGTCAGTGAGGTGTGTCATGGCAAATATCTGTTGTTTGAATACGGATACTCTGATCCATGAGAATGGCGCTCTATTTTAGTACTATCGGCAATAGTAATTCTAACTTGAGGATAATTAAGGATTTTCATCTAAATAGTAATATAGAGGTGATCTAAAAGACCCGATGCTAAAATCAATGAAAGTAACTTTTTGTGCTCTTCTATATTAAGATATAGTAACGTGTTGAAAATACAAGTAAATCGTAATATATACAGGGTGAATCTGTTAGAAAATTATAAATAAGTAATAGAGCGATTTTCCGTTAATTGATCTTCTCAGAAGAGCAAATGGAAGATTTAAAGCGATAAGTCGTGATTGCAAACGTAGATATACTCATCAAAAAGTTCAGCTTAATAAATAGTAATCGAATGAGGCTCATGATTTAAATTTTCCACCAGGCTCCTCATTCATAGTATATCGCAGTAAGCCCTTACTGGTGCGGCAGGGCTGCACCCTACGATTGATCATGGCTTCTGGGGAGGGATGTCACACCCACAACAAAATCGCAAGATCGAACAGCAAGGTAGCCTGGATTCCGTTGCACTTCATCCAGGCTACGGGCTGCTCACTACCAACCACATGTACAATGGGTATTGCAGGTAGTGCAGTTCAATTGGTAGCACTGTCGGAGCTGCCTTCAAGTGATGATGAGGTTGAAGAACAAGGATGTATAAAAACAGATTATATTTTTCTGCCCAAAGAAGAGATAAATAGAAGTGACATAGTCACAGGTAGGGTGGGGCCATGCCCCACCAATAGTGGTAGGCAATTCACTACTCACAGATAGTTGCTGGTTATCTTGAATGCCATTAGATTGAATGGATTCTGATATATAACCCGAAAAGGTGCGGCAGGGCCACACCCTACGACTTATGCGATTGGTGTAGGTGACTTCAACCTAGGCGGTCATCAGCCACTCTGTATACAGGGTCTTCCATCATGTTGACTTCAACCAGGTCTCCAGCTTTGACGAGCAAATTCTGGCACTCCTGACTGAGATGGCGAATATGCAAGGTCTTCTGTTCGCGCATATATCGTTCAGCCAAGCTATCTATGGCCTCAAGTCCGGAGTGGTCAATAACACGTGCATCGGCAAAATCAACAATAACCTCATGCGGGTCATTCTTTGGATCGAAAATATCAGCGAATGTCTGAACTGAGCCGAAAAACAGAGGGCCATGTAAGTGGTAGTATTTGATGCCGTATTCATCGACTTTGATGTCGGCAACCATCTGCTTGGCATGCTGCCAGGCAAAGACCAATGCTGAAACAATGACACCTACAACGACTGCGATGGCAAGATCAGTCAATACGGTAACCACAGCAACCAGAATGCCCACAAATGTATCTGCGAGCGGGATTCTGCCAAGTAGGCGAAAGCTGGCCCACTCGAATGTACCCATAACCACGATGAACATGACGCCAACCAGCGCAGCAATCGGTATCACCTCAATTAGGCTGGATCCGACTAAGATAAACAACAGCAGAAACAGTGCGGCAGTGATTCCAGAGAGTCGACCACGCCCCCCAGAGTTGATGTTGATCATACTTTGACCAATCATTGCGCATCCTCCCATACCACCAAACAGTCCGTTGACTGTATTACCCACGCCCTGACCAATGCACTCTCTATTCCCCTGTCCGCGGGTTTCGGTCAATTCGTCGATCAGGCTCATGGTGAGCAGGGATTCAATCAGTCCAACGCCTGCCAGAATAACGGAATATGGCAGTATGATATGCAGTGTGTCGAGATTTATCGGCACCATAGGGATATGAAAGGAGGGTAGTCCACCCGCAATAGTGGCATTGATGTCCCCGGAGAGATCCCGTAGTACATCCTGGACTGTGCGTGCATCGAGGTTGAACACTGTTACCAGTAGAGTAATTGTTACAATGGCTACCAAAGAGGCTGGAATCGCTGAAGTCAATTTTGGCAGGTAGTGAATGATTGCCATGGTCAAGGCAATTAAGCCCAGCATCGTCCACAGGGGTAGGCCTGTCATCCATACCAAATTGCCGTCAGGGTCAGCGACCTGGAATTGCTTTAACTGTGCCAGGAAGATGACTATCGCAAGACCGTTGACGAAGCCAAGCATCACAGGATGAGGCACAATGCGAATGAATTTCCCGAGGCGTAAAATTCCAGCCAGAATCTGAATGATTCCGGCCAGCAATACTGCTGCAAATAGATATTCAACTCCGTGTTCTGCAACTAAGGCAACCATCACTACTGCCATTGCCCCGGTAGCACCTGAGATCATGCCGGGACGACCACCAACTATGGCGGTAATGATGCCCATCATAAAAGCGGCATAGAGGCCGGTTAGGGGCGTCACACCTGCCACGAAGGCAAACGCAACTGCCTCGGGAACCAGGGCAAGCGCGACAGTCAAGCCTGAAAGTACGTCGTTCTTGACGCACTGTTTACCCGGGCAGGTCAGTTGAAACATGGGTTTTCCTCAGGGAGAGTGTAAAAAGTCGTGAAGTATATCAGGGTTAGCTAATGTAGTTAATAGCTATCTACTGAGTCTGCTCCTGCTTACTGCAATAAACTGAGCTGTTATTAACCCTCCTGGTGGACAAGGATACTCTTAGTCTTTGGTGCCTTGGTGAGGTAGGGTTCAACCCTGCACTGAGGCAATAGTAAGAATTGTCTTTCTCTATCTAGAATCAATTGTTTTAGTTACCAAATGTGAGTCGGTCTGATTTCGGGGACTTATATTATTTATATCGGGGAAGATGGAGCTTGTCTCTCATAAAACCGAGTGAACTGAGATTTGATAGGGGCTGGAGAGGATAAAACACATATTTTGTGTGTGAGTATATAACTTGCTTCATATTGCTGATTGCATATATGTATGTAGTGCAGATGAGAAGTAATCATTATAAAAACCAAAGGAGTCTTTGATGAGCAATCAACAAGAAAACCAGAACGAGGGCATCTCCCGGCGAGATTTATTGATTGGTGCAGGTGCGGCAGCGGTGTTGAGTAGTAGCGCTGCACAATCGATGGAGCATATCCAAGGATATAGAGGTTAACGCCCTTTACATCTCAATCTCTCCGAGCCCCTGGTACACCTTCTCTCTCATCAAGTGAGAGGGGTGTTGCGCCAGCTTCTCGAGTAAGAAGAGTTAGCTGAGCAGCAGTCAGTCACTATAGTAAACTACCAATCCTCGCTGAGTTGGATGTTGTCTCCTGTTTTGGCTGGCTGCTGATTAGTGGTCTGAGCAGGTGTCCCGTTTACACAGCTACGAAACTGGTCAGTGCTTTCACTTGCAGATATACACTGCAACATATCGTGAGAACCTTGAATACTGACATCAAGATAATTAACTATTTTTTGATTGGTTTCACTTGAATAAAGCAGACTCTTTGCAGATTCTGATTTTAGGTTGAGGATATTTTGAGAAGGGTTGATATGGTTCAGTACATCTCTCTTCAGTTTATCTGGCATTGCTGTTGTGCATTGGTTAAAGCCTGATTCATCCTTGGCGTTTTTAAAGCAGGATTTGGACTTATCCATCATGGAGAGGCCGCTATTCAGAATGGCGATTAATTTGGCTTTTAATTCATCATTGGTGAGCTGATTGGCTGGTGGTGCTTGGCAGTATCCCTGTAGGGGAAGACTGAATATAGCGAGCGCTATTATACTGGAAGTCCATTTCATTAGATTGTCTCCATGAGCTAAAACCTCACTACGATTCTGTTAAATGAGGTATGTTTGATCTGAGACCTAATGTACCCCAACATCATACACTATTTCAATTGCTGTGGGATCGATCAGCCAGGCCTTGTTTTGCTGCCAGGGTGGGACCCACTGACAGTTAAGCTGACAACAGAATGGTTCGTCTCAAATCGAAGTTAACGGCTCGTAAAGCCAGAGGGCACAAGCAATTAATAGAGGTGCCCTTAAGATTGCTATGTCATCGTTCTCTGAATGCACTGTCCATGCCTCGACTGACAGGCCGCATGAGATAGTCAAGGATGGTCTTTTCTCCTGTAAGTATCTCAGCAGTTACTGTCATACCTGGAAGTACCTTGAGTTGATCGGGATTCTCACCTAAATAGTTCTTATCCAGAATGACTTCAGCTCTATAGTATGGATTCTGGTCCTGGTCGAGATAGGTAGAGGCGGATATTTGTCGTACTGTACCTTGCAGGCTTCCAAATCGGGAGGAGTCATAACTGGCAAATTTGATATCTGCAGATTGATCTATATGTACATGTCCTATGTCTTGCGGCAAAATTTTTGCCTCGACTATCAGCTCATCCGCAACAGGTACCAGTTGCATAATGACTTCACCTGGTGCAACCACTGCATTGTTACTGTTTATTGTCAATCCTTTTACAATACCATCTATCGGTGCTTTTACCTGAAGACGATCGAAGCGATCGCGAAGCTGGATCAGAGTGCCTTCCACCTCTGCAAGTTCTGATGCTACAGTGCCTGCTTCCAGTTCAATTTCTTTGTTGTGTCGGCTGAACAGCTCCAATTTACGTTGCTTACTCTCTTCCAGTTCTGTCTTTGCAACGGCAATACCATCGACAGTTTTTCTCAGGGCGCTCTCTGCTTCAGCCAGGCGTGAGCGGGCGCTGAGTAATTCTGTGCGTGATACGGTGCCTTTTTTCGCAAGGGATTGCCTGATAGAAACCTGCTCTTTGTAGATTGTCAGCTCATTGCGTAAGGATTTTACCTGGTTTCGTTGGCGCGTCAGTTCATTTTTCCGCTGACTGATCTGACTTTCAATGACTGCGAGTTCGCTTTCTAATCCATTGACCTGCGCCAGATAAATTGTCTTCTGTTTGGCGGCAAGATCAGAATAGTTTCCCTGCATACTACTGAAGTCTGGATCACGTTTTTCTACCAATGCCTGCAACCTTTCTCCCTGTAATTGCAAGCTTATTTTGCGTGTTAGCATTTGCTGAAGATCAGAGTTGGAAGATGAGGGGGAAAAGTTGACCAGGATCTCTCCTTGTCTAACCTGGTCACCATTGCGTACATGTAGCTGTCTGACTATACCGCCTTCAAGATGTTGAATATTTATTATCAAATCAGAAGGAATCACTTCACCATCCGCTATGGCGATTTCACTGACCCTGGTTTGAGCTCCCCAGACCACAAGTGATACGAATAGAAAAATACTGACCACTATGGCTGCGCTCAGAGTACGTGAGGGGTTTACCTCTTCCAACTGAATTGCTTGTGCCAGGTAGTGCGCCCTTGCCCTGGGCAAGCTTGCTGTACTCTCTTGAGCAAAAACAATGCTGTCTTCTTTCATGCCACACTCTCCAAAACCAATTGGATCGCCTTATCCGGGGTACCCGAAAATATCTGTGAGCCCTGATCCATTACAATGACTTTATCAGCCAGTCTCACATGACTAGGTCTGTGAGTAACCATTATGATTGTTTTCTTGCCTTTAACTTTTGCCAGCTGCTGCATAAATCGTTCATCACTCTCAATATCCAGTGAAGCACCTGGTTCATCAAGCAAAATAATAGGTGCTGAACGTAGAAAAGCTCGTGCCATGGAGAGACCACGGGTCAGTCCAGGGGGTAAATGATCTGTTGTGTTGTCACCTATCCGAGTATCGAATCCTTTTGGGAGTTGCTCAATTTCATCGAGAATGCCAGCCTGTTTGCATGCCTGGTGTAGCTCTTTATCGGTGGACAATACATTATTAAGCCGGAGGTTCTGAGCAACAGTGCCGTGGAAGAAATTTGGGTTCTGCGGTACGTAGGCGATGGCGCGACGAAGGTCCATGGCGTTGAGTTGTCTGATATCAAATTCGTCTATAGAGAGAGAACCGGCCTGGGGCTTATACATGCCTGCGATAAGTTTAATCAATGTTGACTTACCGGAACCGGTTTGTCCCATGATTGCAAGCATCTCTCCTGGTTCTACGTGGAGTGTGATGCCCAGCAGTGCAGGATCACTATTCGGGCCATAGCGAAAACTGACGCGATCAAGATTAATGCGCCCCTTGAGTTCTGTAAGCATCAATGATGAGCGGCTACTGTGACGTTCTACATTCAGTTTCATCAACTGATTAATCTGCTGAATGGTCTTTGAGACCTGCTCAAAACGACTGAAGCTGAGAAAAACGCTTTGTAGTGGCGCCAATACGCGCCAGATCAGTGCCATAGTGGCAATTAAGGCACCGATACTCATTGAGCCTTCAATTACCAGGTAGGTTCCGATGGCAATCACCGCTACGCCTGACAGACTCATTGCACTTTGTGCAAAGGCATTGATAATCGCGTTCGATACAGTTGTTCGATAGTTCGCAGTTACCGCTTCACCTGAGAACTCGCGATAGCGTTCCCACCATGTGGTCTCGCCGCCTACACCTTTGATTTCGTAGCGTCCATTCAGCGTTTGCATCTGCATTCGCTGTTTGTCTGTGCGTGAACTGGAAGCATGGGTAACCCGGTGAGCACTTGCTGGTATCCAGAGTGCACCAAAAGCAGCATAGATTAGCAGCATCACCACAGGAACCAAGGCAACCGGTCCAGCGATAAATCCAATGACAATAACGAACATCAGGACAAATGGCAGCTCAAGCAGCAGTGTGGCATTGGGTCCGGTAAAGAAGTCACGTACTGAGTCAAATTGCTTTAGTCTGGAGAGTTGAGCGGTCATGGTTGATCGCTCTGTAAACAGGGGTGGTAGATGCAGGATCTGCTTGAATGTCTCAACGCCAATCAGATAGTCGAGTCGTCCGGCGATATTTCCAATGATACGGGCGCGCAGGTATCGCAACGCCATATCAGCCAGTAGCGCTGCTCCAATTCCGGCTACCATCCAGGGTAGAGCGTCGACAGATTTAGAGCCAATGACTTTATCGTACACCAACATGATGAACAGGGGCACAGCCATCGCTACAAGGTTGATCAAAAAACTCATTGAAAGCAGGTGCCAGACCAAGCCTTGGAAGCGCCTCATCAATCGGGTAAACCAGGCTTCTCTTGATTTGCTCTCGGTAAAGCCATGAGTACTATGCGTGTCGGTGAAGTAGTAGGCTGTGCCCTTGAGGGATTTCAGAGGTAATGTTTTATGTTCACCGGCGTTAGCATCGTAGAAGTCGATGTTATCGCCTTTATGCTCTTCGAGTACAAGGATTTCTCCTTTGCGTCCTAAGAAAAGGCATGGATAAAGTTCTTTGCGAATATTCCGCAGGTCTATTTTTTCAAATGTACTTTCATAGCCCAGATTAACCAGGATGTTTCGCAGGTCAACCAGATCGATAGAGTCGGTGAAATGTGGCAAAGCCTCGATTAATTCACGGGCATAATGGTGCCAGCCCAAGGCCTTAAGCAGTGGCATCAGACAGGCAGCAAATGGAGAATCCAGATGGATATCCTCTACACGATTATGCCTGAGTGCATCTGCCAGTACTTCACTGAGAATAGGCTTATGGTTATCTCTATCGCCACTCATTTTTTAACTACCGTTCTTGGTATGCTCTGCTTCTGCTCATGCAGCCTTCCATCTCGCAGTTCATACTGTTTGTCGCAGATACGCAGAAAAGAGGGACGATGAGATACGATGACCAGGGTGCGCTTTCCCTTCATCTTTTTAATCAGCTGCATCAATTTGGCATCATTTTTAATATCGAAGTTCGCATTGGCATCATCGAAAAGAATAACGTTGGGGTGTCCGATCAATGAGCGAACCATGACGATTTTTTGTCGTACACCTTCTGAAAGTGTATTGACAGCAGATCCTCCTATCGGTGTATCCAGACCCTCTGGCATGCGAGCAATGATCTCGCCCAAGCCCAACTCTCTGGAAAGCTCCATCGCCTGATCGACTGCCTCTCCTTCCCGGAAAAGGGTCATGTTCTCCAGAATAGTGCCCTCGTAGAGCATGCCGTACTGAGGCATGAAACCAATTTGCTGACGAAGAAACTCCTGCCTGTATGACTTGATACTCCGTCCATCCAGCAATACCTCACCCTGCTGTGGATGCATGAACCCAGTCATTATCGAGATTAATGTGCTTTTACCGACGCCGTTGTTTCCAGTGATGCCAACCGAACCTCCGGCTGGAATGTGCAGGGAAAGTTCATTCAGGAGCCATGACTCCTGGCTGGGATAACGGAACTCTATTTTGTTTAATCTGATATCCCCTTCCAGGGGATTCGGGCCGTCATACTCACCAGAGGTTTCTACCGGCATGCAATCAATCTCACGGCGGCGTTCCAGGGAGAGACGGACACTCTGAAATTGTGTCCATAAGCCCATAGCTTTCAGCCCTGGTTGCAGTACACGTCCGGTCAGCATAGTGCCGGCAGCAAGTGCGCCTACAGTCAAATCCCCTGATATAACTGAGAAGCTTCCAAGGCTGACAAAACTGACCATTGCGACTTGTGAAAATGTGCTGCCAAATCCATTCACCACACTATTGATATGGGCCAGTTTGCGAACACTTTCGGCAGATTGGGTTTGCAGGCGCTCATATCGACGCAACATAAGCGCTTCCATGGCCATGGATTTCACTGTATGGATACCACTCAAAACCTCTATCAAAAAGTTCTGCCGACGTGAATCAGTGGTATTTCTGGCTTTTAGGGCAAGATGGAGCTGTCGTCCCAGTACTAACGACACTGCAGCGAAAATAGCGAGCAGAACGATAGGGATCTGTACCAGTTCGCCACTGATAAACCAAATCAGTGTTAAAAAGAGGATCAGGAAGGGAAAGTCCATCAGTAACAGCATGGATTGACCGGAATAGAATTGATTGATCTCCTCAATTGATTGCAGGCGATTGAGATACTCTCCGCTGGTCTCCCGGTTGAAGGCGAGGGTATCGGTATGTAACACCCGATGCATGGCATCCATACTCTGCCGATGTTCGAACCTAGCGCCATTCCAGGCGAGAATTGCGGAGCGAAAGATTCTCAGCAGCGCCTCCAGCACAACCACACCCAGCATACCGATCATCAATGCCATGAAAGTTCCAAAAGCCTGATGTGGAATGATGCGGTCATAGACCTGCAGCACCACCATTGGCATGGCGAGTGCGAGGGTATTGATACCCAGCGAAGCCAGGAGTACATCTGGTCTTCGCCAACCACGCGGTATTGAGAAACCGGATGAACTGTACATTATTTATCTGTTTTAAGAGTGCTTAGCCTAACGACCGGGTTTTGGTCAATGTTTAATCAATAAAGTCACTACAGATATCGACAGCTTCAGGAATTTATTTAATAGAGCGCCCGATAAAACAGAAGATTTTAGTACCATCTGCCGATAACCATCAGAGTGATAATTGAAACAAGAAATAATCGGTTTCGGGAAATAAATTCCTTTCAAGTGAGGCGACATGGCTGACAAAATCAGTGAAAACAGTGGTTCACTGGAAGAGCGAAAGCAAGCAACAAAGGATCTATTTGAACGGGATATTGCACCTGAGGTAAACCGTAAAGACCTGGAGTCAGACAATATTTTAGGTAACGATTATCATGAGGTTGCTCAAAGTGATGTGGCAATGCCCAGCAAGGCAATCGAGGATGATAAAGAAGTAATTGAAAATAGTGGGAATTTTAGTCAAAGTGATTTTGATGAGTCGCTTGATGTCGCTCTTACAATAGACCACTCGGACGCTCCCTCCCATGATCAAGGCCGTCAGAATTCAAGCGAATCCCATACTACAGATGTAGCTATAGAAAGCACTGATTCTACCCCACCTCCCAACGGACTTTCACCTGAACAAAGAGCCTATACAGCAACAACAGTTCCTGAAAATCAAGAACAACAAAACAGCGAAACATACATTCAGGGTGACATTTCCCCTATACCACTGAATATTGAAACGGCTGATATCTCCTATCAGATCCCGACCAGCCAGTCACAAGAAGCCGGAACCACTGATGATGAGATGTCGACCGAAGCTCCGACTGTAGTGAGTCATGGAGATTTGGTGATAGCCCGCTTGGTGACCAGAGATGAGACGACAGGTGAAACATACTCCTATCAGCTGATAGGTGAAAGCAATGATCTGTTTGAAATTATTGATAACCAACTTCTGATCAAAGACGGGGTAGATTTCGACGTAGCTCTGCATACATCTCATTCACTTGTAATTCAAGTGACAGACTCTTCTGGGAACACTCATCAAGAGTCGGTTGAAATTGATATTGATAATACAACTGAAGAGCCTGTAATAAGAATATCTACTCCTGTGGATGAAACCGGGCCGAGAGAAGAGCCAAACACCCCACTAGTTCCTGAAACACAGACACCTCCCGAGGGAGTAACCTATGCCTTAGCCGACAATGAAGTCGCTCCAGCAGGGTTTATTCTCAACGAAGATGGTAGTTACAGTTTTGACTCAACCCATGAGGCGTATCAGCATCTTGGTTTAGGTGAGACCCAGACATTCAATATTCCAGTGACAGTTACAGATGAGACGGGCGCTACGAGCACTACTGAAATTCAGATATCGGTAACTGGAACAAATGATCTACCGCTAGCAGAAATGGTTGCCTTTGATTCTGTTTCTGAGGGTGACCCAATCATAGAGGGACAGGTTACTGCAACTGATATTGACGATAATTCAATATTAACATTCGCTCTATCCGATAGTTCTGATTCACCCCCTGGATTTGTCATCAACGAAGATGGCCACTATAGCTTTGATGCTTCCAGTTATAGTGGATTAAGTGCAGGTGAGATACAGGCAATCGAAATACCGATTTCTGTAACAGATGAACACGGTGGAACAGCGGAGACGCTACTCACCATTACCGTGACAGGAACTAACAATGCACCAGTAGCTGTTGCTACTGAGGTATTAACAGGTCAAGGAGAACTGGTTACTGGGCAGATGGAGGCCAGTGATATTGACCTGGCAGATGGCCAAGTGCTGACCTTTTCAACCCAGGCCGAAGTTGAAGGCTTAATACTTAGTGAGGATGGTGTATACAGTTTCGATCCATCAAGCTATGAAGAATTGGGTGCTGGAGAAACTGAAACTATAGAAGTACCTGTAACCGTTACTGATGATCAAGGTGCTACCGCAGAGACTACCCTCACAATTACTGTCACTGGAACGAATGATGCGCCAGTCGCTGAAGCTCAAGAGTCTTCAGTAGAAGAGGGGGCTGTTGTTAAAGGGCAACTGGATGGAAATGACGTTGATCTGGCTGATGGTTCTTCGCTGATATTTTCAACTTCTTCAGAAGTGGAGGGACTCATTCTAAATGAGGATGGGTCGTATAGTTTCGACGCTTCCAGCTATGAAGAGTTGGGTTCTGATCAAACTGAAACCATAGAAGTACCTGTAACAATAACTGATGACCAAGGTGATTCTACAGAGACTACCCTCACAATTACTGTCACTGGAACGAATGATGCGCCTGTTATTAGTGCAGAACAGGCCTCTGTAGATGAAGGTGTGCTCACATCTGGTCAATTGAAAGCCAGTGATGTAGATCTGGCTGATAATGCAGCATTGTCTTTTTCAACTGAATCCAATGTTGAAGGACTTACTATCAATGAGGATGGTTCATATAGTTTCGATGCTTCGGGTTATGAAACTCTGGGTGCTGGAGAGGCTGAAACTATCGATGTGCCGGTAACTGTTACCGATGATCAAGGTGCTACCGCAGAGAGCACTCTGACAATTACTGTCACTGGAACCAATGACGGGCCAGTTGCTGAAGCTCAAGAGACTTCAGTAGAAGAAGGTGCTGTTGTTAAAGGGCAACTGGATGGAAATGACATTGATCTGGCTGATGGTTCTTCGCTGACATTTTCAACTTCTTCAGAAGTGGAGGGACTCATTCTAAATGAGGATGGGTCGTATAGTTTCGACGCTTCCAACTATGAAGAGTTGGGTGCTGAACAAACTGAAACCATAGAAGTACCTGTAACCGTTACTGATGATCAAGGTGCTACCGCAGAGACTACCCTCACAATTACTGTCACTGGAACGAATGATGCGCCAGTTGCTGAAGCTCAAGAGTCTTCAGTAGAAGAGGGGGCTGTTGTTA
>NZ_JBSYOO010000041.1:0-215588 GCF_058244675.1 Candidatus Thiodiazotropha sp. AKIB8 | reverse complement strand
CAATTTAATTCGGGAGTCAGCACGAGCCCCCCTGCGAGTCACTTTCCTCGTTGAATGCAGCAGCCCGTAGCCTGGATGAAGTGCAACGGAATCCGGGAGAACACTGCACCAATCTTCCTGGATTCCGTTTCACTTCATCCAGGCTACCTTGCTCGCCCGTGTTAAAACGGCGTGCCAAGAGGTGCATTGTTCAATGTTGGTTTTTTTTCGTAGGGTGCGGCCCTGCCGCACCATGTCCAACTGAAACGAAAACCAACAGACGAGCCGGTTAACAGAGAGCTTGTTTCTACTGACGTTGATAGTAGCCAGGGAGATATCCGTGATTTCTGAAGAATCCACACGCTTGTGGTGCGGCAGGGCCGCCCCCTACAGATCGATTTTTCTCAATCTTCAACCGTTCAGGGTTAGCGGACCATCTCAGTCGGCTTCTCAATCTCGTAAAGTGCCTCGTCTATGTTCTCCAACCGGCTCTCCAGCACGGCTCGGGCATCATGCAATCCGCGGTTGTAGTAGTAGGGGCCAATCTTTTCGGAAAAGAAATCCAAGAGAAATTCCGCATCGAACTGTCCAATCTCCTGATCCATCTCCTTGCTGAAGTAGCGCTTGATCTTATGTACGATAAGTTCCTTTTCGTCCTTTGAAAATTCAATCATCGGCATGGCTTATTTCTTCTCCTTGAGCATCTCCGCAAGATCGGCGAATGGGTTATGGGTGGTGGTGTTTGTCTGCTTGCTGTCTGCGGCATCACCGTAAGCTGAATCTTTGTAGCGGGAGTGCTCGTTGTCGTGACAGTAGATGCACAGTAACTCCCAGTTGCTGCCATCCGCTGGATTGTTGTCGTGATTGTGGTCGCGATGGTGCACGGTCAGTTCACGGAGATTTTCGCGGCTGAACTCCCGCGCGCAGCGTCCACAAACCCAGGGGTACATTTTCAATGCTCGCTCTCGGTACCCCTTTTCCCGCTGCTCCCGGTTGCGGTGAGCCTCAGCAACGATGCGATCGAGTTTGTCTGAAGAGCTTTCCGATGTCATGGTGATGGCCCCTAACATTCTGATATTAAAAGGACAGGCCGAAAATGACCTATCTAATTGTCGGGATAATAGTAAAGCCTAAACCATATTAAGTTTCGTCTAAAGGCCTGAATTTAACTGAGTGGGGATCACAATCCCTCTGTTACCGTTTGCCAGTCATGGTGCGGCAGGGCCGCACCCTACGGGTAGCCCTTTCTTTTGATTGAATTTATTGATAGAGGGAATCTATAGATTCAATTAAAATTTACGAATATACCAATTAATCGGATTGGCGTAGAGTTCCCTCCAAGTTTACAGACTCTTTAAAAACTTAGGAGATAATAATGTTAACCAATCGTGAAAATCAGACCGTACCTAATGTCACCTTCCGTACCCGCCGAGAGCATGAGTGGGTTGATGTCACCAGTGACGAGATATTTAAAGGTAAGACCGTAGTGGTGTTTGCACTGCCTGGTGCATTTACGCCAACCTGCTCATCTACCCATGTACCTCGCTATAACCAACTAACCCCGGTCTTAAAGAGTCAGGGTGTTGATGAGGTGATCTGTATCGCTGTAAATGATGCCTTTGTAATGAATGAGTGGCAACTGGAACAGAAGGCCGACCGGATTACATTCCTGCCTGACGGCAATGGAGACTTTACCCGTGGTATGGAGATGTTGATTTCAAAAGAGGATCTCGGTTTTGGTGATCGCTCCTGGCGTTACTCCATGCTGGTGAAGGATGGGGTTATCGAAAAGATGTTCATCGAGCCAGATGTTCCAGGAGACCCTTTTGAAGTCTCTGATGCCGATACTATGCTGGCCTATATTGCGCCTCAGCAGCCTAAGCCTCTGGATGTTACCGTTTTTACCCGCGAAGGCTGTCCTTTCTGTGTGCGCGCTAAAGGGATGTTGAGAGATGCCGGCATTGAGTTTGAAGAGTTGGTGTTGAACAGGGACTACAGCGAGAGCAGTCTACGTGCTGTTGCCGGGGTTTCAATGGTGCCTCAGATCTTTATCAATGGTGAGCGCGTTGGTGGCGCAGACAATCTTGAGCAGTATCTTTCTGAGCAGAGCAGAAGTGCGGCTTAAGTCATTCAATAGACCCTCTCCTGCCTGGAAAGGGTAATTCTATCCAAGACAAGTCGCGACAGCTGAAATCAGGGTAGTTCGACGCGGTAGTATAATTAGGAATCATCATGAACAGACATTTCGATTTGATCTCAATTGGGGGTGGTAGTGGTGGCTTGGCGGTAGCCGAAAGGGCTGCTCAGCTTGGGCGCAGAGTTGCTGTAGTGGAACCCTCAAAGATGGGAGGTACCTGTGTGAATAGTGGCTGTGTACCGAAAAAGGTTATGTGGTATGCGGCTCAGCTGGCTCATGCTGTTGATGATGCGAGCGGATTCGGCGTGCCCGCCTCTCGTGGTAAAACCGAATGGGCCAGCTTGGTTGATGGTCGTAACGCCTACATCGAAAATATCAACCGTTACTGGGATGGTTACGTTGATCAACTTGGTGTTACCCACATTGATGGATATGCCAGATTCGTTGGTCCTGGTGAAGTTGAAGTGAACGGTGAGATATATGCAGCAGATCATATTGTGGTTGCAACGGGCGGTGAACCAATTGTACCTCGCGTAACGGGTGCTGAATTGGGGATTACCTCAGATGGTTTTTTCGCCCTAAGTGAGCAGCCGGAAAAAGTGGCCGTGATAGGCGGTGGATATATCGGTGTAGAGCTGGCAGGTATGTTGTCTGCATTGGGGTCTGAAGTAACGATAGTTGCATTGGAGGAGCGGTTGCTTGAGGTTTTTGATCCAATGGTCAGCAGAGTACTGATGAGTGAGATGGAGAAGCAGGGCGTAATACAACAGCTCTCGTTTCAGGTTAATGGGTTGGAAAAAAACGATGCGGGAATCGCCCTGAATGGAAGTGAAGGTGAACGTGTTGAAGGATTCGATACAGTGATCTGGGCGGTAGGTCGTTCCCCTAACACCTCATCACTAAGCCTGGAGATGGCGGGCATTGAAAAACAGGGCAACGGTATCATACCGACCGACGAGTATCAGAACACAAACGTACCAGGTATCTATGCCATAGGCGATATCACAGGTCGTACACCATTGACTCCGGTTGCGATAGCTGCCGGAAGACGCTTGGCTGATCGGTTATTCAATAATCAAATCAACAGCAGAGTGGATTACGTTAACATCCCTAGTGTGGTTTTCTCTCATCCTCCGGTTGCTACGGTAGGCTTGACTGAACCTCAGGCTCGAGAGCAGCACCAGCAGGTTCGCGTTTATCAAACTCAATTCACACCTATGCGACACGCTCTCTCATCTCATGGTGTGACTACAGCAATGAAGTTGATATGTGTTGGTGAAGAAGAACGAGTGGTTGGTATTCACCTGATTGGTGACAATGTGGATGAGATGCTTCAGGGATTTGCAGTGGCAGTTAAGATGGGAGCCACTAAGGCCGATTTAGATAATACCATTGCCATACATCCAGTCAGTTCTGAAGAGTTGGTGACGATGAAGGTATCCGATCCAGATCCTGCTGATCAGCAAAATATCGATTCGGAAAGGAACGAGCAGATGTGTCAGTAAAAACTCTTTCTAACATCAATGGAGATGGGCTTGATCGCCTATCTCCACCTGAGGTATTTCAAGGATAGAGTCAGTGAGCGGTATATAGGTTCGCCATGTCATAGTAAACAGGCTTTCATCTGGTTCCAAAGTGATGGTATCAATGAAGGCACTCTTTTTAACCTGTTTGCCGCCTTTATAAAAGAAAGTCACAGGCATTTCAATTTCAGGTAAGTTAAAAATGGTCTCGCCTTGAGGTGTCAGGTTTTGCAAAAAAACAGTTTCGCCCCCTTGTGGATAGGGGATCTGTTGATCAACAGGTGCGGCCTGAAAATAGGCTGTATCGAAGTCTGCAGGTGGTAATGGGTATTTGTTATTTACCCACGCCTCGTCGTAGGTTCCTGCCAGTGCCAGCCGGGGAGTCCAGTATCTTCCCACTGGGCCGAATGACATCGGTATATATTGACCGTTTGGTATGGTCACGGGTTGATTCAACTGTTCGGTAGATGGCATTGGTGAACCATCAATGAACGATTTGTTCAACTGCAGATGGTAGCCTCTGCCAACTGGGTTTTTCATGAATGCGCTGTGTTTGTTTATGTTTTTATGATGGTTGTCGATGCCACCGAAAGCCTGGTCGTAGCTGATTGGCATTTTGTCGAAAATGGCAGGATAGCCAGGTCTGATTGCAAATTTGCCCGCTTCCCAATTTCGGCTTCCGGTGACTCTGAACGATTTATTTAAAGTACTCAGTTTGAGATTGACGTCGACGTTGGTTACAGGTATTCCTCCTGGTGCGTAGGCACTGCCTAGCAAGAGAACATCGCAATGTCGTTTGAAAGGGGCATAATCCAGCTCATATAAAGGTGACGAATAGCCAGGTTCGCCAGAATAGAGATCAGCAATGACCAAGGGTTTTTGCTTCTCAGTTAACTCAGCGAACTCTCCCTGTTTAGGTATATTAAATGTGCCCTTCGTAATGATTACCAAAAGTTCATGACCATCGTGTACATGGCATAAGGTATAACCGGTTTGAAATTGTGTTGAGCTGATTATTTCCACTGTTCTACCAAGATTACAATATCAATGAAATGGCCTAATAATTTATTGAGAATGGCTTTATCATGATTCGGTGCTAAATCTGTGTTTACTCCACCTTTGATAATCGCAATCGCTGACAATAGGGCAACAAAGCCTCTTCAGTAAGGGATTTGTATAACTCGTCAAACCGATGTAGTTCATCCTGATGGGTATGTTTGCCAGCTATCGCAATAAGCAGAGTATCGCAACTCTGAAAAAGATGGAGTTCGTTTTGCAAGTACTCTGTAGTGGATTTCTCCGGTGGTGACACCCCTTTGCCCATGGGGTGATCGGGGGGGTGATCAATCGAAAAATAGTTTGGTGTTATGGTGCGTAACTCGTGAAGCTGACCACGTTCTGTTTCGAACAGAGCCAGTAAGCTCGGTGGCCAGATTTGGTAACCAAGCTCAGGATTCAGTGCCTCTCCTCTACCAACAAGAAAGGCTAAAAATAATCTGTTGTTGCCGATTACCGGCATCGGTAAACTCATATAGCTGGTGAACTGTAGTGATGGTGAAATCAGATTTCTTGCCGATGCTGTTGTGACCGAAGTGTATTGCTGATCAGACATTAGATAGATACCTCTTCGGTCAATTTAAGAGTTGGCAATTTGACCAATCCAGCGTAAAAACTCGCCGCTGAATAGTTCGTAGTAGGGCATGAGTGGCTTTTCAGCATGTCGCTCGAAATAACCGACATAGGCTTTGGCTGCCTGCTTGATTTCACTGCTGACATTCATACTCCCTCTGATGTATTCCGGGATCAGGATGTCATATAGTGTCCAGATGCGTTCAAATTCAGGAATGATCTCATTTGGATTCTCAAATGAGGGGCGGTTGTGTATCCATGGAGGCGGTTGCAGATTCGGAACCTCCATTTCAAACCGCTTAAGTGTAATGAATCGAGCGTTGGACAGGTCATACGTAGCAATATACTGAGGATCTGTTATCGCTGTCCCTGATTCCGGTGTGGTGCGGGTGAAGTAGATCAGGCGCGTTACAATAATTCTGTTACCTTCTGCCTTTATCATTGGCAGAGTGATACCGCGTTCTAGTGGCATCATGTTCGCGTGCTGACCTATCTGCTGCACCGCGTCTTTCATGGACATGGCGAATACCCCTGTCGTGTTAACGCAAATCAAAAAAAGTATATTGATATGCCAAAATAGTTTTCTACTCATGATTGTTCAAAATATCGGATTATTGGTGACAGATGCGCCACTCATAGCAAAGCCATTTGCAACCGCATTATTTGCACCAGTTGTCAGAAAATTTTGAAATTGGGCTGCTGTAGCCCTCTGGTTACAGACTCCAATGCCTGTATCGTTGTAGATAACGTGTGTGATGTTGCCATCATCGTCATATTCATAACCGGTGACCAACACGGCATGAGCACCTGTTTGAGTTCCCCAGCCTGGCAGACCGGCAACATCACCATTGGCAATAACGCCTCTACCCTGGGATAGCGCTGTTTCAAATTGCCCTAGCTGGAGGCCGCTTGAGGTAGGGGCAATTCTGCTTGATGGAACACCATTATTACCGAGTATTGAAACTTGCTGCCCTGATGTAGTGCCACCACTGTAAAAAGCCTGATTTTGTGCTGTTACCGGTCCACCACTTCCTGCGCTGCCAATGGCGGGTTGGGAGGCGTTACTATTTGCGATGGCAGTGTTTAGCATCGCTTCCTGTCCGGGATTTGCACCAGTGGCCAGTTGTACAATCTGTCTGGAAGACTCGACGCCGCAGTTGTTATAGCTCTGTCCCGCAGAGTTTGGGCTGATTGGGTTTCCGCTGGCAGTGGTGGAGCCCGGAGGAGGATTTCTTCCTGCCGCCATATTTTGACAGGCCTGATTGCCAAGTCTTGGATTACCGGTAACGCCTGACAGGCCGATCAGTACTGTCGGACAGCATGGTGGCATGATGATTGATCCAGGATGGGTGCCTGAGTCACTCATCCTGGCGGCGGGCATATTCATGATCGGCACGGGAAATGCGCCGCGAACAATTGGATTTGGAACAGGAACCGGGGTGATACAGAGGCTATAGTCGCCCATCCTTGCGGCAGGTTGTCCCCCAATTAATACCGTGGGCGCACCTGGTGGAATAATGGGAAGGCCGGGGGGGGGCGCATGGGGCGGTGGCGGTACTGCCGGTAGGATCTGAGGCAGAATGCAGAGAATCGTATCACCGACGCGGGCTGCAGGTTTACCGCTCATTGCTTATATCCTCTGTTGTTTGGTTATCCATACTAGGGCCTGTTAACACTTGTCAATCTGAGTAGTCAGTTATCTTATTCAGGTGTTGATTTTGACCATGGTGCCTTTGATGGTGATGATGCCACCTGCATCAATATGTACTTTGCCTGCGGCTGTTTTAAAGGTCACGTCAGTTCCTGATACCTCGATCTTTCCACTCGAATCCATGCTGATGGATGAAGCACCTGTTTTTAATTCGATTTTTGAGGCAGCTTCCAATTTATACTCAGAATTCGTATCGATAGTGTAGTTACCATTGATCTGGGATTTTTTCTCACCGTCTACCTCCTCTGACAGGTCGCCACCAACACTGTTGCCGCTATCACCGCCTACTATGGACTTCTTATCACCTGCTACGGTTTCAAGTTTGACGCCACCGACCTCCTCAGCTTTTGCGCCTGCCACGGTCTCATTCATTGCACCACCAACTGAGACCTGATAGAGGCCGCCAATGGTCAGTTCTTTGGCGGCGCCCACAGTCTCCGAACGGTTGATGCCAACCACTGTGGATTTATTGGAACCGACAGTCTCTTTCTTGTCCACACTAACCACCTGGCTCATGTTAAGACCGATGGTTTCGTTGTGATTCTTTGCGATAGTGATAGTTTTATCGTTATTAACCTGTTCACTCTTGTCGTGACCGACTGTCAGGGATCGGTTATAACCAACCCGCTCGCTACGACTGCTTTCTGTTACATTGGTATGGTTCTTTTCTGCATGTATGTAGAGCTCCTCAGAGCCTTTTTTATCTTCAAAGCGGATCTCATTGAAGTTATTGCTGTTGCCTCCCTTCGTGCTGCGGCTCTTGATGCCGCTTTGGGTTTTGTTGGCAGGTAACTCATAGGGTGGCATCTGGTCAGCGTTATAGACCCGGCCAGTGACGATTGGACGGTCGGGATCTCCCTCGAGGAAATCGACGATAACCTCCTGGCCAATACGGGGGATATGCATTGCCCCCCAGTTTTTGCCGGCCCAGACCTGTGCCACACGAACCCAGCAGGAGCTGTTCTCATCCCTGTTACCATATCGATCCCAGTGAAACTGCAGTTTTACCCGTCCATATTCATCGGTATCGATCTCTTCACCTGCCTGGCCAACCACAACTGCTGTCTGAGGGCCCTGTACAATAGGTTTTGATGTGATACGTGATGTGCGAAAGGTCGTCTTAGGATCCATGCAGGTGAATTCACAGGAATAGAGCGGCCCTTGGGCGATCTCTGGTACTGACTCGAAGGCATCGGACTGCAGTGAATAGTAAGCGCTGGTGACCATATACTCCTTATTCTGGTCACCCCGTGGATGTTCTGTCATGGTGAACAGACCACCGGTGGTTAAGCCCCGAGTATTCGCTTTACCCTCCAATACCTCATGTTTTGCCTGTAACTCCTCTATCCGATGTTTGGCATAGCGTTCGCCCTCTGAGGATGCTACATATTCCCCTGGATAGTCGAAGACCTCATAGTCAGAGTAAGGGTGCCCTCTTGGTATCAACGCATTCGATGAGACGTCTGACTTAGGTTTCTTGAAATCGTAGTCGGTATGGGCAAAGTTTCCGGGACGTATGGATCGGCGAAATGTCCAGCTGTGGATATAATCCTGCCAGCGGCTTGCCCCAGTTTCTGTGGGGGGAACATAGGGTATTTCAGCATAGGCTTCCAGTGTGTTATGAGAGGCATAATCATCACATAAGACAAGTATGTGCTTGCCTGCAGTATGCTTAAAGAAGTAGTAGATTCCCTCCTGCTCCAACAGCCTGCTGACAAAATTAAAGTCAGTTTCCCGGTACTGTACGCAATATTCCCACTCTCTGTAGCTTCCACTCAGGCGCTCTTCAAAGTCGGTGAAGCCATTGTCTCTGAAGACATCTTTGATGATGTCAGGTACCTTCTTGTTCTGAAATATACGACAGTCAGAGGTCTGAGTCATAAGCCAGAACCAGGGGCGAAGCGTAACCCGGTAGTGGGCAAAAAAGGCGAGGTGACCCACCTGTGCGAAGTCACTTACGTAACCATCGAAATAACGTTTAGTGGTGTTCACCATGTCCATTTCGACAGTCATTTTTTTGCCTAGCAAGTCATAGTGAGAGATAGCCTCGTTGTCACTTAGCAGGTCAATTGTGAATTCAAATAAACGGCCCAGTTCTTCGCTGCCCTCCATGCTCAAAATCAGGAGTTCATCAGGACCTAGTGGGGTTTTGATTTTTAGTTGTCTATTGCTTTGTGTGAATGACATCCCAGGTTCCTTTTTGATGAAATTATTATATTTGCCGTCTCTTCACTATTTGAGTTTTTTTTTGATTAAACAGCGTGGTGTACATCTGTATATGTAGCAGAATAACGTCGCTATATGTAGTTCTGTAGGTACTTTTACACAATCCTTGTGTGCTGATTTCACCCAAAGCTCAATTTTTGGGCATTTCTGAGCATGGCAGTGGTAGATATCTTGCTGTCAAATAGAGCCATCTGAGTGATGTTTGTCCGATTGTCAGGAGGCTGTTTCGTGTGCTTTTCATTCCCTCCTCTGCTCTGTAATGCTTTTTTATGTCCCAGACCACAAAACGACATGCGAAATCATGTATGACTGCATCCAGGGAGTGTGCTATTCAGCTAAAAAGCCATCAAGAAGAATAGATAGAGGATAGTAGCGATTGATATGCTGGCAGCATTACTAGCCAAGCTGATTTTATGAGGACTATATTTTATATAAGAGAGCGCTGCTGTCTCATTAACTTTCAACCTTCTCAGAACAACTCTGAAAGCTCCTCTCCCTTTACGGGAGAGGGGTTGGGGAGAGGGTGTACGCGAAGCGTTTCATCTGGTTGAAAGATAAAACCGCATTGATCGTTCATATTTATCTTGCTGATTGTTAGGGGAAGTAGGGTGTTCATTCTCCCCCTCTCCCGCGTGGGGAGAGGGGAGTTTCTCTCCCCATAAAGATCTTTGGAAGATCTTTATTTTTTAATGAGTCCCACAACAAACAGTAAGATTGCTGCACCTGCAACAGCAGTAATCAACGATCCGATTAATCCGTTGATAGAGAGTCCAAGGAGACCAAACACCCAGCCGCCAATAAATGCGCCAATAACACCAACTACAATATTGCCAAGCAGGCCGAAACCACCACCCTTCATCAGGGTGCCAGCCAACCAACCAGCTACAGCACCGATCGCTATAAATATTAGTAATGAAGTTAAATCCATGATGGTCTCCTGAATTGAATATTGAGTGTATGGAAAATCAGTTACTTATGAAATAGATCTGGCTAGTGTAATGATTTGTCTTTCATGAAGGTCAATTGCGTAGAGTTTACCAAGCAAACTGAATAACTACAGATGGCAATTGCTAACTATTGTGAATATTCAATATTTACAGCTTCAGCAATTAGTAGAGGTGGATGGATTCGGGATTGGTGTCCATCTCAACAGCAATGGATTAGAGAGCGGAGACGTCACCCTCAGTGACTCTTATATGCATGATAATGGGGGTATGGGTTGGCTGGGGGGTACCAATCGTACCTTAGTCGAGCGCAACCGCTTTCATAATAATGGCTGGCTCAATGCCAGTATGTTTCTGCACAATGTCTATCTGAGTCAAATGAGGCGAGACAGCATTGTTCGCGGCAACTGGCTCAGTGATTCTGCTGTGGATGCCAATGGGCACTGTGTTGGTGCCGGACTGGTCGCCCATAATGACAATAGCACCAAGCTGCTGATCGAAGAGAGCAACCCGTCTGCAGGTTGCTGGGGGCTTACGAAACACCTTGAGTTGCTTCCATTGCTCAACTGCTGAGTAACTTTTTGAGAAATTTCCCGGTGTAGGATTTGCGCACTTTTGACAGTTGTTCAGGCGTGCCTTGAGCAATAATTTCTCCGCCCTTATCGCCCCCTTCAGGTCCAAGATCGATAACCCAGTCGGCAGTTTTGATGACATCCAGATTATGTTCGATGACTACCACTGTGTTGCCATGATTTCGCAGTCTGTGTAGCACTTCTAGCAGATGGCTCACGTCATGAAAATGGAGTCCGGTGGTGGGTTCATCAAGGATATATAGGGTGTTGCCTGTGTCCCTCTTGGACAACTCGCGAGAGAGTTTGACCCGTTGTGCTTCGCCCCCTGAAAGGGTAGTGGCATTCTGCCCCAGGGAGATATAGGAGAGGCCGACATCCATCAAGGTCTGAAGTTTTCGTTTGATGGTGGGTACCGCATCGAAAAAGGGTAATGCCTCTTCAACGGTCATGCTCAGAACTTCGTCTATGGTTTTGCCTTTATAGTGAATCTCGAGGGTCTCACGGTTATAGCGTTTACCCTTGCAGACATCGCACTGGACATAGATATCCGGCAGAAAATGCATCTCCACCTTGATCACGCCATCGCCACTGCAGGATTCACATCGCCCCCCTTTGACATTGAAGCTGAAACGTCCAGGTGTATAGCCTCTGGAGCGTGCTTCATGAGTGCCGGAAAAGAGTTCTCTTATCGGGGTAAAGAGGCCGGTGTAGGTTGCAGGATTGGATCTTGGTGTTCGGCCGATCGGGCTCTGATCGATATCCACGACCTTGTCATAATGTTCCAGCCCTGCAACTTCATTGTAGGGGGCAGGGGTGGTGTTGGCTTTATTCAGTGTTGCGGCGCAGATCGGATAGAGGGTGTCGTTGATCAGGGTCGATTTTCCAGAGCCGGAAACCCCGGTGATACAGCAAAAACTCCCAACCGGGATCACCAGATCCACAGATTTAAGATTGTTGCCAGTAGCGCCTAACAGTTCAAGTGTGCGTTGGTCGCTCTCAGTGGTTCGTTCAGGGGTCTCTATACTACGTTTGCCACTCAGGTACTCACCAGTAAGTGAACCCTTACTTTTTGAGATCTGTTCAGCCGTACCCTGGGCGATGATTTTTCCGCCGTGTACCCCTGCACCTGGGCCAATATCCACCACATGATCGGCACTACGAATGGCCTCTTCGTCATGTTCCACAACAATCACTGTGTTGCCCAGATCCCTAAGGTAGATCAGGGTGTCCAGCAGGCGTTGATTATCCCTTTGGTGCAGACCTATGGAGGGTTCATCGAGCACATACATGACACCGACCAGCCCTGCACCGATCTGGCTGGCGAGGCGAATCCTCTGGGCTTCACCACCGGAAAGGGTTTCAGCGCTGCGATCCAGGGTCAGGTAGTCGAGTCCCACATTGACCAGAAAATGGAGTCGTTGGTCGATCTCTTTCAGAATTTTAGCGGCGATCTTGCCACGTTTGCCTTGTAATTTAAGGGCCTTAAAGCTCTTCTTTACCTGCCCTATGGGCATCTTCGTGAGTTCCGGCAAAGTATGTGTATTGATAAATACGTGGCGTGCCGCCTGGTTGAGCCGGGTGCCCTTACAATCGGGACAGGATTGGCTGGATATGTAGCGTGACAGCTCTTCCCGTACAGCATTGGAATCTGTCTCCCGATAGCGGCGCTGCATATTCGGAATGATGCCTTCGAAAGGATGGCTCTTCTTGACTGAACGGCCCCTTTCGTTGTGGTAGCTGAATTCGATTGATTCACTGCCGCTGCCTTGCAGGATGATTTTTTGCACCCGCTTGGTGAGTTTGTTCCAAGGGGTTTCCGGATCGAACTTAAAATGTCGGCCCAAGGATTTAATCATCTGGAAATAGTAGGCATTACGTCGATCCCAGCTTCTTACCGAGCCTCCCGCCAGAGAGAGTTCAGGGTGAGCAACCACCTTCTCTGGATCGAAGAATTGCTCAATACCCAGGCCATCGCAGGTTGAACAGGCGCCGACTGGGTTATTGAAAGAGAATAGCCTCGGCTCCAATTCAGAAAGGCTATAGCCACAGTGTGGGCAGGCGAAACGTGAGGAGAAGATCAATTCAGATTGACTGCTATCCATCCAGGCTACCCGTACCAGTCCATCTGCCAGATTGAGGGCAGTCTCAAAGGACTCTGCCAGACGGGTTGATAGATCCTCACGGACCTTGAAGCGATCCACCACCACTTCGATAGTGTGTTTTTTGTGCAGTTCCAGGGTAGGAGCATCATCGAGTTCATACACCTCGCCATCGATTCTGGCGCGGATAAATCCCTGAGCATGCAGCTCCTGCAGTAGTTTGTGGTGCTCGCCCTTGCGCTCCTGTATGACCGGGGCCAGTAACATCATCCGCTCTCCTTCCGGTAGTGCCATTACCTGGTCGACCATCTGGCTGATGCTTTGCGCTTCCAGGGTAGTGTCATGCTCAGGGCAGCGTGGGTTACCAACCCTGGCGAACAGCAGACGCAGATAGTCGTAAATCTCAGTTATTGTCCCGACTGTGGAGCGGGGGTTGTGAGACGTGGTCTTCTGTTCGATGGAGATGGCCGGGGAGAGTCCTTCAATGTGGTCCACATCCGGTTTCTCCATCAAAGAGAGAAACTGTCTGGCATAAGCAGAGAGTGATTCAACATAACGTCGTTGACCCTCTGCGTAGATGGTGTCAAAGGCCAGTGAAGACTTGCCGGAACCGGAAAGACCGGTGAACACAATCAATTTATCACGCGGTAGATCCAGGTCGATATTTTGCAGGTTGTGGGTGCGGGCGCCGCGTATGCTGATGGTGTCCATAATCTTATTGTGGTTGAACTGCTTTGAGATGAGCCAACCCAATACTATACGCGATCTTTCGAATAACTGATAAAACGCCTGAGAGATTGGAAAGACAACCAAGATGGAGGCTGGCTTTACGTGTGAAATGTAGGGTGCTATCTGCCGCACACTGCCCAACTGAGACGAAAACCACCTGATGAGCAGATTAACAGCCAGCTTACATCAACTTACACTGGTGATTACGAGAAGAACAACCGGGATTTCTTAGGAATTCACGCCCTTGTGGTGCGGCAGGACCGTACCCTTTGGCTCTACTGGCCCCGTCATTCCCGAGGGTACCGGAATAACGGGGGCTGGTTAAATGCCTCACACTCAAACATAGAACATGTGGATGAGGGAAATTTGAATGCCACGACTTGAGGTGTTAACCGGCCCTCATGTGGTATCAATGCGAATTGGTTGTTTTATTAGTGACGCGGATGGTTCCAGCGTCCAGTTCGTGTCCCGAAATATCTTCTATCGTGCCATTGCCAGCATATGTAATCAGGACTATTTCGCCTGGATTGATCCTGCTGGATAAGGTGATCCAGAGCCTGGCAGATTCTGTTGGATGTCTGACTAAGTTAATGATTGATGCAGCTTGGCCATCAATAGCTACAGAGAAGCCTGTGCTGGTGACATGTTTTTTGACGGGCTCTGAAATAAATAGAGCAATTCTGTCTGGGTGAGCGCCTTCATACACATAAGACTTCACCATAGATGGGTTTGGGTCTGGGGAAACTGTGCACTTGTTTGTCGCGGCAATTTGGCTGTTCTGTAACTCATTTCCATCGTATATGATTTCAACAATTTCACCCTTATAGATTCTGTCTGACAAAGTTACCCAGATTTTGGTTGGGTCTGCAGGGTCTCTTTGAATATGAGTTATTGTTGCTGGCTGCCCGTCGACCTTAATAGAGAACCCGCTGGAAGAGATGTTGTTTACTCTATTGGAAGCGGTCAAAACAATTCTATTTGCATCCGAGCCTTCATTGACTACTGCGTTGAGGAGATTTGGTATGGCTTCGGGAAGGAAGCTGTAATCATCGTAATCAGCAGACGCGATCAGATTAAAAATTTCCGAATTAGTGGATGACCTTTGCTGTTGACTCTGATTTAAAAATAATAGGTGGCCAATTGAGAGTTGGGAGGCCAATTCAATTAACTCCTGAGCTTTTCCCTGATTGGTTGAGCTTGTGAAATGACTGTTTTTATAGGTATCACCAGTAATCATGGCGTAACGCATGGATTTATCGAATTTCGAAAACTCGGGGTAAACAATATTCTGATAACTGCTAATGCCCATGTATGCATCAATTCGAAGGTCCTGTGCAAACCAACCGTGACTGTTGGAAGTTTGATTTAGACTGCTTAGTTGATCGCCTAAGTATTGTTGATAGTAAGGGGCTAATTTATTTGCGACATTTTCTGATATCCAGTTAATGTTATTGAGGATAGGCACTGCAACGAAGTAACTGCTTAGTTCTATTGATTGCTCAAGCAACGCTTCTGAGTATTGCTGAGGGCCAATGTATCCAATAGCATCTAACTCATCAATATTGTGATAAATACCAGAAAGAGAACTCTCATGTGTGATTATTGAATATAATGCGGGATGGTCGCCGAGTTTTTTAGTAACACCATCTTCTGTGTAGGAGTAGTTAGCAAGCTGATACCAGAATTCTCCCCATAATTCTTTTATTTTTGGATTCCAACGGACAGCGCTATACTTTCGTGCAGGATTGCTATTTGTTTTTGAATTGGCAACAGCAAATCTTAAGTTGTCAGAGACACCATCATTATCTTCATCTTCATCTTTAAGAATAGTTTTATTGCTACCACTGGGTGTGACTGTACTGTTTATCCAATCACCTTCTCCCAGATCTTCCGCAAAAAACCTAGGCAAGGCTCCTTGTGTGTAATCGTAAGTGCCATTTTTCTGAAACACCCAAAGTTTATCAGAAATTGTCAGGGCGATTTTATAACTTCTTTTGTTTCCTCTGTGATGAGTATTATTTAAGATATTTACAAGATTTGAAAAATCATACCGAATGGTACTGGGATCACTTTTATTGCCTTTATAGGGGATTTCTCCCCATGTGAGATAGACTCTTATTCCAATCCATGGATCCAGGTTTTGGTTGCGGTTGTTTTGCTGATCCAGCCAGTCCAGTTTATTATTAAGTGTTTGTAGCTTAATTCCGTTTTGGCCTTCAAGATTTAGCCAAACACCGGCAAAGCTCAGGTTGGGTAATAGCAAGCTGAACATGAAAACTATAATTAGGTATTTTGCCTTTAGATAATTCATTACTAATTCCTTTTAGTTCAATCCAATATGGTTTTAGTATTAGATATGCCTCTAATGTCTCGCTTGCTCGGTTCTAGCATTTTCAGTAAGGGGTTTTGAAGTTATTTTCCCTTCCAGGGTCATGTAGAATATTAAAAAGCAAGCGTGGTATCGTTATTCAGTCTGTTATACGCTCATTGTTATAAACATATGTTGTTCTTTGAGTGAGTAACTATCCCACATTAGTTGTCATTGATTAATTGATTTCAGGCTATGTTGCGACGTGAAAAATTCTAGAATTTGAGTTGGTGCACACTATTAGCAATATTTTCTCCAGTCTCGGCTGTTCTGTGAGCTGGCTCCCGCTCTTCGAGTTGTGGGATGTTAGGGCGTATCAAAAACTCATCTGAATAGCTTACACGCTGGATCGCTCCCGGTCATGGGCTTAATGTCAACAACCTGAACAACGCGAAAACAAGCAATCACCAGTTATCGGATAAATTTCAATGTAGAGATGCCATTTCTACTTTAAGTCTCCAGGTGAATGCAGGGAAACCTGGTGGTTAGGGGTGATTTCTTGCCCACTGATAGGGCGCAAATGATTACAGATGTTCGTTGATGAGCTAATACGATTTGGAGAGGTTAAAGCATTTAAATTACTTGGTTATTCTGGGTTCCGAATGAAGTCAAGTTGGCAGTTTGTTGTGAATTCAATAATTTAACCTTTGTGGTAATGCCTTAAGCTTCGTCACTATGTCTGGGCAGTTTTTTTCTTACACTGCATAGAATTGTGCGAACCTGATACTATACGCACTCTTTAATATTTAACTGGCAAAGTGACTGATAGATGACGACCAAGCAGGGTGCCTCCACCGGATTGAATGCGACTGAAAAACGAGCCGCTTACTCTCTCTCCGGTCTCTTTTCCCTAAGAATGCTGGGGTTATTTCTTATTCTGCCTGTTTTCTCTCTCTATGCTGAGGGTTTACCGGATGTCACGCCTCAGTTGGTTGGCATAGCCATCGGTATCTATGGTCTGACCCAGGCAGTGCTGCAGATTCCATTTGGCATGCTCTCAGACAGAATCGGGCGTAAGCCGGTATTGGTCGGAGGTCTGTTGATCTTTGCTCTGGGGAGTGTGGTTGCTGCCTCTGCTGATACCATTTATGGCATCATCGTAGGGCGCGCCCTGCAGGGAAGTGGTGCGATTGCGGCCGTGATAATGGCAACAGCCGCTGATCTCAGCCGTGAACAGAGACGTTTGCGCATGATGGCGATCATCGGTATCAGCATCGGATTTGCCTTTGCTGTGGCCCTGATTCTGGGACCTATTTTGAACAGCTGGATCGGCGTTCCTGGGATCTTCTGGCTGACAGCAATATTGGCGCTACTGGGTATAGGTATTGTCATATTTATTGTACCTACCCCCCAGAATAGCCATTTTCACCGGGATGCAGAGGCGGTGCCCGATCAATTTGGCAAGGTTCTCGCTGATCCTGAACTACTGAGGCTTGATGTTGGTATCCTGACATTGCACATGTCTCTGACGGCAATGTTCCTCGCTTATCCTCTGGCACTGCGTGATCTGGGTATGGAGAGCAGCGCTCATTGGCAGGTCTATCTGCCGGTAATGCTGCTTTCGATGGTGATGATGGTACCTTTCGTGATTATTGCGGAGAGTCGACGTCGCATGCGTCCTGTATTTCTCGGGGCGATTGCAGCATTGGGGTTGGCTGCACTACTGCTATATGGCTACAGTCAGCAGTTGTTTGTATTGGTTGTGGGCCTGTTTATTTTCTTTACTGCCTTTAACTTACTGGAAGCGACACTACCCTCCCTGATCGCCAAGGCAGCACCCGGAGAGCGAAAAGGCACAGCCATGGGGGTCTATTCCAGTTCCCAGTTTCTTGGTGCTTTTCTCGGCGGGGTGCTGGGTGGGTGGATTCATACCCACTATGAAAATGAGGGGGTCTTCCTCCTCTGTAGCGGCATGATTCTGCTCTGGTTTCTGATCGCTCGCGGCATGCCGGATCCTAACTATCTGAGTAACTACATGCTCCCTGTGGGGCAGCTTGAAGCATCTGAGGTGGCTAAGCTGGCTGAGCAGTTGATGGCCATCGATGGGGTGGACGATGCCGTAATCATCGCTGAAGATGGGGTCGCCTATCTGAAAGTCGATCTGAAAATCGTTGACCAGGCGCTGCTGGATGGATATGCCGTACAAGGGTGAGGTACACTATAGGATTATTACAGGCTCCAAGGAAAGGGGCTGAAACTGCTGTGGAGAAAAAATAGATGGCTCGAGGAATCAATAAAGTAATACTCATCGGCAACCTGGGTAAGGACCCTGAGACGCGCTACATGCCTAGCGGTGGTGCGGTCACAAATGTCACCTTGGCAACCTCTGAGAGTTGGAAGGACAAAAATACCGGCGAACAGCAGGAGCGAACAGAGTGGCATAGGGTGGTATTTTTTAATCGCCTGGGAGAGATCGCTGGGGAGTATCTGAAAAAAGGTTCCAAGGTCTATGTCGAAGGGAGTCTACGTACCCGCAAGTGGCAGGGACAAGATGGCCAAGATCGCTACACAACCGAAATTGTCGGCAGTGAAATGCAGATGCTCGACAGCCGTGGTGGGAGTGCTTCATTTGATGCGCCGCAATCTCAGGGCGCGTCCAGGCCACAGTCGGCCCCGGCCCCTTCATCGGTGCCTGACAATGATTTCGATGACGACATACCGTTTTAAACAGGATATTTAATAGTTGGATTTCTATATCTGGCTATCTTCTTGAAAGCCCCTTCTAAAGGGGCTTTTTTTCGTTACGGCATGTAGGGTAGAGCGGGGGGATTCAGGAGACCTAAAGCAGGTTGGCTGCAATGTCGAAGCGGAAGCAGGGTGCTTTGCCTTATCGTCAGGCTTTGGCGTGCGCCAATTCCAGGTAACGATTCAGATCTTCCGATCCCATGGGTTTCGCATAGAGAAATCCCTGCGCGAGGAAGCAGCCTTCATTGATTAAGAATCTGGCCTGGTCTTCGGTCTCCACGCCTTCAGCGATCACCTGCATCTGCAGACTTTCACCCAAGGCGATGATCGCCCGGGTTATAGCCATGTCATCCGGGTCGGAGGGAATATCCCGCACAAAAGATTGGTCGATCTTGAGTTTGGAGATGGGCAGAGCTTTCAGATAAGCGAGTGAAGAGTAACCGGTTCCAAAGTCATCAATGGCCAGTTTGATACCGATATCGCGTAGGCGGTTCAGAACATCTGACATATGCTTCGGATTGTCCATGATGGTGGTTTCTGTAATCTCCAGCTCCAACAGATCAGCATCGATTCTTGTCTCCTCAAGAACATTCAGTATGCGCTCAATAAAGCGCTCACTATTTAACTGACTTGCTGAAAGATTGCAGTTGACCGAAATACGTTCAGGGGTAAAACCCATTTCGCACCAGTTATGAGCCTGCTGGCAGGCTTGGTGTAAAACCCATTCACCTATAGATTGGATCAGCCCTGATTCCTCAGCAAGAGGGATGAATTTGGCAGGTGGTAAAAGGCCCAGTTCTGGATGCTGCCAACGAACCAAAGCCTCTACTCCGACTACCCTACCGGTACGTATATCAATCTGAGGCTGGTAATGCAGAACCAGTTGATCCAGTTTCACAGCTTTGCGTAGGCTGTTCTCCATCATCAATCTCTCAAAGGCCTTATCAGTCATTTCTGAGGTATAGAAGCTATATGCGTTTCTGCCCATCTCCTTGGCCTTGTACATTGCTGAATCTGCATTTCGTATGAGGGTGTTTGGCTCATCGCTGTCTTGGGGATAGATACTGATGCCTATACTGCTTGATAGAAACAGCTCTTTATCCAAAATTTGGAAGCTCTGGGTAAATGCACTCAACAGTTTCTCAGCAATTTTTACAATGTTTTGAGTTTGACCAATTTCGTTAAGAATTACGGTAAATTCATCACCGCCGATTCGGGCGATGGTGTCCTCTTCGCGAATCATACTTTTGAGACGAACGGCCGCCTCTTTCAATATCAGATCACCGGTAGGATGACCGAAGCTGTCATTGATCTGCTTGAATCTGTCCAGATCTATAAACAGTAAGGCAACCATAGTGCCGCTGCGTTTGGCTTTAAAAATGGCTTGTTGCAGACGATCTACAAACAGCAGACGATTGGGCATGCCGGTCAATGGATCGTGATGGGCGATGTGATCGAGACGGCTCTGATTTTTCCTCAGTTGATCCGCGACGCTCAGGTAGTCAGTAATGTCTCTGCCCGATTCGATGATGCCGGTAATGTTGCCCTGCTCATCAAACAGGGGATTTGCAAGCAGTTCATAAGTACTCACCTCTTCATCCTGACCTGGATGATTGTGAACCACTTTAACTGTGCTGTGTGTCTTCATCACTTCTTGCAGGGGGCATGGGTGGTCATTTCCCTGACAGGGTTGATCCGTGTGATGTGAGATGGCATAACATTTAGGTTGTTCGGCCTCAATGGCTTCGACAGCTGCTGCAGATTTAGCGGCATGGTTCATGAGTTGGACGTTATAGTTCGTATCGATCATCAGGATTGGGTCACTAACACCATCGATGACCTGTTGCAGCAGGGCATGTTGCTGCTGGATCTCCCGTTGCGCTGATTTTATATCGCTGATGTCTCGCACTACTGCAAATGAAAATACATCGTCTTCGAAAAAGATAGGATTGGCTACGATTTCCACCGGAATAGTGTGACCATCACGATGCTGATGTTTGGTTTCAAAGCGCAATGAACCCGCATCCTTAAGTTTCTGGTCTATTTCAGCAAATTGCTCTGGCGTTACTGAAGGGTCGATATCTATCACAGATTTCGTCATCAGCTCTTCACATGAGTAGCCCAGTGCTTCGCAAGCTGCAGTATTGACATATTTGAATTGGCCATCCGCTGTCATCAGGTAGGCAGCTTCGGAGATGTGGTCTAAAGCATATTGAGTCAGAGTGAGTTGACGTTCCGAGGCTTTGCGCGCTGTAATGTCCTGAACCGTTCCTCGTGAAATCATCGGGAGTCCATCGCGGTCAAACTGGGTTTCGCACAGCTCTTTCACCCATTTTACTCTGCCATCGGCAAACAGCAGACGATGCTCTATCTCGTAAAACTCTTTGTCTTCCAGTGAACTCATGTAAGCATTGCTGACTCGTTCCCGGTCATCTGGATGAACTGTTTCTAGAAATTTTTCGTAAGTTGCATCAAACTGTTTCGGGTCAATCTCGAAGATTCGAAAAGTCTCATCAGACCACTCAAGACTATCCTGCTGCAGATCCAATACCCAGCTGCCCATCTTTCCCATGCGTTGGGCCTCTGCTAAATCCTCTGTCTGTCTGCGCACTGTCTCTTCAAGGTCAGCATTCAATCGTTGCAGTTGATGCTCCGCTTCTCGGCGCATCTCAGTTTCAGAGGTAAGGCGATGGTAGAGCTTCTGCAGACTGCGATAGCGCCAGAGCAGCATCCCCATGGCGACCAACATCACAACTACCGACATTGCTGTGATGGTTCTTAGTATATTCCAGTAGGGAGCAGGTGTGGCGTACCACTGAGAATAGATATTTTCAAACCTGTCGCTTTGGATAACCGAGTTGAGAGCCTGGTTTAAACGTTTTAGTAGATCAATCTCCCCTTTATCTACAGCAATAGCGCGTTTTATCTCTATCAGCGATGGCTGCAGTTTGCGAATATGATCGTCCAATCCAAGATGTTGGGTATAGCGCCAGACCACTGGATCAGGGTAAGCGAGGGCGTCAATTTGGCCGCTTAACAACTCAATCAGGGCCTCTGATAATTGATTGTATTTCTTTAGATTCAGCTGTTTGTCTTGGAGTAATTTTATTGCCACATTGCCTTTTATCACCCCTACATGATGTCCTGTCAGATCCTGGATTGAATTGAGAGACTCTGTTTCAGCGCGTACAAAAAGCGACACTGAGAAGGTCTCAACTGGGGAGGTAAAGTTGACGTATGTCTGTCGATCAGGGGTTATCCCCATGTTGGGTATCAGCTGAACCTGACCCTCTTTTATGGCCTGATGGACTTCCTGCCACGATTCATAGACTTGGTACTCCACAGTCAAACCGGCCTCTTCAGCGACTGCATTCATAATATCAATTGCAAACCCATAAGGTTTGCCTTGATCATCAATGGCATATTGAGGTGGAAATGAGCTGGGAATTGCAGCAATCAGATGGCTGGAGTGTGTGACTGGGGTAGCACTGTCAGCCAGAGCAACCCACCCTCGAAGATCGATAGATATCGTCAGTAGAAGAATAAGATAAAGAGCTATTAATGGGTGGCGTCTCTTACTCATCGATCCTGTTGGCATTCAAGGAGCATTTGAATCTACCAATGCCCTAACAGAGCTGCAAAAGGGGAAATAGTAGCTACTCCAGAGTGTATCGGCCGATTTAGATCTTTTTTAACCGTCATTACCCGCTTTAATATCAACTCTGCTAGTCTGATAGCCCATTGAGGATTACAGGTAGGGTAGAAGTTTGGAAATCTGGCAGATTCTTGTGCTTGCCATGGTAGGCATTGCGGCGGGTTGGCTCAATGTTATGGCCGGTGGCGGGTCACTATTGACTGTTCCGGTAATGTTGTTCATGGGCGTTCCAGCGCCCGTTGCAAATGGTACCAATCGCATCGCTATTCTAGCCCAGAATATCACAGCAGTGACGGCCTTCAGGCGTCTTGGGTACTCGGATTTCAAGTTGGGTTTCAGTCTGGCTGGTGCCGCTTCGGTAGGGGCAATTGGTGGCGCTTCTCTTGGCGTTCACCTCGAAGGTGTCTGGTTTGATCGCGTACTTGCCTTGGTAATGGTCGGTGTCATGCTGCTAATGGCCACTGGTCATGACAAGGTGAAACCAAGTGGAGGTGATGAAAAAGCAAAAAACCTGCTAGCAGGCCATATCCTGATGGTTGGGGCTGGTTTTTGGGGAGGATTTATTCAAATCGGTGTAGGTTTTATTCTGATGCCGATTCTGCACAAGGTACTCGGATTGGACCTGGTTAGGGTCAATATGCATAAAGTGCTTATTGTGCTGGTCTATACCGTAGTGGCATTAAGCGTATTTGCTACAAACCTGGAACTGCTGTGGTGGACTGGGCTTGGACTCGCAATCGGTAACTCGATTGGAGGCTGGTTGGGTGCTCATACAACTATCTCTCATGGTGAGACACTGATACGACGTGTGCTCTATATTGCGTTATCTGCTTTTATCTTAAAATTACTCTTCTTTTGAAAGTAAAAAAGGCGGGCATCAAGCCCGCCTTTTTCTAGTGAGTCCGGTTATACGGACTCCACAGTGATCACTGGAAAGTGATTACTGAGCAGCAGGAGCCTGCTGAGGAGCTGGAGCTACTGGAGCGCCATAAGGAGCTACTGGAGCGCCGTAAGGAGCACCGTAAGGAGCGCCATAAGGAGCACCATAAGGAGCATAACCGTAGTAAGGACGGTTGTAGTAGCTGTTGTTGCCACGGCCATAACCGTTGCCAGCGCCACGAGCATTTCCACTCATGTTGAAAGAGAAATCACCGTCACCGAAGCCGTCGCCCATGAAGTCATTGTTGCCGTTGTTGCCCCAGCCGTTGTTCCAAGGGTTGCCCCACCAAGCAGAAGCAGAAGCAGAAGCGGCGATCAAAGCAGCAGCAGCTGCGATTTTTACGATTTTGGACATGAGTTATTCCTCAAAAATTAGTTTTAAAAAATGTACAAGTAGTTACTGCTTACTCATGGAGCGAAAGAATATTAGTATTTACTTAAATATTCAACAACTAATTATCTATCGGGCTATTAAATCTTATAGCCTGTCTCTATAGGCAGGGTTTTAGAGCTAGTTAGAGGGGCTCAACCGGGGCGACTATCAATACGAGGTCTCAATAGTAAGGGGATGTAGCCGATAACAAACAAGAGATAGCTGAGTGACCAGATAGACCCGGACAACGTGATGCAGGCCTGATAGCTGAGTAGGCCGGTGACAGGCAGCAATACTCGTATGGCCGCAGCAATATTGATCAGGATGAAGGCTATGGTAATGGATTTACCGGCTTGAATGTTACGCCCAGTATGCCCGAGGGAGACTCTGGCCATCATGCCCAGGGTAAAGATTCCAATGGCGCCAACAGTGAACGCATGTGTTGCCAGGTTGTTCGGAAAGAGATCGTATAGTGCCATTGCTTTCAGCAGAAAACCTAGGATCAACCAGGCCAGTCCACAAAAAAGTACCCACAGCATCGGTTGTTGCCATATACCCGGATGGTACCAGTCGTAGAGGCGCCAAGCCTGAGTGAATGCAACGCCTAGGGCCAGTGGGGCGATAAGCCAGCTTTGCGGTAACAATAACTCAGCAACTATCCAGAGGGTGAACAGGGTGTAGATGATCTGTTCCCGTTGTTTGCTGAACTGAGGTGCAGCGCCCTGAATCGCTTTCTCTGTGAAGAATGGTAGAACTCTACCACCGACGAAGATCAATAATAGCAGCACCATATTGCGCATCAGTGAGATACCATCCTGGCCCGTTTGGGTAAACCCCAAACCCTCCAGATGATATAGCAGGTTGGCTATGGCCATTACGCCCAACAGAGGAATGAAGAGCCGGTTGACCCGGTTTTCAGCTTTTATCAGGGGATTGGTGAGGGCGATGATCAGTGCAGGGATGAATAACCAATCGACACAAACAACCAGCCAGGTTGGTAAAGATGGGATAAAGGGGAGCACTCTGCCCGCAACCCATAACAGTGCAAGCAGGGCCAGTGGTTTACCCGTTGGTGTATCGATGCCTGTCCAGTTGCGTACAGCAGTAAGCAAAAAGCCGGCTATTATGGCCATGCTAAAGCCGAACAACATCTCATGACTGTGCCAGCCAATAGAGCTGTAGTAGTTCGGTGCAGAAGTGCTCAACCTGAACCAGAGCCAGAGTAGCATCAGCAATAGTCCGGAAATTGCAGCCAATGCAAAAAAAGGACGAAACCCCAGGGCGAAGGGGACAAATCCCTGGGGTGGTTTGGATGGTGCGGGGGTTTCACCCAAGGGTATGAGGGCCAAGTTGATTACCGGTGATGATAGTCCGTCCAACCTTAGGGCCAGTTACGGCCAATGGCCTTGATGCATATCAAAGGTGAGGAAGCCTTAGGTTGAATCTACCTGTAAAGGGGGGGGCGGGTTAATATCTACGCCTTAAGGAGGATGATCGAGCATCCATGCTCGATGGTGAACGATATTAGTTTCTAAAATGACGCACCACACTAGGATTAGCAGTTAGGATCAATAGATCGTTCTACCACTTGTGTTCTTTTCTAGAATGCAGGTTTTGGAACTGCAATCGTAGTGTTTGGATTCGCCGTTATAGGAGACTTCAACTTTATCATAATAAAATGAAAAGCTTTCAACTGGCGCTGTGTTTCCTGCAGAACTGCTTCCATGAATTGAGTAACTTTTCACCATTGCATTTTGTAGTCTCCATTGGTACAGGGTATTTTCTGCAGTGGTCTGTAAGATGATTGTTGGGATTTTTTCATTCTTTGTGACTGCGTCCTCCATGCGTCTGGCGGCTTCTCTTGCAGCCTGCACAGCAGGTAAAAGAAGGGCCATCTTTGGTTCATCACCTTCAAGGCCAAGCTTGAATTCATCAATGGTTGCTCTTTGTATACTTCCGTCGTCAAACTCAATTGTGAGAAATAGTTCTCCTGCTTGTGCTGAAGTAGTTAATGGATTCAGAATACTCAGTAGTACAATGCTGAAAAATAAGTTCTTACCCTTGATCATGTTAATCTCCAATCAGTATTAAAATAACAACGCTGTTTCAACAATTCAGAAAGTCAGAGAAATCCTGTCTGCTACCTGATTTTTAAATTTTTTTTTGGATCGTCCTTTGTCAGTACCCTTCAAAAAAGTGCTACTTACTGTGTTGGTCATTAATCTAAATGCAGATCAAAAAGTGAGATAGGAAATATTGCACATTAATCTTATTCAACATGTCACATCGCATTCGACAGCCTGCGTGAGGCGATCTGTTTATGTAGGTATTTTTTAGTAAATAGAGAATGGTTTTTCTCTATTTATAGTTTGGTTGATGGATGTTTGTTTGGGTATACAGGTAATACTTTGTCAATAATATACCTGGGTGAAGGAAAGCTGTTTTATCTTGCTGATTAACCTCAATGGTCTGTGCTTGATTTACGGAGCTGAGATTAGAAATCAAACCAAACAACCATATCGGTTGCAAATGCTTGCTGAGGTTTTGCTGATAATCAAAAGGGACTATATGCTTTTCCTTTAGCGTTCGCTGCGTCTTTGCGATACTCAAGCCGCTGAGTGGTTTACATCAAAGTGGAAAGGAGCTATCTGATTGAATTGCCAGGATATTGTAAATTTTCATGAACTTGTCCATGTAGTTGATATCAGAATATATTATTAATTTTAGTCTCTGCTAATATACTAATTAATTTCTGCTTATATGGAGTTTGACATGTTACCAATACTTCTTGGACTGATATTGGCTATGTTCTTTGGCCTGATGTCATATATGGTCTACGGCCTGGAAGGCCTTACCCATTATGCATGGATTGATACCGTCTTCTGGTCTTTGATCATAACCGGGATCATGATCAGTATGATTAACGAGTTGGGCCAGTGTATAGCCTGTCGTATACAAAGTTGGCTCAAAATTACCCGCTTTGACTCTATCTGTGATGATTCTGATTGTGCTAGAAACCCATCCTGAAATAGAGTGTTTTCCGTTAATGATACGCTTTCCGACAGATCGTATCTGAACGGCGATGGCGCTACATTAGAAATGTGACTTTAGACTAAACCACAATTGCTAACTGCTGCGAAATAGTTTTGGTATCACATCTTCATAGACTGAGGCGAAGTGAACCTTAAGTCCTTTGCGTATATGTTCAGGCACCTCTTCAAAGTCGCTTCGATTATCTTCAGGAAGGATCAGCTCCTTGATGCCGGCACGTCTTGCAGCAATTACTTTTTCCCGGATACCCCCAACTGGAAAAACCTGTCCCGTCAAGGTCAACTCACCAGTCATTGCAATGTTGCGTACTGGCTTCTGCTTGGCAAGAGAGAGTAGTGCGGATGCCATTGTGATACCTGCCGAAGGTCCATCCTTTGGTGTTGCACCAGCAGGAACATGTAGGTGGATAAAGGCCTTTTTGAAGAAGGATTGGTCAACGCCGAACTCCTCTGCGTGGCTGACGATGTAGCCATAAGCTATTTCGGCAGATTCACGCATCACATCGCCAAGTTGGCCAGTAAGTTTAAAACCACGATTGAATTCGTGGGTTGCAACCGCTTCAATATTGAGTGTCGCACCACCCATCGCTGTCCATGCAAGGCCAGTCACGACACCAGCTCCACTGAGATTGCGTTCATCTTTGAATACTGGGCCGCCAAGATAACTTTCGAGGTTCTCCAGGGTTACTTCGATTGGCTTTTTGACCCCTTCAAGAAATTTTACAACAGCTTTGCGTACTATTTTCCCGATCTGTTTCTCAAGTCTTCGAACTCCAGCATCCCGTGCATAGCCCTCTATAATGGCACGCAGAACCGGGCTGTTGAGTTTGATGTCGCGACGTTTCAGACCTGCTCTTTCGAGTTGACGGGGTACCAGATATTTTCGAGCTATCTGTAACTTCTCGCTGGCGATATAGCCAGAAAGTGCAATCGTCTCCATGCGATCCAGCAAGGGGCGGGGGATAGTATCGAGTTGATTCGCGGTACAGATGAAGAGCACCTTGGAAAGGTCAAAACGCAGATCCAGATAGTGATCAAGAAAGTCACTGTTCTGTTCAGGATCGAGAACTTCAAGTAGGGCTGATGCCGGATCGCCATGGTAGGAGGCACCGATTTTATCGATCTCATCAAGCATGATCACCGGGTTCTCGGTTCCAGCGTCTTTCATGGCCTGGATGAACTTACCAGGCATTGCTCCTATGTAGGTGCGTCGATGGCCTTTGATCTCGGCTTCATCACGTATGCCGCCAACTGAAAAGCGATAAAACTTCCTGCCCATAGCTTCTGCTATGGAGTGTCCGATAGAGGTTTTACCCACGCCAGGTGGACCAACCAGCAGAATGATTGAGCCGGCAATCTTACCCTTCATGATGCCTAGTGCGAGAAACTCGAGAATGCGCTCTTTGACATCTTCCAATCCATAGTGGTCTTTATCCAGAGTTTTTCGTGCAGATTGCAGTTCAAGTTTATCTTCTGAATCTATGCCCCATGGCAGCAGGGTAATCCAGTCCAGGTAGTTTCGGGTGACTGAATATTCAGGTGAGCCAGGTTCAAGCACAGCCAGTTTGTCCATCTCCTCGTCGACACGGGTTTGTGCCTGTTCAGAGAGATTCAGCTTTTCCAGTCGTTCATGGAATTTATCGAGTTCTGCAGTACGGTCATCTTTTTCAATGCCAAGTTCCTGTTGGATCGCCTTCAGCTGCTCTCGTAACAGGAATTCACGCTGCTGCTTCTCCATGCGCTCTTCGACGGTTTTACGAATCGAGGCCTGAGCCTTTACCACTTCAAGCTCACGATGGAGCAACTCTAGTACTTTCTCCATTCTCGGCAGCAGCTCTACAGTCTCCAGAACCGCCTGGAGTTGAAACTTATCTGAGGTGGTCAGGCTGGCCGCAAAATCGGTTAGGTGTGAAGGGTCGTCCGGTCCAAATCTATCGAGGAACATGCGTAGTTCCTCGGCATAGAGCGGATTGAGAGGTAAAAGCTCTTTGATTGTATTGATGATGGCCACAGCATAGGGTTTGATCTCCTTGCTGTCGCTGGATGGTTCTGGAATATACTCAATACGGGCGGTGAATGGCGCGCCCTTTTTTACCATCTTCACGAATCTGAAGCGTTGCAGGCATTCAACCAGGACCTGCAGTCTCCCTTCAGAGCGCTGAATCCGGTGGACCCGGCAAACGGTACCGATCTTCTTGAAGGAGTCGGGGGTGGCCGACTCCGCTGAGTCAGCGGATGAGAGCACAACACCCAGAAGCATGTGTGATGAGTTAGCAACCTCATCCATGGTGCTTTCCCAGTGCTCCTGCTCCATCAACAGGGGAACTGCCTGGCCAGGAAAGAATGGGCGTGCAGATACGGGCAGTATATGGATCAGGTTCGGCAATACTTCATTCGAGCGGGCCAGGGTATGGCCGGTAATGACTTCAACACCCTCATCTACACTGTTTTCTTCTTCTGACATCATGCTACCTACTGGTTAGTCCTACTCTATGTCTGGCTGGTCTGGCAGTTATCGCATTTATCATCATACGACCCACTAGCCGTTTAATTTTTGAATTAAGAAAAGCTATCGAACTGATATGGGGGCGGATTTGCCGGTTGCAAGCGGGCAGAGGTGGAATTGCTCTTTGGGAGTGGATATATCCCCCAATTATACAGTTCAGTCAGCATCTACCCGTCAGGTTAATCGGATGATTATCTGGAACAGTTCATTCACTTATATTATGCGGGGTTGAACGATTCGTTCAATGTTTTTGAATCACGCTCTCCCCTGATACGAATCGTTCTCTTTTGAAGTAGGTCGATTTACCCTAAATAGGTAGATTCTTTGTCCTTCTCTGACCCCCGGCCACCCTGTATTTAGCACAATTTTTCAGATGTTTTTTTGTTGGATTCCGACTCTCCCAAACCCCTGAAAAAAGTATTGGTATAGATCTTGCGATTACAGCGTGTGTGTTATTTGCACGCAGTCCGTACTCAACTTAGAAAAGATTGAAAGGGTAAAAGCCCCTTGTCGCCGCTTCCACTCGCTAGGAAGCAGATGTTTTTTACTTAATCGGGAGTCAAATAATGAAACGCCTAGCACTACTAGCTGTAGTGGCGTTAGTCGCATGGGGGAGCGGAGGAAACTCTTTCGTCCCCATCGCTGAGGCCAAAGGTAAAGCTTGCTTGGCTTGTCATGAAGGCGTTGAGCGCTTTAGTGACGGTGTCATGCAGGAGGACATTGAGAAGATGGGAGCTGAAATGGGTGATCCCGCAGGTTGCGTGGTCTGCCATGGTGGCAACCCAGCTGAAGAAGCAGACAAAATGAAGGCTCATATGGGCTCCCCCTCCGACCTCGCAAAAAAGGGCGGTCCCAAAAACTTCCTACCAGATCCTGGTGCGATGCCTGTCAACGACCAGGCTTGTGGTCAGTGTCACTCCGGCTACTTTGATCGTTTGAACAAATCCCTGATGAATACTGAAGCGGGTAAGCTGCAAGGTAACATGTGGTCCTGGGGCTATCAGAAAGACATGAAGGTTGTCTGGGGTAACTATGACATCATGGACGAAGATGGTCCTGTGCCTCTGGTCGGTACCAAAGCCTATAAGAAGTACATGAAAGACTTCGTCAAGAAGCATCCTGATCAGATGCCGAAGCGTCTGAAACAGCTGCCTCAGGTAGATCTGGAAAAGCTGACCGACAATCCCAACCATGCTGGTCTTACCTACTCCCGTCATGACTGTCAGCGTTGTCACGTTGGTGTTACTGGTCGCGATAAGCGTGGTGACTACCGGGGTTCCGGTTGTTCTGCCTGTCACGTACCTTACTCAAATGATGGCTTTTACGAAGGTGGTGACCCGACCATCAAGAAGGATGAAGCCGGTCATGTACTGACTCATCGCATGCAGGGCACCCGTAAGACCAAAGTTAAGGTTGGTGAGGTTGAATACTCTGGTATTCCAGTTGAAACCTGTGTCTCTTGTCACAACCGCGGTAAGCGTGTTGGTGTGAGTTATCAGGGCATCATGGAAGCGCCTTACGGCTCTCCTTTCAATGAGAAGGGTAAGAAGCAGCCCAAGATGCACACCAAGCGTTACCTGTTTATCAAAGAGGATCTCCACCACGAGATGAACTCCCTTGCAGGTAACCCGAAGGGTGGCATGCTCTGTCAGGACTGTCATACCACTATCGACCTTCATGGCGATGGCAACATCCCCGGCACCACCCTGGCTCAGGTTGAGGTCGAATGTGAAGACTGCCATGGTACCTTCAACAAGCTACCCTGGGATCTTCCCTTGGGTCGTGGTGAAGAGTTCGGTGAGATGAAAGATGGTCTGCCGACCGCCAACACCAAAGCACGTGGTCTAGCCAATAAGTGGCCCGAGTATATGAAAGACGCGACTCAGTACGAGCCCGAGGACGGTTTCCTGCTCTCTGCACGCGGCAATCCACTGGGTAACGTAGTCAAGAAGGGCAAAGACGTTATTGTTCACTCTGCGAACGGTCTCGACTTCAAAGCACCTCTGCTGAAACGTATTGGCGATGAAGGTACCTTCAAGTCGACGCTGGCCAAGGTCTCCATGTTTCTGATTCCTCAGCACCAAAACAATATGGAGTGTTACGCTTGTCACGCCGACTGGGTTCCACAGTGCTATGGTTGTCACGTCACGGTCGACTACTCGAAAGACAATAAGGGTACTGACTGGCTCGTCAATGCCAGCAATCGTGATCCCAAGACCGGTTTGACGCCTGATGCGCCTCCGGGCACTAATGGTATGAAGAGCCCAGGTAAAGTCATGGAGACCCGCTCCTACCTGCGTTGGGAGACTCCGGTTCTCGGTATCAACGGTGAAGGCCGTGTTAGCCCTATGATGCCTGGTTGTCAGGTAACCACCACGGTTATCGACAAAGATGGCAAGACTCTGGTTAACAACAAGATCTGGGAAACTCCTGAAGGCCCGGGTATCGACACCGCAGCCGTACAGCCTCACACCGCTGGCCGCAGTGCCCGTAGCTGTGAGTCCTGTCACGACAACCCCAAGGCCCTGGGCTATGGTGTTGAAGGTGGTCGCTTCCTGTTGGGGGCTGACAAGGACTTCGTCCTCGATCTGAAGGACTCAGCCACTGGCAATATCATTCCTCAGAGAACCCAGGTTCAGATTCCCGGTATTCCCGGCCTGACCTACGATTGGTCCGCAATCGTAACTGAGGATGGTGAGCAGTTGAGCTCCGTAGGCTCTCACTGGCCGCTGACCGGTCCTCTGCCTGATGAGAAGCGTGACGCCATTGAGAAGACTGGTGTCTGCCTCGGCTGTCATGAAGAGCGCTTCAATCCTGAATTCTGGAATAAGGTATCCCAACCTGGCGTTATGGATAGCTTTGAACACCAGCAGTTCATGAAGAAAGCTCTGAAGGCGATTGCTGCACAGAAGAAGTAAGGGCAGATTGTAACAGGTGATTATCACCTGATTGTGTGGGGCCAGTCCTCTGGGCTGGCTCCATTTTTTCACCCCTCTCTGGTTTTTATTAGACTCCATATCAAAATTAACGAACGCAACGATTTTGATATGGCCTCTAGGATTATGAACAGCTTCTATCATGCTGCTGGTCAGAGAATTGGTCTATTTGTACAAGATATATTTTGCCCGAATGAATCATCGATCAGGCATGGAGTGATGATTCTTTTCTTCAAACGAAACTCAAACCTTTAATCGGTAGGAATGTGATGGTTAAGAAAGCTTTCAGTTGGTCGGTTCTTGCTGTTGGTATCGTTGCCGGCATTATTCTCTGGGGCGGTTTCAATACCTTTATGGAATACACCAACAGCTATGAATTCTGTACTTCCTGCCACGAAATGAGTGTGGTGAAAGAGGAGTATCAGCAATCGGCTCATGCACATAATGCCTCGGGGGTTCCTGCAATCTGTTCAGACTGCCATGTACCGAAACCATGGCCTCAAAAGTTGATGCGCAAAATCATGGCTACCAAAGAGTTGTACCATTGGGCCTTAGGTTCCATTGATACCCCTGAAGAGTTTGAGGCGCAGCGACTACAGCTTGCACAGAACGTCTGGCGCACCATGGAAGAGAGTGATTCCCGTGAGTGCCGCAACTGCCATACCAACGAGACTATGGTTACAGAGAAACAGACTGCAAAGGCGCAAAAAATGCACAAACATTTGATGAGTGGGGAGGCCACCTGCATCAATTGTCATAAAGGGATCGCACATAATCTGCCTGACATGGAGAAGCTCTATGGGGAGATGGAGAGCGCATATCTGGCTGACGCCCTTAGTGCACAACTGGCCGAAAAGGCAGTTGTGATTCTGAATGAAGTGGAAATGAAGGCTACCCCAGGCGGAGAAGAGCTTCTGGCTACCGTCTATGGTGGTACGCCCGTAATCGTTGTCAAACAGGAAGGAGAGTGGGTTCAGGTTTTCAGCGAAGGTTGGGATCGGGAGGAGGGCAGTCAGATCTTTATCGATTTCAACCGTGCTGTGATTCTAGCCAAGATGAGCTTTGATGGCATGGATCGTGTGGAAAAGATAGGCAGTAAGCTTGAACCGGAGTATGAGCTGACATGGAACCATATCAAGCTCACCGGCTGGGTACCCCGCTCAGCACTCGGGCCTGATGAAGATAAGTTCTGGAACTATGTCACCGATCTCCACGGTCTGGACTGTAACCTCTGTCACAAAACCTTTCCAAGGGACAACTGGATCATGTTCGATTGGCGAAATAATCTGAAAGAGATGCGCCGTTACACCAAGTTGAGTCCAGAGCAGTTGCAACTGGTCAGCAACTGGGTGTTACGTGGTGCACGCAATGATGCGGAGGCGGATTGATGAGGACGTTTTTTATCTCGGCTCTATTGGTTTCTCTGATCGGAGCCGTTACCACTGCTTTAGCAAAAGAGGCAGATGAGAGAGCGATGCAACAAGACGCTCTTGCGCAGCAACAGATGCCCATCTCGATGACCAGGCGGGATCATCTGTTTGAAGCGCGGGCAGGTACATGGAAAGCGACTTGCGACGAGATGGATGATGGCAAGGTCTACTGCCGCATGTTTCATATCGAGCAGTTTGGCGAGTGGAAAACCAAGAACTTTGTTCAGTTGGGGCCAGCTTTCTCCCCCGATGCTGTTGGATTTGTGGTTGCAACCTACCTGGGATTCAAAGAAGGAACGACAGTCTCTATCGGCATTGATAAACAGAGTCGTCATGAGATTACCGCCCCAAAAGGCAATAACCTGATGATCAGCCCTGAGGTCACAGAGACCATCCTCCAGCAGATGGAGAGTGGAAACAAAATTGTTCTTACTTTTAACTCTCACAGCGGGGTTCGCCACCTCGCGTTAGCCGAGTTGGGACCATACAAAGAGCTGCTGGTAAAAGTGAAAGGCCAGATGGCAAAAAATAGCCAGGCGGCAAGTGCTATTGACCCGGTGAGCAAATAGTGGGCAGTTGGTTTGGAGTGGTTATGACTAGATTGATTGTACTAAGTATTGCGTTCTTCTGTTTGGGGTTTACTCAATCGGTAGTCGCCGCTGATATGCCTGTAAAGGAGACGCCAAAAGCTAAATTCCGAGTGGGCGTTACACAGCCCCCGATGTTCACACTGGCGTCTGCTCTGGCTTGGGGAAGCCCAGTGGAAGTCCTGTTGGTGTCGAAAGATGAGAAGCAGCGTTGGCAAATCCCAAACGATCTTACAGTTCTTTTCTGGACTGGTGGGACATTAGAGCCCGAACTCGGGAAACAGCTGGTGGAGTCCGGCCAGGCGGCTGTTTCCTTGATTGACGCTGCCGGTGTACACCAGTTGGCCAAACGAACTCCGGTAGACTGGAGAGGACCGAATGAAGATGAAGATCCACACATGGAGTCTTTGGGGAAGGGATATGGCATGGTACAAACCATTCGACCCGAAGGGGAGATAGACACCTACTACTGGCTTGACCCTTTGAATGCAATGGCAACCCTGGAGGCTGTAACGATGGTTTTTCAGGGGCTGGATCAACGTAACCACTGGGCATACCAGGGTAATTCGGATCAGATTGTTCAGGCCCTATGGGAACTGGATATTCGGGTTAACAAGCTGTTGCATGATGTCAGTAAAGATCCATTTGTGGTCTTACAGGATGAATTTCAATACCTTGAGCAGCGCTATAAGCTAACAACAGTTCCAGCGGGTGGAAGTGCCCAGGATATAGTTGATAAGGCCAAAACCCGGGGCGCTAATTGTGTGGTTGCTGCGGAACCATTGGACCAACAGTTAAAATCTGTATTAGATAAAGCCGGTTTGAATAGTGTTGTTCTGGATCCTGCCGGTCAGGAAATGCCTATTACCACGGGAGGTTACTTTAAGTGGTTTGGCGATTTGGCATCCAAGCTGAATAGCTGTATGAAACGTACGTAATGTCTTTGCTGTTCCGTACCCTGGTTCTGCTGGGGGGGCTCTGGCCTTTCCACCTTTATGCTGCTCTGTTCCCTGCATTGGTTGATGGTGATTGGCTCTCCAAAAACAGTCATCAGGTTGTTGTTTTGGATGTCAGATCCCGTGCAGAGTTCATGCATGGTCACTGGCCGGATGCGCGTTGGGCTGGTTTTAAAGCACTTGATTGGCAGGTTGAGCGACACGGGCTGCCCGGCTATTTGGCGAACGAGAAACAACTGGCAAAGTTATTGGGCAGCCTGGGATTAGAGGGTTCCGAATCGATTGTCGTGATCGGTTCCGCAAGAGAATCCAAACAGGTTGCAGAAGCGACTCGTGTTCTCTGGAGTCTGATGGTGGCCGGCTTTCAACAGGTCGCTCTGCTGGATGGCGGTATTGAGTCGCTGATTGCTCATGACCTGGTTAAAGATGTTTCATCTATAGAGCCAAAGGTATGCAACATCAGCTTTCAGCATGATCTATTGGCCGACTCCAGCCGCGTAGAAGAGTTGTTGAGTGATAACAAACCTGTGATTGATTTTCGGCCCACTCTCTATTTTGACGGTTATAAGCGAGATCCACAGGTGGCAGAAGGCGGTACGATTTACGATAGTGTTGGAATTCCACCTAAACGGTTGTTGGATAGTGACACAGGGCGGTTCTTGTCCCCGGAAATCATTCAACGGGAGTTTGAACGTTATGATATTCCCACCAAAGGTGCGGTCGCCACATTCAGTGATACTGGTGTCTGGGCAGCTTTGGGTTGGTTTGTATTGCATCGGATATTAGAAAATCCAATGGCCCGACTATACGACGGCTCCCTGGTGGAGTGGATCGATTGGGGTGGGGAGATGCACGACAGCACCGATGATATGGGTGGTCCGATTGGTTAGTGTTTTAGACTTGTTACATAGCAACCTAGTTAAAGTTTGAGAAGGAAAACCATGAAAGAAGGTGTTATTGCATTTATTGCGCTATTGGTTCTAATTACCGCATCATCAGCGACAGGCAATCCGTCTGGCTGGCAAAGTGAGATTGTCTCCCTTGTTTCACAGCAGCGCTTCGAAGAAGCGGGTGAAAAGTTAAAAGAGTACTGCGTTGCAAGGGGGAACGGCGAGCTCTGCCTCGTATTGGCCTCAGCCTATTTCGATGGGGAGCCTAATTTCGGTATTAACTCCAAAGACGTTATTGAAGCTTATAAATATACTAAGCTTGCCTGTGACAATGGCTCTGAAGCGGGGTGTGAAGCCTATATAGGGGCAACAGAGAAAGGTGAGCTACTTCAGCATGTGTTATATGAGCCAGGCGTTGAGAATCGGGATGCACAGTTGAAAGAGGCAATTAAACTCGGGCTGGATCTGAATGTCACGACTATGTTCAGTAGAACACTGCTGCAAGAGGCTATCAGTGAGGAGAAAATCGAAGCGGTTAAGCTTTTGCTTGAGAATGGAGCTGACGTCAACTACAGGGTGAGTGAAGAGGACCTTACGCCGCTCATGTACGCCATCAATAGCGGGAATAGGCCGTTGGTTACACTGCTTCTTGATAACGGTGCGGACACCACTCAGACAATGAAGGCGGCAGATTATCTGAAAATGGATAAAACAGAAGTGGATGCCTGTGATTTTGCCGGCAAACTGGAAAACCAGGAGATGATAACCCTGCTGAAGTGTAACAGCAGGAGTGCTGCCGCAGAGTAGCCGCAGCTGGTTTATATGGCTGCCTTTTTGTTAACGCTCCCTGAAATAAGAGTGGCAATCCCCGCAACTCATGCGAACTTCGTTAACGGCGCGTTTCATTGTCTGCATGTCATTGGGGTCAACCTGTTTGAGGGCCATGATCCTCTTGCGATTATGTTGAATGGCGCTCTGAAATCCTCGTGGATCACTCCAGATTACACCCATAGCCTCAGACTCAAGGTGCTGTTCCCCTTCTGGGAATAGATCCTGGTATATATTGTTCAGGGTCAATAGTGCGTCCACGTGGGTCGGGATATGATTTTTGATTGCCAATGACCCATTCACATAACCTTTCAATGCCTTGAGGTGGTTAGCAGAGATCTCCATCATGTTGGTTCGATAGAGGTAGGTCTCCTCCACATTATCATCGGCCAGGAGTATTGATGGCAGGAGGAGGCATAAACTCAAGCTAAAAATTCTAAAATATTTCATTTTGTATTTTTAAATATTTGATGGGTTGAATTCACTCAGCAGTCTGCTGATTGGTGATATTAAATTTCTATTCATTAGTCAATGTGGCGACCTGAAAGTAGGCTGAAGTTACTGTTTACTGGACTGGCTATATCTGATCCCATTGATGTGTAGCATCTAACTTGTACTATCGACTGACATGGTAAGTGCCTTTTTAATCAGAGATTGTTATATGGCCGTATCTTGTTCAATTTTTATATTCAAACAACTATCCAATAATTCCAACACTGGCTTGCTCTCCCAATCTACAGCACCAGTCAAAATCCCTTTTACCAGTCCTCCTTGATCGACAAAGAGAGTTTGAGGTAGTGCACCAATATTGTGGTCGTAGGAGATCTTTCCAAATCGATCCGCTGCAACAGGAAGATTGGTGATATCAAAGGATTTATAAAAACGCTTCGCTTCCGACAACCCTTTGCCATCCCGAACCAGAGGTAGAATCAATAACTGGGCAGGAGAAATGCGTCCCTGAAGCTGATCCATGGATGGCATCTCCTCTTTACAGGGCGTACACCATGTAGTCCAGAAATTGACAAGCAGTGCACGAGGGCCGGGAAGAGTGGAAAGCTTGATCTGCCGACCGCCATTGGTGGAAAACGCATGTTTGGATACAGGTTTCGGATTGGTGTAAGCGCGAAACATACCGCTATCGAAAGCGCGGCTCTCACACACTTCAGGTGACTGCGGCGCAGAGACCACAGTCGACGGAAGTGCAAGAAGTCCAAGCAGGATGGGGGAGATGAGGTGAAGTTTAAATCGAGTCACTGGCTTGCATTCTGAGCCAACTCCGCCATCACCAGGTCAAGTTCATCCAACAGGTTACAGTTTTGTAAGCTATAGCTGTTTCTAAAAGCCGAAGGTTTACGATAGACCACTTGAGTGCCGACGTCATCCTGAAAAACAGCAATCTTGAGGGGCAGCTCCAGAATGGCGGCAGGATCATGCCACATAATGCGCGCATTATGATCTGTTTTTTCGAATGAAATGACCTGCTTTACAGTTTTTTCATCTCCATGATTATGTACAGAAACTATTTTAAAACGCTTTTCCGTAATCAGCTTTTTCAGGCTTTCCACGGTCTCAGTAGCGGAGCTTTTAACTTCGATTTTAATGACACTGCCATCAGCGGCCGATAGCGGCGAGGCCATAAGCAGGGTGAGCAAAGCAATTACAAAAAGCCGGGTGTTAAAATGGTTCATGATTCCTCTCTGCAGGCTGACTCACTGTGGCTGAAATAAACTATTCGATTGCCGGGTTAATAGATGAGGAATGATTACTTTAGTGACTTTAAGAATAGGATTACATTGTTACGTTGCTTTTCACTCATAACAGGCAGGCCGGCGACCGGATATGCCATTTTATTACCGGGAACGAGTGCCTTTGGATCCTGCAGATAGGCGTCGAGAGTAGCCTCATCCCAAACAATAGAATCCGCTTTGCTCAAATGTACTTCGGAATATGGATAGCCTTCAACCGCACCGGCAGCCCTGCCATAGACGCCCCACAAAGGCGGTCCGACTCTGTTTTGCTTCTCTTTGGTTATGTCATGACAGGCGAAACACTGTTTGATGGCAACTTTCTTACCTCTTTTAACCATCTTTTTTATCATTTTGGCGTCACCCTCTGCCATACCGCTATCCATTGCGAGAACGTTAACTATAGGTAGAGCGAGAGCAGCAGCTAACGCAACAAGAGCAAACTTCTTCATTAAAAACTCCTAAAGCAATAATGTGTTGAGACAGAGAAAAAGATCTCTTTTGGTAACTATTCACCCCAATCGAAAAAAGAGATGTGAACTCCGATCAAACTAATATGAACGCAATATTTATGCCGGTGTAAGGCCTAAAGAGGAAGAGAGTAATAAAGCCAAGTGTATCGGCAGCGCTAAAGTGCTTCTTAGTGTGGAATGTCGGGGAATCACAAGGTTTTACAAGAGCTGATAGCTGGATGTTTTTTGCTCTGCTGAGATTGTAGAAGTTGCATATGAGCATCTGTTACGGGTAAAGCATTGAACGATTCGTTCCATTGATCCCGATTGGTGTGAACAGACCGTTCCAGTCAATTGCTGAAAGGATATGTGAGCTGTAGTGAGATTATGTTCTGCCCAGGCAATGTTACTCCAATACCAGGAATAAACACCCTATTTTCCCCAACAATCAGCAAGATAAATATGAACGATCAGTGCGGTTTATTTTTCAACCACATGAAACGCTTCGCGTACACCCTCTCCCCAACCCCTCTCCCGTAAAGGGAGAGGGGCTTTCAGAGTTGTTCTCAGAAGATTGAAAGTTTCGGGGCAGCAGTGCTGACCGACCCCAATTTTACCCACTGGAGGAGACGGCGTATGATCCTTATCCATCTTATGGGAGTACCCACCACGGGTGGCCCAACTGTAAATTACTGATCAGGAGGCGTGGTGTGATTCTGTTTGAAAAACCATCGGTTCACCGATCCTGGCTGTCGGTCCTGGTTACTGTTTTTGCAGTGCATGGGTGCTCAACCGCTAAGCTGGAGCCTGCTGTATCAGAGCCGATCGTAGTGCCTACGGATCTCATAGGGGAATGGTGTCGTGTGAAGAAGCGTATGATCACCCACTACAGCATTAAGAGAGGGAAGCTGTTTATCCGTGGTGGTCGCAGTGGGCGAACTTACGAGGCGGATCTCACCTGCAATGATGGCTATACAGAGTGTGAGGCCAAGACAGTACGGGGTTGGGGATCACCAGTGACTGAAATAATGCAATTGGATGGGAATGAGATGAAGCTTACCCGTATCTGGGGTGGGGCCTGGAAAGATAAAACCTACAACTTCACTTTTACCCGTTGTCCCAAGTTATGATCCTGGACTTCCCTAAAAGCTTAAATCCAGCGCAAAGAGCATCATACCCAACAGCAACAGTAGACCCAGACTTACCATTGCAAGGCCAAAGCTGAAGAAGACGATTTGTACACTACGGGGCGGTTGAGTGATGATACGCTCCTCTAATCTACCTTCGGCCCGCATTCGCTCGATCCATGCGGGATGTTCTTGCTCCAGTGCCTCAAGTTCTGCAGCACCATGGAATATGTGGGCGTTCAATGGGAAGGCCTTGGGGCGATAACTCTCGATGAAAAAATGGACAATGAAGATGTGAGCCATGGCCAATATTGCTTCCACTTTGTGCACCCAGCGGGCCACATTCATCATCCACCCCGGCAGTATAGTCGTGGTAACGACTGAATCGAACATTACCAGGCCGGTGGTGCCAACGATAACCAACCCCCACCAAACTGCCCAGTAGTCGAATTTCTGCCACCATGACCAACGGTCGAACACCGGGTGTTCCCTGCGTCCAAACAGCCATGCCATATGCTGGTGTACAGCCTTGAAATCATTCCAGCTCCAGACCAGGCTGTCCGGGCCGCTTAGGAGGCCAGCTTTGCCGCTCAGTGTAGAGCGGATCAGGTAGGCAATGTGGGCGACAAAAACAGTCATCAGGATCAAGCCAAACAAGCGGTGCACCCATACAGCACCTTCAGCCCCACCAAGAGGCCACGCCAATGCCTTACCCAGTCCGGTTTCGATGTACATCCATGCCACTCCGGTCACCGAAAGAGCCATGAAGCAGATGATTAGAATGGTGTGTAACCAACGTTCACCGCGGGTGAAACGCTCAATCAGTAAAGAGCTCTCAAGCGGTTGATCTTCTTCACGCCGGCTTGCTAAATAGAGTTTGATCTCGCGCCATGCCCAGGCTGAGGTATAGGGCATGAAAAAGAGAAATACCGCTGCAGCTAGAGCGAATATCAACATTGTTGACCAATAGAGGGCAGGAAAGTCTTCACGAGTCTGATCTGACCACGGGCGCTTCTCATGAATCACATAGCTACCCATACCAGGGCCGGCCCCTTCATGACACTTAGCGCACACTTTCTCATAGCGATGTTTAGCATAAGCTGCAGCGTTGGGATTGTTTATACCGGCTACAGGTTTCGAAATATGACAGTCCCGGCATACCAGGTTAGTGCGAGCATAATGCAGGTTTTTCTGCTGTCCCTCATGACAGCTGAGGCAATAACGAGCGTGATAGAACGATTTAACCTTTTCATGTGCATCTGAATTTACAGAGTTACGGCGCACTGGGCCCTGTCCTGGACCGATAGCCTCCAACCAACTGCTGTTTGGTTTTTGGGAGGGGATAAGTAAGCCGGGATCGTTAGGATCCTCAAAGCCGGTCTCGGCTAAGGCAGAGAAGGAGAACACAATTATCAGGCAGAGTGCAGACAATAAATTTGATATAAAGCCACGAGTAGAGTGGCAGCAGTCTATTTTACTAATTGCCATGTTGGGTCTTTACCTTGCTAACACTCAGGGATATCTAATAACTTGATCACACCATACTGACCTATTTGATATTGTAGTCACTCAGGTAGGAAGATGAACATAAGGTTTCCCTGAACATCCAGAGCTTGCCCGGCTCTGTATGCTGAAAAAACAAATTCAGGTGTTATTTGGAACTCGCATTTATGTAAGGGTTGGCTTGTATCTGATGATCTCTACCAACTGACGACCTGGGGTTTTATATTCTGTTATTTAGTTATCTCATCTGTTGCTGTTTTATTTGCAATGTAATTTGCCTGCCAAGATTTTCAACTTAGAGAAAACGTCTATGTTCACCATAAGGCAAATATCCCCGATTTTCTCAATTCTGCTGCTCATTGTTACTACAGATTTATGGTCATATGGAATAAATATATCTGCTACTACTGTGACACATCCTCCCTGTTTCAAGATGAGGTTGAAAACAAGTTATCCATCCCAGGTAGGGTGGGGCCATGCCCCACCAAAATAGGGTTAAAAAAGACTGATAGTGGATGATTAATGGTGATAATGTTGACAACTTCAGACTAATTTACAGCATATATGTTGGGGCAAGGCCCTAACCTACATTCATAAAGGGATGGAAAAGTGATCGTATGCCCTGTCCCGTCTATGGGTCTCTATAAAATGGCAATTACTAAAAACCGGAATATGCAACACGAACTGTTTTTGGGGAGAGTAGCGTGTTTATATAGACTTTGATTTTTAGTTCAATAGGTCTATTCGGCCAGTTACGTCAGCGCACTCCACATATTGAGGCTGACGAATAATCAGGTCAGGTATTTCAATGTTGTTCAACCATGCTTGAGCTGGCCGGTCAGGGTAGCGAAATCCTCTATTGAGAGCGTTTCGGCTCGTGCCCCTGGGTCTATGCCAGCAGACTCGATAGCTTCGGCGGATAAACTCTTCTTCAGGCAGTTGCGCAGTGTCTTGCGTCGCTGTGAAAAGGCCTCTCTGACCACAAGGCTGAACTCCTCCCAGTTGTCGATATGATATGGGGAGACATCATAGGGATTGAGACGCACAAAGGCAGAGTCGACTTTGGGTGGTGGATTGAAAGCGCCTGGGCCAATGTTGAACAGCGGTGTCACCTCAGCCCTGGCCTGTAGCATCACTGAAAGACGGCCATAACTCTTTGAGCCAGGATCTGCACCCATCCGATCAACCACCTCCTTCTGCAGCATGAAGTGCATATCCTTGATATAGGGCGAATAGTCCAGCAGGTGAAACAGCAGTGGAGTCGAGATGTTGTAGGGTAGATTGCCTACCACCCGTAGGGGGCGCTGCGCTTCTGACAGGGAGGAGAAGTCGAACTTCAGGGCATCTGTATTGTGGATCAGGAGTTCACCAAGTGAGGCGCACTGCTGTGCAAGGGGCTCAACAAGATCCCGGTCAAGTTCTATTGCATACATCTGATTGACCAGAGGCAGAAGCTCAGTGGTAATAGCTCCCTGGCCTGGGCCTATCTCAACCAGATTATCCCCAGGTTTAGGATTGATGCTCTGAACTATACGTTGAATGATGCCTGGATCATGCAGGAAATTCTGGCCAAACCTTTTTCTGGCCCTGTGTGGTGTGGGATTACCCATTAGAAGTAGAGTTAACTCAATACATTAGAAAAAGCATGTTTGGGATTATCCACTAAAACCAGTCGCTTAGGAAATCAGAAGAGAAAAGCAAGTCGCTGAGAAAATTGAAACGGTTTATTCAGAAAAATATTTATTTATGGAATGGCTATTGGCATTGTCTTTGAGAATGTGAATATTCACTTGGTGCCATAACCAGTCAACCTGGGTATACAAATAGAGAGTATCGGTCTCTCCACGGAATGCAGAGCCGTATGCATCATGTAACGATCAGGTAGAGGTCACCACGCCAACGCCACTGTCCGAAACAGGTAGTATGTCGATCATCATTACCCAGAATTCAGGGATGTCAAAAAGCTGGCCTTTTCCTGAAAACAGCGTAAATCGGCGTGGAGACGCTGATTCAAAGATTTGGTAGTGTGTTCAATCTGAATGTCAATTTGACATGTTTTTTAAGAATAATGTTTACACCAACAATACATATGGCTGAACGATATTCTAACAAACCAATACACCGGCTCAGGAGGTAAGGGTAATCCACCTCAATCGCAGTTGCTATTTAATGCATCAATGTAGTTTGACTTGGTCAGCCTGACACACTGCTTACCTTAATTATATTTCAGGTACTTCCTTTTTAGTTAATGTTACTTCGCCACTTAGAGTTTCAGCTGTCAGTTCAGCGAATCGGCCGTACAAATAGCTTATGCGAGACTCAGTCTGACCACCACCAATTCCACCGAGGGCATAACTAGCAGAAATTTCATATTGTCCGATGATTTTATGAGCTTTGTTTTTAACAGTAACATCGCCAGTGATGTGGTCAGCACCCGCCATAAATCCAAAAAATACTGCTACTGCTGTATTGCGAAAACGAACACTTTTAATCATGATCTCAAGGGTTTTATCGCTAGATGCATTCAAAAGATCTTTTTCATCTAATCTATTTATTACAGTTTCGTTGAATCTAATCATGTCAAAGCTTTCAACGCCCTTTAGCTTTGTTTTAACTGCTTCAGAGAAGTTGATGGTAACTTCATTAATTTCTGTCGTTATTGTTGAATTGTATGCCGGTACGTTATCTGCTTGTTTTACAGAACTTGAGCAAGCTGATAATGATAGTATAACGATTAGGAAAAGAGAGACAGATACCACTCGATTAAACATGATTAATAATACTCCATTAAAACTTTGTGACTCTTTACTACTTTGTATTGATAAAAGAATAAAGTGCTTGGAAAGGGGGCTACTCGCTCTGTAGTTAAGAAGCTTAAAAGAGATATGATCGTTTATTGAGGGGTATTGAAAGGCAAAATGGTTGGATTCCGTAAAACAATTTATCCCTATGCAATTTATGCTATTCGTTAAAAGCCTAATCTAAATTTACAATCTGAATCAAGTTATTTAATTCCTAAAAAAGTGCGTAAGTGATCAGTGGATAGGTTGTTCTAGAATTACACTTAATTTTGGTTGGAGTAGCATAGCTTATTGTAGTTCGGGTATTGACTGAAAATATCTTTATTATTCAAGACATTAAAAGTGTAAGCGAAGAGTTATAAAGTTCACTGATTTCAGATTTTTGCTTGTATTTTCAATGTTTATCATATGCTTTTCTCTGCCAAAGCTGAGTCTACAATCAAATATCTCGATATAATTTACAAAAACAACACTAACACTATTGCAAATGCTGTTGCTAAAAAAGGTAAGATTTGATCACTGATAAGTGGGCCATAGACCAAACTACCTGAGAACAGAGACATAAGAGCTGAAATGATATGGAACTGAACCTTGATGGTGGGCGCTTGGTCATTTTTTTAGGCGGGCTCTCTTTTTTTATTCTCATCGAGTCACTGTTTCCGGCGCGTAGCTGGCGAGGAAAACGGCTCAATCGCATGCTGTTTCACTCGGCAGTAGCAGCCCTCAATACCGTGCTGGTACGGGTTTTGATCTATGTCCCCTTTTTGCTCTGGGTTGTCTATGTTGAGCAGCAAGGCTGGGGCGTTTCACGTTGGCTGGGTCTTAACGGCTGGGTTGAGATTGTACTCTCTCTTATCATGCTTGATATGTTCGACTACTTTTGGCATCGCGCGAATCACCGTATCCCTTTTCTCTGGCGGTTTCACAAGGCACATCACGCCGATACCGAAATGGATGTAACCACTGCCCTGCGTTTTCACCCTGGTGAGCTATTTCTTTCATCATTTGCCAAGGCGTTGTGGGTTCTTGTGTGGGGGCCAACAGCCATCGCCTGGTTTGTGTTTGAAGGTCTGATCAGCCTTTGTGCCCAATTTCATCACAGCAATATCGATCTGCCGGATTCAATTGAGCGAAAACTGTCTCGTGTTATTGTGACACCAAGATTTCATACATCGCACCACATGGTCGATAGAGCGTTTGGCGATGCCAATTTTTCGACCATTTTCAGCTTTTGGGATCCTCTGTTTCGCAGTTACAATCAGGTGCCAGGCGAAACATCAGCACAAACTGACAGTATTGGATTACCCGAAGCTCGGGAATTGTCATTTTCATTCCGTGCATGGCTTACAGAACCCTTTAGTCGCCGAAATATGGGGTTGGCCGAGTGACAACTAACGATAATTTTCACACCAAAAAGATAAAGACTCCGAGGAGGAGTGACATGAAAAAGATTTTAAGCTTGTTGTTATTAATTCCCTTAACTTCAATCGCTGCTGAACATGCAGGTAAGGCTGCTGAGCATGGTGGTAAAGCGATGCAGAAGAAGGCAGTTGCTGAAAAATCCGCCGAGCATGGGGGTAAGGCAATGGAGGTTAAGGAGCAGGCTGAAGAGGCTGTAGAAGAGGGAGAGGCAGCAATGGATGAGATGAAGAAAGAGCATGGGGGTAAGGCCGCTGAACATGCAGGAAAAGCTTTAAAATAGGATTTTGTCACAATGTCGAGATACCTTGGAATACTGCTTGGCATATTCGGACTGTCCAGCACTATCGCAATCTCAGTGGGCACCGCCTATGGAGTGGATCAAGAGTCGGGTAATGCGCCCACTGATAGTCGTAAATATTATGTCGAAGACATAAAGTCCACGATGGTTAAACATATTGAGGATAGTGTTGATGATGAAGGTATATTTCACCTTCGTGATGATAAGACAGGAGAAGAGCTGGCATTAAAGTTTGTGCGTATCCACGATCCTGTGCGACAGATCGGTAGCGATATCTATTTTGCATGTACCGATTTTCATGTGGTGGGGGAGCCGGATAAGCTCTACGATCTTGATTTTTGGATGAATGATAAAACAGGGATGTTAAAAATCTATCAGTCCAAGGTTCATAAGGAGCCACGCTGGTCCTTTTTATATGGCTGGTATAAGCAGCCACGATACACATTCGTTAATGACGAGATCGAGTACCTCTATTGAGGTTCTGCTCAATACTTCTATGAAATGTCACCGATTTCTGGAGCTGTATCTATTTTGGTCGCCCCATCGAATGGAGTTCTGAATATCAACTCCGCATAACAATCTGAAGCATATCAGGCCAATGGCGCTTGTGAGTTGTCTGATTAACCCAGCGGCCCACAAGAGAGAGATGCAATATTGAGTTCACTTTGGATTACTGTCATTATCTCTGCAACGAAGATCACAGGATCTATATTTACGGTTCTGATGTGACTTACCCAGCCAAAAGCTATCTGGGTATACCTGTCAGGCCAAAATAGTTGAACCACAGAAAAAACAATATACAGATCAGGTAATTACAGAGATTGTTCAGGTGGTCTACCTTGGGCTGTAAATGGGTGGTTTACTGCCGGTTATGGCTCATGTCGTTGCCTGAAACAGGGTATCCTGGACTGATTATATATAGATTGAGTTTTAAGATTATTTGCAACCGGAGTTGATCAAGTGGATAAGTCAGCAAGTGACAGGATACGAAAGTTTATCCTGAGCATGATACCTAACTCAGGCCGACTGAGGTACCTGCTTCATAAACCGGTAATGGAAGATTGGAAGAAGAAGTCAGGCCAGTATCCATTTTTTGACCAGCGTTTTAAAATGTATGACTACGTCAATAATGAGATTTTGAAGGGCTGCGAGATAGATTATCTGGAGTTCGGGGTTTTCAAGGGCGATAGCATCAAATATTTTTCAGGTTTGAATAAGCAGGGTGATTCCCGTTTCGTTGGTTTTGATACCTTCGAGGGTCTACCTGAAGACTGGATTGAGTTCTCCCGTACCGTTAAAAAAGAGACCTTCACAACAGAAGGAAATATGCCGTCTATAGACGATGACAGGGTAAGCTTTGTAAAGGGACTGTTCCAGGATAGTTTGCCAGGCTTCCTTGAGACGTTTAAGCCTGACAAACAGCTTGTGATCCATAATGATTCGGATCTCTACTCGGCCACCCTCTATGTGTTGACCTATATGAATCAATATCTCGTGCCAGGTAGCGTCATTATATTTGACGAATTTTATAGCGTGCTCGATGAGTTCAGAGCATTGGAGGACTATGCCTCTGCCTATATGAGGGAGTATGAGGTTATTGCTGCAACCAATGATCATGTGCAGGTTGCTATTAGGATTTTATAGGTGGTATCTAAGAGCTGCAAAAAAAATCAAGCATCAACAGAAGTTTACTGAAAATATGACCTCGACTGGTGTTGATCAGCCAATTCAAATTCTCGATATTCGTGACTCACCATGGCATGACGGACCCGGACGTACGATTATTGAAGTTGCATCGGGGCTGAAGACTCAAGGTATTGAGATTACGATCGCCAGTTTCGTATCCGATAATTCGGCGGATTCGGACTATCTCAAGAAGGCGAGAGAGAGAGGGCTTGAGTGTATAGAAATCAGAGAGACTAAAACCTTCGAATCTGCAATTGTCGATCAGATTGTCGCGCTCCATCAAAAGATTCCATTCACCATCATTCATACCCACGATCTGAGATCGAATGTATATGGATTGTTGGCTGCCCACAGGTTGAAATTACCCATCATCTCAACGATGCATGGTTGGGTTGCAAATAGTTTTAAAAGAAAAGCGATTATGGTTTTAGGCAATCTGATGTTGTCATACCTGTTTGATGCGGTGATAACCGTATCGAATGCTGCAAAGCAGAGGCTTGATAGTTATCTTCCCTCCGCTCGCGTGCTGACTGTTCATAACACGCTGGATACCAAGAATTATAAGAAAATTGAAGGTGATTCCTTCAGGCGCTCTCTCAATATCCCTAAAGAGACACCGCTGCTGGCGAAAATAGGCAGACTGAGTCCAGAGAAGAGGCAGGAGGATCTCATTCAGGCAGCTGCGCAGTTGCTCGAAGATGGGTATGATTTTAAGATTGTATTTATTGGTGTAGGGCCTGAAGAGAGTCGATTACGCCAGCTGTCGGAACAACTTGGAATAGCTGATGCCATTATATTTTCGGGATTTATCGAGGATATGCTTCCGGTCTACAGCGAAATTGACCTGGTTATTCAAACCTCATCCACTGAAGGCTTGCCGAATGTGATCCTCGAAGCAATGTTGATGAGAGTGCCGGTGATTGCAACTGATGTGGGTGGAACATCTGAAATAGTAGACAGTTCTGAAGTGGCAACACTGATTCCCCCTGAAAATGAAAGTGTACTGGTCTCTACCTTGAAGTCATTCCTGGATAGACCGGAATATTATCACCTTAAACTGGATAGAGCAGAACAACGCATCAAAGAGAGTTTCGATTCAGAGAGACGACTGGAAATGATGGCGGCACTGTATCGTGATCTGAATGGATAAGTGATCTGGTTAGTAAAATCATGAAAGAGTACAGCTTACTTCAGCAACAGCTGGGACTTAGTCAAGGAATACCCTATACAGAAAATTGGACGGCCGGTGCAGACTTTCTTCAGATAATTGTAGATGCCTGTCTAGAGGCTAAGCCTGCATTGGTGCTTGAGTGTAGTAGTGGATTGACTACTCTGATGTTAGCGCGCTGTTGTCAGATCAATGGTGGTGGACGTGTGGTCAGTCTGGAGAATGGTGAGGAATATGCTGATGCTACCCGTAGTTATATTGTAAGATATGAATTACAAGAGTTTGCTACAGTTATTACTGCGCCACTCATTGCGCAGAAGCATGATGGTAGCGAATATTCCTGGTACTCACTAGAAAAACTGCCTGAAGAAAAAATAGATATGTTGGTTATTGATGGGCCTCCCGGATTTATCTGCAGTCATGCCCGCTATCCGGCATTGCCGGTCTGCTATTCAAGTTTGAGGTCTCAAAGTAGGGTCTATCTCGATGATGCAGCTCGTCGGGAGGAGCGTGAGATTGTTTCCATGTGGTGCGAAAAGTTTCCTGATTTAAAACATCAATATATTGAAACCAGTCGAGGTTGTTCAGTTCTAACTCTGGATTGAGGCATTGTGGTGAAACTGCCACTCTTGTAGCGCCATTTTCAGCTCTCCTTGCGCATTAATTTGATCCCAAAAATTTATAAAGTCTTTTTCAGCATGCTCAAGTCTAAATAGTGACTTTAATGGCTTATCTTTTAGAAATAGGGAGATATTGGTTTCGATGGTATCGAGATAATCCTCTGCGATCTGTTCAGGTCGTTGATTGTTGCCACCTAAAAGTATGCCTTCTTTGTAAGCCTTCATGATGCCGAAGTGTGACCTTTTAACAAAGCTGGCAATAGTGTCCTCCCGGTTGCGACTCAGGTGAACATAGTGGGCGGCAGCGCCAAATTTATTATCAATCCGCCCTAAAATCCAACTCAGTCGGTTGTCAGCTTCTATGTGGTTGTCAGGATAGTCGATACGTTTATCACCTGTTAGATGGGCTCTTGTTTCGTGGCCAGTTGTGTAATTGGTGATATGTTCACAAGCCCTGATGAAGGTTGTAGAGCCGCACCTGCCAGAGTTAAGAATAAAAATATTCATGGTTCTCTTCCGAGTGCCTCAATCCAGTTAATTCGATCCAAGGGGTAGTTGAAAATTGCATCTTTTATTTCATTGCATCTGGATTGTCGGTGAGCAGTGTCATTGATCAGACGATAGCTGTTAGACCGGTTACCAAAATTATTCTCCATGTTATTCAGGAAATCGTGCAAATTATCACTTACTTGATTGTAATTGAGTAGCGTATGCCACCACCTGTCAGGTTGATCTATTGCAGATCTGAGCGCATCAATTTTGTTACTGATCTGGTCTTGTTTTAGCAAATATTTATCAAGCATATTCTTGGTGATGTGCGCAATGGTTTGTTCAACTACCTTGTCATTGGGTACTGTTTTTGGAAACCCAAGCTCAGTCAGTCGTTGTATGGTAAACAACATCACGTCACCAAAGAACTGTTTTTCAAATTCACCACTAAGGTCGACACAATTGTGTTGCCGTTCTACACCGGATCTGAATTCAGATTCATTGGTCTCTATCAGGGTGCGTTTATGCATCATGGGTAGGTTTGCTGAGATGAAAGCGCCATCTAATTCAGATTTAAGAAGACGTCCAAGTACTGGGCCAGCCATTCTGAGGCTTAAAGTGGCAAAGGGTATAAAATGGTGAAGCGCACTACCATTGATTATGTAGTTGCCGGTGTAGACGGTACGGGCAGGGGTGATACTCGAGTGCAAAGCTGAATGGATGTAATGGGATTGACGTGTTGGGTGCTGTCCGTCAAAGAAGGCGTTCAGCTTTGCAGCAAAGTCAGTTAAACACACCTTGTTGCTATGGTCGCCATCTAAGGTGCAGCAGTAGTTATAGGTGCTATGTTTGGTTTTGAAGCCAAAAAGGTCGGCCATGTCATGATATGCCGCATCTTCTACAGTAGGAGAGTCTTGCTGGTGAAATTCACAGGCATGGTGAGGGTCCAGGTTTTTAACTTTGGATATAAAGCCGGCAACGTCGTCCAGAAAGTTACCGCCCATTACAGCTGGAGAGACGGGTGGGTCTCCTACAACCTTACCAGTAAGTACCTGGGTACTGGTATGAGAAAAGATATGGTCGATCTGGTGGAAGTAGTTTATTCCATAGACAGATTTACTATCGCTTCCAAAGTTAACCTGGAACTCCTGGTCGCTATCTACGAACCAGGTTAGTGTATTATTTTTTTTATTGATCAGTTCATTCAGTTTCAGATAACAGATGTTACGCGTGATGGAGGCGCCTTTATGGTAGAAGGTATCAGTTGGCTGATCACCTATAATCCTTTTAATCTTTGATCTTTGTTGGCGGTCAAGTTTGGCAATTTGTGACTGTTGCTCTTCCAGTCCGAAATATGTACTGGACAATCCTAAGCGATCGAATGTCTCAACAGTCAGTTTAATAGCCTCTCTATTCTGCTCACTCTGACTATCATCTGCGACCAAAACATTGATTTTTTTATATCGGTCGCCCTCTCTGCCGCCATAGTAGAATCGTTGGCATAGTGTCAGTAGTGAATTCAGGCAGTTTTTCAGATGTTGTGGTCTGTCTGCGATCGGTATAACAATGATAAAGTTATGACGATCATCACCAGCAAGCTGGGATAGCTGAGACTCCATTTCATGGAAAAGAAGCTGTTGCTGTTTCAGTAAGCTATCGGGGTAGCCGCTTTCGGATAATCGTCTCTCTAAAGTTATTGCTGCGCTGTTGTATAGTTCAAGCAGATTTTCTGCTGTGAGTTGGCTCTCCGGCTTAAGTTTGTGCTCATTGAGTCTCTTAATGAGACTCTGATTATCTACTTCGATATTGGTAGAATCGATTAGCTGGTTGAGCACCACTGGTTTCAGGTGTGCCATTATTCACTCAACGTTTTGAAGAGTAGTTGGGGAAGGCGTTCTTATCAATCGCGATATCTATCAAGTTGATGGATTGACGGAGATCCTGGTTTTCGAACAGATCTGCCAGTTGGTCAATATTGGTTATCTGTTTATATTGTATACCGAATGATTGGGCTAAATGGTGGTAGTCAGGGTTGACGAAGTCACAGTTTATAAAGCGCTTGTCATAAAGTTGATGTTGGTTCTTTCGTATTAAACCCATGGTGCCATTATTAAACATGACGATATTCAGAGGTTTGTTGTAGTTGACCGCTGTCATGATTTCCATGCAGCACATCTGAAAACCACCATCTCCAAGAATCGCAAAGCTCGGTAGGATTTCAGTGAATTGTGCACCAATCGCAGCAGGTATTGCATGTCCCAGGGATGAGATACCTGCGTTCGGGTGGTAGTGATGGTGGTTAGCGACATCGTAGAAGTTCTGGGCAAAAATAATATTGTCATCAAATACCCGTATTTCATCAGAGAATCGTGCGCTCAACTCTTTGTAGAAGGTTTCGATCAGGGAGAATCCGGATTTAAAAATGGTATAACCATTATCGGAAGTACTTTTTAACTGATTGATCGATTGCTCAATCTTTGGAGTGCCTGAATGTCCGCTTTTCTGATCCTTGAGAACGTTCAGCAATGTTTCAAGGATCTGACTGATATCGCCACATATTGCAAGGTCGGTATTTAAGACTTTTCCCAGTTGGTGGGCTGCCTGATCAATTTGGATGATTTTCAGATTACCAAGCAGCGACTTGTCCCAAACATAACTTGTTCTTTCATTAAAACTGGCCCCAAGTACAATCAACAGATCAGCATTCTCCCTAATGTATTGATAGGCGACCCCATTCGAGGTTACGCCGAGGCTTCCCAGGGAGAGATCCGACCGCTCATTGATCACCCCTTTGGCCTTTAAGCTTGAGGCGACAGGGATGTTTAACAAGTTACTGAGCTCTGATAAAGCTTGCTGTGCACCTGATCGAATGGTGCCGTATCCAGCAACAATTACCGGATGATTGGCTTCATTCAATAGTTCCAGGATACTACTGACCAAGTCACTGGTTAGACTGACTGGTGCATGTGGCAGGTTGAATGAGAGCTCGTCCAATATCTCTTCATCAACAAGTTCGCTCTGAACATTGAACGGGATGCTCAATAGAACCGGGCCAGGATTACTCTCCAACAACGCCTTGGTGGTTTGGGTTAAAACCTGCGGTAGATAGTCGACTCGTTCGATGGATTTGCTGTAGCGGGTGATATGTTTGAATAGTGCAACCTGGTCGAGGCTGCCGCCTTCACCTGAACTCTCCTGAAGACCTCCTTTTCCAAAGATATAGGTGGGGGCCTCCCCTGTGATCACTAATACAGGCTGTTTGTCGGCGTAGGCATTGGCAATGCCGGTTATCAGGTTGGTTGCCCCTGGTCCGGCCGTTGCGATGCAGGCTGAGACTTTTTCAGATGATTTTGCATAGCCACCTGCCATGAAGGCTGCACCCTGCTCGTGTTTGGCAAGTACGGCTTCAATCTTAGAATCGTAGAGTGCGTCGTAGATGGGTAGAACGTGAGCGCCGGGCATGCCGAATATTGTATCAACGCCTAAACGCTCTAAATATCTTACGATTAATTCACTGACTTTTATCTTCATCGAACTTCTAATTCGGGGAATGATATCCAGCTTAGGAGACTAATTAGGATGGCATGCCCAGTCTGTTTATATCTAGCAACATAGACGAAGCGTCGCGTGGTGCGATTCAAGCTCAGGCCTGGGTATTATCCCTGGAGTGCCGGGTTGCAGATAGATGCAAAGTTCGGTGAGGGTATTCGAAATTCTGTAAAAATGCACTATCTCCCATGGATTATTAGTCCCTGACGATAAGTATCCCGACACTCAGGTCTACAAGAGTGGCTCAGAACAAGGCACGGTTCGCAAGTTATGGCTCAAGCGCCGCAACATAGAGCTGTAGCCCTAACCCTATGAGATTAAATGCATATTCCGCAGCTGGTTATCGTCAATTTCCAACTGCGGTGGAGTAGGCAAGACGACTCTCTCTGCCTTGTGTGGGTGCTTCAGGAACCAGTAGGGAGAGGGCAAAAGAGATGGCTGCCATAGCCGCGCCTGCATAGAACACCAGGGCTGGTGAGCTAAGCCAGATCAGGCCGAATAGTGCCGGAATGATAACCGCAGCGATATGGTTGATAGAGAAACTGACCCCGGCTGTCGAGGCAATATCCTCTTTGGCGGCTATTTTCTGAAAGTAGGTTTTCAGAGCAATTGCCATGGCAAAGAAGAGATGGTCAACAATATAGAGCGCGCCTGCCATGATGACATTTTCGACCAGGGCATAGCCACAAAATACCAACACCAATCCGGCATATTCAATAAGCAGTGCCTTGTGTTCACCGATTCTGCCAATCATTCGTCCGATGCGAGGGGCAAGAAAAACATTGATTGAAGCATTGATCAGAAACAGCATGGCAATCTGGGAGACGCTATATCCGAACTTCTCCACCATTAAGAATCCTGCAAATACCACAAAGATCTGACGACGGGCCCCTGACATGAAGGTCAGCAGATAGAATAGCCAATATCGTTTTCGCAATACCATATGCTTGTGCTGCTCTGTTTTTTGGGGGAACAGGGGGAAGATGAACCAGGCGCCCAGAGCAATCAGCAGTGTCAGGCTACCCATAACCAGATAGATCCAGCGGTAATCCAGTTGCAGCAGATTATCCCCAAGCCAGATCAGTCCGAAGGTTATTATCGATGCAAATGAGCCTGCAGCGATCAATCGACCCAGAACTTCGGCAGAATTGGATGTGTCGGTCCACTGCAGGGCCAGGGAAGTCTGCAGTGTTTCGTAATAGTGGAAACCGACAGACATAATGACGGTAGTGATATATAGCCCTAAAGCAGATGGGAAAAAACCTGTCAGCGCAGTGCCTACTCCGAGCAGAGCCAACGAGATATAGGCCAGTTTTTGCTCACGTACCAACAGCAGCAGAAAAACCACGCCAAAAGCGAGAAAGCCCGGTATCTCACGAAGACTTTGGAGTATGCCCATCTCCCTTCCTGAAAAAACCGCTCGTTCGATCGCGAAATTGTTCAACAGGGTCTGCCAGGTGGCAAAACTGAGTGGCACTGCTACCGCCAGCAGAAGCAGCAGAATTTCGGGGCGGTGTTGAATTTTGGTCAGAATGTTTGGCATGAATATATTATGCGGCCATTTTTATTTGGCGTAATAGCTATAATATGACAATGAATAGTGAAAAACAGACAGTGGACTCGCTTGTTCACGTGGGATATATCGTTGATCCCGAGCGGCCTGTGTTGTCCATCTCCGGTGAGCGGAAGGCATCTGAGCAGGTATCCAGGCATGCTCATCTTCGGGGGCAGTTGCTGTTTGCCATTCGCGGAGCGATGAAAGCGACCACAGACGATGGCGCCTGGCTTGTACCGCCATCACAGGCGGTATGGATTCCTGGTGGGGTAATGCATGAGGTTGAAATGGCCCAGGCTGTTTCTCTTCGGTCGATCTATATCGATCCCAGCCACACGACAGATCTGCCTGTGGAGTGTTCTGTTTTGAGGGTGTCACCGCTGTTGCAGGCTTTAATACTTGAAGCCACAGCGATCGGAAATGAGTATCTGCCCGATACTGCCGAAGCCCGCTTAATGTTGGTGATCATAGATCAGCTGAAAAAAATTGAGCAGTTTCACTTCTATCTGCCTTTTTCCGATGAGCCAAAGGTCTCAAAGGTGACAGATGCAATGCTTCAAAATCCAGCAGATAACAGGACTCTGGCAGAGTGGTCAAAACTGATCGGTGCAAGTGAGCGCACCCTTGGGAGACTCTTTTTGCGTCATTTGGGGATGAGCTTCGGGGCCTGGAGACGACGTCTGCGACTCTTGGAGTCGATAGACAGGCTTGGTAATGGTGCTTCAGTTACAGAGGTCTCATACGAGCTTGGATATGGTAGCCCCAGTGCATTTATTGCCATGTTCCGGCAAAATCTGGGGGTCCCTCCTGCGAGGTTTTTTAACTGAATGGTGTTGTTTCAAGGCTATTTTTACCTCATGAAATTGGCTTTGATGTAAACATAGTTTATGATCTCCATCTTTTCCCGGCCTTGTGGGCCGATCAAGTATCAATTCCTCTGGGGATAAACCATGGCACGCGTGACAGTTGAAGATTGTATGGCATATGTTGATAACCGTTTTGATCTGGTATTGCTTGCCACGAAACGTGCCCGCCAGCTGGTGAATGGCGTTGAGCCGCTGCTACCCTGGGAAAATGACAAGCCTACCGTCATGGCACTACGTGAAATTGCTGAGGGCTTGATCAATCATAAGGATGTGGATGCACAGATAGCTAGCCAGGAATCGGTTACGGATGAGGCAATTATGGATGTGGATATCTCCCCAATGGGATCAAATCAATAACCAGCTCCCTTCATTCGCGGTCAAAATGACCGCGCATAACATTTTTCCCGCTTATCGACTTGCAACATAGGGCTGAATCAGCACAGAATCGCTATAACAGCGATTGTGGAGTGCCCGGATGAGCAACCCTTTAGGCCTTATAGATAATGATCAGGATACGCCGCGTTTCCTGATCAGTGATCTGTGCGCCTACCTGGAAGAGTATCTCTCTTCGGATCATATACGCGAAGTCTATCGTGCCTACCTGTTTGGGGCTGAAGCTCATGTAGGGCAGCATCGGAAGACAGGCGAACCCTATATCTATCATCCTGTTGCTGTGGCCCGCATCCTGGCTACCATGCGCATGGACTATAAATGCCTGATGGCTGCCATACTGCACGATGTGATCGAGGATACACCAACTGCCAAGGAGCAGCTGGCCGATACCTTTGATTCAGAGATTGCTGAACTGGTGGATGGGGTCAGCAAGCTCTCAAAAATCGATTTTAATTCTCAGGCCGAGGCCCAGGCTGCAAGTCTGCGTAAGATGCTGTTGGCGATGACCAAGGATATTCGTGTGATCCTTATCAAGCTGTCAGATCGACTGCACAATATGCGCACACTTGGGGTTATGCGCCCGGACAAGTCTCGCCGAATCGCCAAGGAGACACTGGATATCTTTGCGCCGATTGCCAATCGTTTAGGCATCAACAGCATGCGACTCGAATTGGAAGAGCTGGGTTTTGCCGCCTATTGGCCAATGCGATATCGCGCTCTGAAAAAGGCTGTGGCCGATGCCAGAGGGCATCACAGGGAGTTGGTGGAGAATGTTGAGAAGGCTTTGGGCGCCCGTCTCGAGCAAGAGGATTTCCAGGGGCAGGTCTACGGCCGCCAAAAGCATCTCTACAGTATCTATTTAAAAATGGTAGAGAAGAAGCTCAGCTTTTCTGAAGTCGTCGATGTATTTGCCTTTCGTATCGTGGTCGAACGGGTTGATACCTGCTATCGGGTACTCGGTGTGGTGCACAATCTCTATAAACCAATGCCTGGCAGGTTCAAAGACTATATCGCGATACCCAAAGCGAATGGCTATCAATCTTTGCATACCGTGTTGTTCGGCCCCCAGGGCATCCCGATTGAAATTCAGATCCGTACAGAAGAGATGGACAAGCTGGCTGAATCAGGTATTGCTGCACATTGGATGTATAAAACCGGCGAGGCCAGTGGGCAGTGGGTTAAGTCCAGAGCCTCTGACTGGCTGCAAAACCTACTGGAAATGCAGCAAGGCGTTGGTGACTCAATGGAGTTTCTGGAGCACGTCAAAGTCGACCTGTTCCCTGATGAGGTCTATGTGTTCACTCCCAGAGGACGCATCATGGTGCTTCCTAAAGGCGCTACGGTTGTAGATTTCGCCTACAGCGTCCATACCGATGTTGGTAATACCTGTGTTGCGGCACGGGTTGATCGCCGCCTGGTGCCATTGCGAACCCGATTGCATAATGGCCAGACAGTGGAAATCATCAATTCTGAAACTGCTGGCCCCAGTCCTGCGTGGCTGAATTTTGTCGTTACCGGCAAGGCCAGAGCCAATATCCGATCCTATCTGAAGAATCTTCAGGATCAGGAAGCGGTAAATTTGGGTAAGCGATTGCTGGAAAGAGAGTTGAACCTGATTTCACTGAAGTTGGATGAGATAGATAAAGAGCAGGTGGAAAAGGTATTGGAAGAGTTCCGGCTGGAGAGCTTGGATAAGCTGCTTGCCGGCATAGCCCTGGGTAATCATATGCCAATGTTGATTGCCCGGCGTATGGCAGGAGAAGAGATGGCTCCCGCTGTGAATGAAACCAGTCCACAAGAGATAGAGCAGCCTTCGGGTGGATTGGCGATCCGGGGCACTGAAGGCATGGTCGTCAACTTCGCAAAGTGTTGCTGGCCGATACCAGGTGATGCCATTGTTGGTGTCTTCAATCCGGGTAAGGGGATCGTAATTCACCGTCAGGGCTGCCCCAACCTGGGAGACTACAAGAAGCATGGTCATAAGTGGATTGAGGCTGAATGGGAAACCGATGTAAAAGGTGAATTCGCGACCAAGATCAGGGTTGAGTCTGGTAACCAGCGTGGGGTATTGGCTTCTGTGGCTTCGGTGATTTCTCAGCAGGAATCCAACATCGAGCATGTTGGCTCAGAAGAGCGGGATGGTCTCTCGTCAACATTGGTATTCATCATTACCGTGAAGAGTCGTCGTCATCTGGCGAGGATTATGCGTCAGGTAAGATCGTTGCCATCTGTGATGCGCATCAATCGAGTCAAGTAGAGGATTCAGTCACTAAGTGTTGAGCTTTGAGTTCTTGCAATGTGCTTTTATTTATCTCTTTGACAGATAAATAGTATAGGATCATATGGCAGGTCCAATAAAAAAAGAGGAATTTCATAATGAGTCGAGAAATCATCCGAACTGACCAGGCTCCGCAAGCTATAGGAACCTATTCCCAAGCGGTTAAAGTTGGTCAGACAGTCTATTTGTCGGGTCAGATTCCCTTGGTTCCCGAGACTATGGAGATGGTTGAGGGTGGTATTGAACAGCAAATCAGAAGGGTGTTCGATAACCTGCATGCAGTTGCGAGAGCGGCTGGCGGAAACCTTTCTGATGTCGTTAAACTGAACGTTTTTCTTACCGATTTAGTCCATTTTCCTGTAGTAAATGAGGTGATGGCCGATTACTTTTCACAACCCTACCCGGCAAGGGCAGCTATTGGTGTGGCCGCACTTCCAAAAGGTGCAGAAGTAGAGATGGATGCAGTTATGGAAATCGATTCATAATGGGTTAGCTGTAAAAAAGCCCACATTTTGATGTCAACAGATATCGGAGCGTGATGAGCAACAAACTTCAGCAGATGATGCAGGTAAATATAAAGGGCAGGGCCTTTGTTATCTGCCAATCCCGTGGTGTTTCTGATCCCAGTATAATTTCTTACTATGTACAGATACTCGAAGAAGCAACTATGGCAATGCTATCGGATGATAGCTCTATCACAGATTTTCATGCAGCCCTGAATGAACAAGCGGCTTGGCTTGAGCGGGAAATTGACCAGCTGAATGAGGCTGGTCCAGCCGTAGACGAGGCTTCCTCAACCTCCGATAATCCAATTGATGATGGCGAAGAGAAGCAGGAAAAACAACCCAAACCTGAGCGCGATCATAAGAAAGAATCAGGCTATGTACCAGACGCCAAGTCGATGCCGGAACGTCTTAAGGATCGGCGTGCTGAAATGGAACATCTTTTAGCCAATGATTGTGTGACATTGAAATTGGTGACTCCGAAACAAGCCAAGAAATATGTTCAGGGATTGGTGGGCAGAGATCCGAAAAAAGCAGAAGCAGATCTGGTTGCTGAACTACGTAACGCTCTGCATCAGCATGTCGTCAGTTTTATTCGTAAAAACAATGGCGGGCCCTGGAACAGTGCTACTGAGCAGACTGAAATAAGGATGCAGATAGCCAAGACCAAATCCCTTCAAGCCTTGGTCAACCTTTCAAAGGTATTGCTTAGTGAAAGGGAAGAGTGGGTGCGGAAATCCAAAAAAAGTCTGGTTGGTCGCTTGTTTGGCGGACGGGTAAAGCTGGATTAATAGAAGCATCTTCAGACGCGGCAAAAAGCCGCTACTGTTTGGCTGGATTCACTAATGTAGAAGGGTGCGGCCCTGCCGCACCATGCCCAACTTAAAAACACCTAACACGTAGCTTAGCTGCAGTCTTCGAATAGACGGCTGTTTACGCTTCTCCAAATAGTGTCACCATTATTCGACGCCTGTGTGGATGGGTTCGATGCTCCCAAAGATAGATCCCTTGCCAGGTGCCTAGTGTAAGATCTCTATTAGTAATTGGTATGCTTAGATCCAGATGGGTCAGGATGGAGCGAACATGGGCAGGCATATCATCAGCTCCTTCCTGGATATGATCAAAGATCGGATCGCCGTCAGGTACCAGTCTGGAGATGAATCTTTCCAGGTCTGAGCGGACATCGGGATCAGCATTTTCACACAGGATCAATGAGGCACTGGTGTGCTGTATAAAGAGTTGGCAGATACCGGTTCTGATACCCGATTGCGCGACTATTTCTGCTACCTGGTGGGTAATGTCATATGTCTTCCTGCCCTGTGTTTGAATGTTTAGTGTTTCCTGAAACACCATTTTTGCTTTACTCCCGCCTGTTCTGGCATGCTAATCATTAAGGCAACCTGTCAATCATGCCATGTTCCGACATATGTTTGGCCCAGGCTTATAGCTAGCTGCCGATTTTCATTATGAGCGATCTACCTTGACTGCTGTCTGAGTAGGAAGGGTAGTTTACATCTAAAAGAGTGAAAACGAGTCGACATTGATCAAGGATACTTCGTCTAAAAGTCTGGCCGATCAGCCTGTCACACTGTTGAAAGGGGTCGGGGCAAGGAATGCCGAAAAACTCGCCAAACTGGGGATCAGTTCGCTTCAGGATCTTCTGTTCCATCTCCCTTTGCGCTATCAGGATCGTACCCGGGTTCACCCCATTGGCAGTTTGCGTCGGGGGGATCAGGTGGTTATCGAAGGTGAGGTGGATCTGTCGGAGATTAAGTTTGGACGACGACGCTCGTTGATGGTGCATTTGTCTGATGGCACCGGGAGCCTGTTTTTACGATTCTTCTATTTCAGTAATGCTCAGCGTCAGGCCTTGGCTCGGGGTGTGCGTCTACGATGCTTCGGTGAAGTCCGTAGCGGCCCTAACAGCCTGGAGATGGTTCATCCTGAGTATCAGGCAGTCAATGTTGGTAAACCGATGGCTGTAGATGAAGCGTTGACATCGGTCTACCCGACAACAGAAGGCGTACACCAGTTGACCTTAAGGGGGTTGATGCGGCAGCTACTAGATATTTTAGAGCTGCAGCCCACCTCTCTGCCTGAATTACTGCCAGCTACCCTGCTGGGTCGTTTTCAGTTACCAAATCTGCTTCAAGCCGTCTGTTTTCTGCATCGACCACCTCCGGATGTGGATCTGCAGCTGTTGTTGTCCGGTCAACACCCAGCCCAGCAACGGCTCGCATTTGAGGAGCTGTTGGCGCATCAGATCAGCCTCTTGATTGTCCGCGCCAGGCACCAAAGTATTGAGACTACTGTTTACCCCGTTAAGAACCCTCTGCAGCAGGATTTGATAGAGGCTTTGCCCTTTAGTCTGACTGAGGCCCAGGTTAAAGTTGTTGGTGAAATAGAAGAGGATCTGGCCTCAGCCAAACCGATGCAGCGTTTGGTGCAGGGTGATGTTGGATCAGGTAAAACAGTGGTCAGTGCACTGGCAGCGCTTCAGGTGATAGGTGCCGGGAGTCAGGTTGCATTGATGGCCCCTACCGAATTGCTTGCAGAGCAGCATTTGCGCAATTTCAGTCAATGGCTACAGCCCTTGGGGGTAGAGATAGCCTGGCTTACCGGACGACTCAAAGGGCGCTCCAGAGAGCAGGTTTTGCAACACATAGCCTCAGGTCAGGTGCAGATGGTTGTCGGAACTCAAGCCCTGTTTCAGGATGATGTAACATTCAGTGACCTTGGATTGATAGTTATTGACGAGCAACACCGATTTGGCGTTCATCAACGACTTGCATTGCGGGAAAAAGGTCAGCGACAAAACCATATACCACACCAGCTGATTATGACCGCAACCCCAATCCCGCGTACGCTGGCGATGACAGCCTATGCGGATCTCGATCTCTCAGTAATCGATGGTTTACCTCCCGGTCGTAAGCCGGTGGCTACTGCAGTGATTTCAAGCGGGCGTCGCGATGAAGTGGTTGCCCGTGTGCAGGCAGCATGCGCAGAGGGTCGTCAGGCCTATTGGGTCTGCACTTTGATCGAGGAGTCTGAGGTCCTGCAGTGTCAGGCGGCGGAAGAGACAGAGAAGTTATTGTCAGAGGCCTTGCCTGATCTCAATGTTGGATTGGTTCATGGACGTATCAAGCAGGATGAAAAAGAGCGGATGATGGCGGCCTTCAAGTCGGGAGAACTCGACTTGCTGGTAGCTACGACCGTGATTGAAGTCGGCGTGGATGTACCCAACGCAAGCCTGATGATCATTGAAAATCCGGAAAGGTTGGGCTTGGCGCAGCTACATCAATTACGTGGCAGGGTAGGGCGTGGCAGTGCAGAGAGCCACTGTGTTCTGATGTATCAGTCGCCCTTGTCTCTCCAGGCGAAGGAGCGCTTGGCGATACTGCGTGAAACAGGAGATGGTTTCCTGATTGCCCAGAAAGATCTGGAAATGCGGGGGCCAGGAGAGGTGCTTGGTACCCGTCAGACGGGAGAGATGCAGTTGCGTATTGCCGATCTGATCAGGGACCAGGATATTCTGGATGATGTACGTGAGGCCGCAGAAATGATGTTGAAACTTGATCCACCTGGCGCTTCAAACCTGGTCAAAAGGTGGTTGGGTGATTGTGTTGATTATGGGCGGGTTTGAGATGCCTGAAATCAATCGAGCCATCCTGGATCTCCTGCTATTTAGAGATGTTCGTCAAGTGCTCGTCTGCTGTGCGATAATCTAGATTTTTCAAGGAACATAGCTTGAATCAGCGAAGCAGTAAGAGGTCACAACGGGAACCCAATTGGAGCGATTGGTCACAGCGTCGTTATGGCGGTGTTCCTATTGATGCTCAGGCCTGGTTGCGCGACACGGGTTCTTTGACCAAGCGGGTTATAGAGCATTGTGGAGAAGGCAGGTTCAGGGTGCGTCTGCTTCAGCAGGGGTGGGATATACCGCTAAACAGCGAACGCCAGGCGCTACATATCAGACAGGGGCGTTTGGCGCTGATCCGTGATGTGGTTCTGCTGTGCGAGGATGCACCATGGGTATTTGCCAGAACCTGGATACCCGTAAAGACCCTGAAAGGGTCAGCAAGACGTTTAATGCAGCTCGGAGAGCGTCCGCTGGGTGCCGTGCTCTTCTCTGACCCGAAAGTCTCTCGCGGTTCTACACTGATCGCCCGGCTTACTCCAGGCCATACCCTATTTGATGCCGCAAGTTCGCAGCTTGAACAGATGCCAGAGCAACTCTGGGGCAGGCGAACTCTATTTTACGTTGATTCCAGGCCGATTTTGATTAACGAACTCTTTCTTCCAGATTTGCCGATGCAGAGGTGTGGCAAACAATGACGAGGCGTGCTCAGAATATGGCCATGTCGCCATCTTGGGAGTGGCGAGAACGTTTGAGAAACTATGTTCTGCTAGTGAGGTTGCATCGACCTATCGGTATTTTACTACTGCTTTGGCCAACCTTGTGGTCACTGTGGATAGCGGGAGAGGGCTCACCACCCTGGGGAATGGTTCTGGTGTTCAGTCTGGGGGTGGCGATCATGCGCTCTGCGGGCTGCGCAATTAATGACTATGCAGATCGGGATTTTGATGGTCATGTGGCCAGAACTGAGAGCCGTCCCATCGCCGCCGGACTTGTGAAACCTGGTGAAGCAATCGCAGTTTTTGTCGCACTTTCACTTCTCGCAGCCAGCCTGCTTATTTTTCTAAATTGGCCCACCCGTTTCATGTCTCTTGTGGCATTGGGGCTGGCAACACTCTATCCATTTATGAAGCGCTTCACTCACCTGCCACAGGTGGTACTGGGTGCCGCGTTTGGCTGGGCAGTGCCGATGGTTTTTATGGCCCTCACCGGAAGCTTGCCTCTATTGGCCTGGTTACTGTTCCTCAGTGCCATCCTATGGGCTCTGATCTACGATACCCAGTATGCCATGGTGGATCGGGATGATGATCTTAAAATCGGAGTCAAATCCAGCGCGATACTCTTTGGCAGGCATGATAATTTTATTATGGGAGTGCTGCAGGCTGTGATGATCGGCTTACTGGTTCTGATCGGTTTTTTGAGCGATCGCGGTGAACTCTACTATCTTGGGATTGCTGCTGCCGCGATTCTGTTCATTTATCAACAGTGGTTGACTCGAGAGCGGGAGTCCAAGGCCTGCTTTAAAGCCTTTATGAATAACAATCTGTTCGGCATGGTGGTGTTTATTGGCTTGTTACTCGATTTTAGCGTCTAGAGCAGTCTCAGTTTCACATGTAGTTTCCTGGTTCGCACAGATACCACGAAACCAAGCGCGGCCTTTAGAGGCCTTCTGTTCATCAATAGATAGTTTTCTCAGTGATAAGGTTTGCTGATTGCGTCTCTTTTTAAGGGAATAGTCGAGCAGTACCCATTCACCATCGCAGGCCACAATAAGCTCTATATCCCCCATTGAGGTTAACCAATCACCATGAAGGTCGAGTGCTTTTCGACTCGCAGCATCCGGAAGTAGATAACCACTACCTGACTGCACGATAAAATCCACCCTGTCTCCAGGAATCCAGCCCGTTCCGCTATAGGTAGACCTAAGCGGCAGGTTGCTTCGATTCGGATCGTCTTTTGCACCGGTAATCTTCATCCAGCCGTTGTGCGATCCGATAATCTGGAACTCAATACCAAAGTTGTGGCTGCTAAAATTTTTCACATAGGCGGGTAAGGTTCCGAGCACCTCTGCATGGGCAGTTGCTGATGAGCGAACCTCTAAACCATCCTGATGAGTATCCTTTGACCAGCCCTCAAGCCGACAATCTGTTTCAGAAGCTGGTAACCAGGCCTCTTCTGCCAGGGTGGCAGTTGCTTGTAGAGAGCAGAGCAGCACGACAAGCACATGCTTAAGTCTTTGAGCGTCGATGGTGTATTTATGCTGTGTGATTATGGTGAAACCTCTGTTAATACGTAGTTCCATGTGCCTTGTGAGCTATTGCTGGTGACGCTGTTTTCAAAACGCATATAGTCATCTGGGTGTATGGTCGTGCAACCTGCCGAGTCAGTATTGGTCTGGCTTCCGGAGTGGATCTTGAATGTGCGATTCAGATCACTGATCGCTGCTGGATCGCTATTATCGATATAACCATTTCCCGCAGTGAATCTTTCTACGCCACCTTGCCCTTGACTGACTGCCTGTTGCGTCGGTCTTAGGGCAAAGTCAGTGCCTCCTGCAGAGGCTGGATTTCTATGCGTGTCCTCGTACATCTGTATAGTTTGTGGTGAAGCAAGTCTGCCTTGATCAGGTACACCGTCCCCTGTCACATCATCACCTTCTGCTCGCCTGTAGCGGTTGTCAGGATGGTTCGCCAAATTAGCATCGTATTGTGCTGTAGGTTCTGTTGATACACGAAAAAACTCTTCTACATGTACCGTGCCATTAGCTTCTCTGGAGATGACAGCAATGCGGTCGTCATAGACTCCTCTACCACTATTTTCCAAGGTGCTGTTTTCCGAACGTAGACCAACAACCACACTGTTTCCACTCTTTAGATCATTCAGGGCGGTAGTGTCACCACGAGTCTGGACAATACTGGAATAGACTTCAAACTTCTGCTGTTCAGTCAGGCCGGTTGTGTTTGGCATCTCTGGAGGATTGTTGCCCGCCGCGTTGATCAGTCGAATTGCTGTTCCTACTTCAGCTGGAGAGGGGGTTAAGGTCTGCATGGCCTGAGTATCATAGGTTGATATCGAGTATTGCAGTTTTGCGCTGACCATCCGATCAAAGGCTTGCTGCATGACCATGGGTTGTCCATCTTTCATACTGTTCAGAAGGGCAACCGCCTCTCCCTGTCTGCCCTGGCTAAATAGATCAGCGACCTCTTGAGTCGCGTCGCAATTGTTTCGGCTTGAACTGTGAGGAGTAGTACGAAATGCACCAGGCAGATAGCTTGAAGCTGATGTCTGTTGGCCACCTGGGGCGACGCTTGAACCATTCATGGTCAAATCTCCTGTCTCTCATTTCCTTGATCTACTAGGAGACTATATGATTTTGATCGTTTAGAGCACTGGGGATAACCCTAGTGTGGTGCGTCATATAAACCCTATATTTAGACAAGGCCAATCTCAGTTTGCGTTTAAATCACCTGCCTCGCCCTGCGGGAAGCCACTCAAGCCGTGATTGCGGCGTTGCACCCCTTGGTAAGGGAACAACCATTACCTGCGGGCTGCGCCTTGCACTCACGGCTTGAGCGGCTTTCTAAATACAGGGTTTATATGACGCACCACACTAGCTAATCACTTCCGCCCATGAATCGTTTACCATTTAAGGTAATGTGATTCTTCCTCTCATTAGTGAAGCAAAATGCAGCTTGAATTTCATACCCATCATCATAGATAAGCCGAATGGTATAGTTCTCAACAGAATATCGTCCACGAGCTTTTGGCGATATCGACAACATACTGACATCAACAGCTGATGTAGAGTGGCCGAATGCGGTTGAAGAATTTGTAAACCTACCATTTTTCCAAAAGCACCAAGTCTGCGCCAGACCAACTGTAGTGTCACTATCGTAAGCATCGCCGCTCGTTGTAACTCTTCCAAAGCACCCTGATAGAGCTTCGCCCTTTGATGCTGGTCTTGCGATCCAGTTGCCTCTTGTGTCATTGAAGTTACTATCATCGCTCTCCTTCAGTAAGAGTTGATTATCACTTTCGCGCATCTGCCACTGGCCCCAGGAAGCGGGGTTTTGTTGTTTCGAAATTTGCGGGTTATGCGCAAAGAGCGTTTCAAGGTCACTAGTGTAGGTTCCATCATTGAAGAGCGCTATGAAATCATCGGTTAGACCAAACATGCCACTGGGCTGTATTCCCATTACAATCACACCTCGAAGTTCCTTCAGATCGGAAGGGGGTATTGGAGCTGAAATTGGTTCTGTTGGAATTTCTACGTCAGTGTCGGTATTCTCTTGATCATTAATTGCATTAGAATCACTTAAGCAATTTTTATAATTTATATTGGAAGTGGCATTTGCGTCGAAATATAGACCGAGAGTGCTAAAGAATATGTTTTCAGATACACAGAACCTGTTTTGTTGGGTCTGTGTGAGATATCCGATATGGTTGTTATCTTTGATATCGATCCGTATCTTTAATCCATTAGTTTCATCTTGAAGTGTCTCTTTACCGATAACCCGATAAGAACCTAGAAAATAATTTGGGACGGTCTGTTCTGCTTTTATCGAGCACCTTTTATTCTGAAACTCCTGGTAACCATATAGAATCTGACCATTAGATGTGAACTGATATAAACCTTTTATATAGTGATTTTTTCCACTCTTAAGGCATTCTGAAGTTAGCCAAAGCTTGCTGGTAAGGGTGCTGGTGGCAGAGTTAGTATCAGACTGGGTGTTTGCTTCATTTGCAGTGGGCTCTTCATCATCTCCCCCTCCTCCACTACAGCCCGCAACTATGTTCAGTAGGAAAGCAATAAACAGTAACTTTATCCAGTCCAGCTTCATTAGTGATCTTCCATGATTAAGAAATCAATGATCTTAGGTTCTATATCGTATAGTTAATCGGCAATTTTACACATAAAAACCCTGACCCATCTCTATTATTTGGTTAACAGGCCCTAAGCAGAAGTTTAGATATTCTTATTAAAATCAACCCAAAGGGTCACTGTCTCCGGTGGCAGACAGACCTGTTCATTACAGGCTTGAAGTTGTAATTCTGCAGGGAGTGTAATGGTTTCCAATTCTCTTTTGTCGGTACGCTTTAGCAGGGTCTGTAAGGTAATCTTTCCCCCGTAAACGGATAGGGGCTGTTGCTGAAAAGCGAGTTTTTCTTCAACACCTTTAGGATAGGTTACCGGCCCTATCTGCCACCCATTTCCACTCTCAGGAAGGGAGAGTAGAGTAGGGATCAGATCTTTGCTCTTAGGTTGATTGGTGTTGATATGCCAACCCTCAGGGATGACGATATGGACGCTTAGTATGTTTTGTTCAGAGGCCTGAGAGATATCTGCCTCTATGCGGATACCACCCTGGCCCGCATAGGCTCGTGCTCCCAACTCTCCATGCAGGTGGTTGCTGACCGCACTGAGCAGATAGCCATAGCTGATGGGGGCTGCTTCTATGGCAGGGGCAAAACGGGATATCAGAGCATCGGTATGTTGACGATAGTCCAGCTCCCCTGTGCGTTGCCAGAGCCGTTGCAGGCTGTGTATCGCAACCGAGCTGCCTGAGGGGATTGCATTGTCAGAGCCTTCATCCTTTGGGCGTCCCATGCCGGTGATGCTGCTTTCCACCTCATTCATGAAGAACCCGCCCTGTTTCTGATCGAGAAAGCGGGTGGTCAAAGCCTCTGCTAGCTCTTTTGCGCGGCTTAGCCATTGCGGTTCCCCGGTCAGGTCATAGAGATGGAGAAAACTCTCAGACAGGTAGGCGTAATCTTCCTGGGTGGCTGGTATGGATGACTGACCATTCAAGTGAACCCGCCACAGATGCCCCTCTTTATATCGATTCTGCTGCCAAAGAAAATTAGCCGCCATTTCCGCTGCTTCACGGTAGCGAACGCTATCCAGTAGATCGGCAGCCTGTGCCAACGCAGTAATCATCATGCCATTCCAGGCAGTCACTATCTTGTCGTCCCGCAGGGGGGCAGTGCGTTTGTTCCGGGTTAATAGCAGTTTCCGGTTGATGGCCGCCAGCTGTTGCAGGAGATCTGCTTCTGAGCGTTTTTGCTGCTGGGCAAACGCGTTGAGCTGTTCAGGCAGATGGAGGATGTTACGACCTTCAAAGTTGCCTGACCGGGTAACGCCGTAGAGGGCCATTGCAAGAGTGCTCTCTTCTTCAGTAAGCACTGATTTCAACTCATCCGGGGTCCAGGTAAAGAAGAGACCCTCTTCCCCTTCACTGTCGGCATCGGTGGCGGAATAGAATCCCCCTTCCTCTGAAGTCATCTCTCGCAGGACATAGTTTAGGGTTTGTGTGGCTATGCGGCGGAAATCTTCTCTGCCGGTGAGACGCCATGCAGCCAGGTAGATGCGGCTGAGATGCGCCTGGTTGTAGAGCATTTTTTCAAAGTGAGGAATCAGCCATTCGTAGTCGGTGGAGTAGCGGTGGAAACCTCCGGCAACCTGGTCATAGATACCGCCTCTGGCCATATGATCGAGGGTGACTGTGAGCATCTGTAACGCCGTGGCGTCCGCATTGCGTTCGGCCTGGTCGAGCAGCAGATAGAGCCAGGGTTCTCTGGGAAACTTGGGGGCCTGGCCAAATCCACCCTGGATCTCATCGAATGACTTCTGCATGCTCCCCAGTGCCTCTGCTATTACCCCTTTATCGAGGGCTTTCGCCTCTCCCCTGAGGCGATTGCTCTCTGCTACTGCGTCGGCGACCTTTTCTGCCTGGGCGATCAACTCTTGCCGACGCTCCCCCCAGAGTTGATTCACCTGCTGCAGCAGTGAAGTAAATTGATCCGGAGTGTAATAGGTGCCACCAAAGAAAGGTTTACCCTCTGGAGTAAGAAATGTAGACATAGGCCAACCCCCGTGGCCGGTGAGCAACATCACCGCGGTCATGTAGACCTCATCCACATCGGGATGACTCTCCCGGTCCACTTTGATTGCTATGAAGTCACGGTTCAGCAGGGAAGCGATTTGTAGATTTTCAAAACTCTCCCGCTCCATCACATGACACCAGTGGCAGGTGGAGTAACCGATCGATAGAAATATCGGTTTGTTCTCCTGCTTGGCTTTCTGGAAAGCTGCTTCAGACCAGGGGTGCCAGTCAACCGGGTTATGTGCATGCTGTAGCAGATAGGGAGAGTCCTCGAGGATCAAGCGGTTGATATAGCTGGGGGTACCATCCTTTTTGAAGTGTTCGGTACGGGGGCGATAGGCTACCCCCTTATCGAGAAATGCCTGATAGAGAGTTTGCTGCATATCCTCTGACCTCTGTAGATGTAGGCGTTCATCAGCATGGGCAGGCGCTAGCAGAATCAGCAGGCCTGAAACTGACAGCAATAGCTTGCCTGTGTTCAAGATTTACACTCGAGGCTGGGTGAGAGCAAACTCATCACCGCTCAGAGGTTTAATCTGACCTGTTGTTGCATTGGCAGACTCGGATCGACAGCCCACTCCTGAGTGGAGCCATCATAGAGTCTGGCCTGGGTGTTGCCGAGCAGTTCATGGGAGACGAACCAGGCTAACGCAGCTCGATTGCCGGTGTGGCAGTAGTTGATTTGTGGCCCTTCCTGAGGAACCTGGCTGGCAGCGTATATCTGCTTTAAATTGTCCAAACTGTGCAATTTTCCACTGCCATTGACGGTGAGCCAGTCGTAGTTGAGGTTGACCGCACCTGGCAGGCTGCCGGCACGCTCCTTACCTCCACCGCCGTAGACACCCATATATTCAGCCCTGGTGCGGTTGTCTACTGCGAGGGTGCCTGCATCAAGTGCCATCTTCACTGCCTTGGCATTGGGATTCATTTCCGCTCTATAGTCAGCCTTGAAGGTTGTGGGCTTGAGTTGGTGATTACCCTTTTGCAATGGGTATTTACGGGTCTCAGCGTATCCCACCAGGCCAGCGTCGAGGATTGATACCTTATCGTGCCCCAGGACTTTGAAGGTCCAGTAGACCCGGGCCGCGATGGCCATATCACCAGCACTGGCTCCGAGGGGGATCAAAACAACCTGGCTGTTGTTGTCGATCCCAAGAGAGCCGATTAACTTCTCCATGATTGAGACCGGGGGCATTATTTTTGGCGCTCCCTTTTTCTCGACCCGCCACTGAGCGTATTCGGTGTTAACTGATCCGGGTATGTGGAAACGTAAATAGTTCTGATTACTCTGCAGGTCTAGCAGGACAACATTTGGTTTATCCTTGTTCTGTTGTAGCCATTCAACCGATACCAGGGGCTGTGCAAATACGGGAAGGGATGCAAAGAGGAGAAATATGAGTGTGAATGGTCTGATCATAAGGCACCTAATTCAATGTTGTTCGAATGTTTTTGTTCTTTCCTGCGCTGGCATTGGTGATCTCTGAGTTGAGTCGCCGGACTTCATATTTAATAACCAGACCACAGCTATCTATGGGTTTCGGAATTGTTATGGTCTGGTTATTATCAGATTGATAACAATCCTTAAAGTTGCGTGTAATGGCAACTATTTCCAGTGAATAGTTCCTGCCTGGAGATCATTTGGAGAGTCTAACTGTTAAAACCTGGCAGCAGTTTGCTATTTTGGAGCTAAATCCACTTGGAAAAAACGCTTAACCGGTCTGGTATTCACCGCACCCTGTGTCAGAATAGTGCGATCATGAATAATTCGACAATAAAATATCTCCTGGCAGGTCTGTTGATTCTATTGGCGCTACAGACAAGAGCCGATGATTACGATGATGCGTTGGCTGTATTGACAAATAAGGATTACTCCTCAGCCTACAGGGCTTTCAAGCGCCTGGCTAAACGGGATCATGCCGAGGCTCAGTTTCAGCTGGGTATGCTCTACCTTTTTGGAAAAGGAGTTGATCAGGATGCCCAGAAAGGGATCTCCTGGCTGAAACGGGCTGCAGAGGGTTACTCTTACATGGCCGCGAATGAGCTGGGTCAGATCTATCTCGCAGGACAGTGGGTTAAGCCGGATGAAACCGAAGCAATAAAATGGATAGAGCTTTCGAGTGCGATAGCTGCAGAAAACGAGGGGGAGGCGGACGATGGATGTGAATAGTTCGTCCCTGAAATAATGAAATTCAGCGATTTTGGATTTAAGGAAAACCCTTTTGCCATAACCCCGGATCCCCGCTATCTCTATCTGAGTCGGGGGCATGAGGAGAGTCTGGCCCATTTGATCTATGGAGCCGGCCCGAATGGGGGGTTCGTGTTGTTGACCGGAGAGGTCGGCACCGGTAAGACCTTGTTGCTCAGGAGCCTTTTGGCGCAGCAGCTTGGTGATGTGGAAGTGGCTCTGATTCTAAATCCTCGCCTCTCGCGGCGTGAGTTTTTGGCAACCATCTGTGATGAGCTTGGTGTAGCGTACAAAGGCCCCCCTTACTCTTTAAAACATCTCAGCGACATCCTCTCCAAACGACTATTGGAAATTCACAGTGAGGGTAAACACACTGTGTTGGTAGTGGATGAAGCACAAAACCTCAGTCCGAGAGTGCTGGAACAGGTTCGGTTGTTGACGAATCTGGAAACATCCCACCATAAACTGCTGCGTATTATTCTGGTTGGTCAGCCAGAGCTGCTGCAGATGCTGGCACGCAAAGAGCTGCGGCAGGTGGACCAACGTATCACGGCCCGTTACCATCTTGCGCCTTTAACTGCCCAGGAGAGTCGCTCCTACATTACTCACCGCCTGGCTGTGGCGGGAATAAGAGAAGATCTTTTTACGCCGATGGCAGTACGTCTTCTGCACAGATATTCCCGCGGAATTCCACGTCTGATCAATACTATTTGCGAGCGTGCCCTGCTGGCCATCTACACCAGCGGTAGGCAACGGGTAGATAGCCGTATGATATGGCGAGCAGCGCATGAAGTGCGAGGAAAGAAACCAAAGCGGTTTCGCCGATTGGGAGTTGGGCTGGGGGTTGCTCTTGCTCTGCTGTTGGCAGTGGCAGCAGGCGGTTGGTATTGGTTTGAAATGAATCAACCGGTTGCCGGTGAGAATGGGCTCAGTTCGGAGTTGCAGCAGACCGATTCAGGTAACAAGAGAGCAGAGACGTCAGATCAACAACCCTCTTTACTGGCTGAGTCTGAGCCAATGGTGTCTGAAGCAGCAGTGCCTGCTCCTGAGGCTAAAGTTGAACCAGAACAGGTTACCCCTGTGACCCCGAAGCCAGTCGAGACGAATGACACAGCTTCTTCCACGACTGAATCAGCTCCCCCTGTTGCTGAGGAGGCCCCCCCCCAAGAGATCGATTTGCAGAGACTTTTTGCTCGACCTCAGGATAGCTTCAACAGCTATCAGCTGCTTTTTCAGGCATGGGATCCATCGATAAGTCTGAAAATATCAGTACCTCCTTGTCTGCAGGCCCCCGAATATGGATTACGATGTTTAAATGCCCAGGCAGAGTGGTCGAGACTGTTGCGTCTGAATCGTCCGCTCTTGATCCGCCTGAAGCAGGAGCGTCAGGAACGCCTTCTTGCATTAACCCACGTCGATGGTGATTGGTTGTTGGTGGATAGTGGAGATGAACAGGGGGTGGTCCGTCTGGAGCAGCTCAAGCCTTATTGGCAGGGGGGCTTCATAATGCTTTGGAAACCACAAGCGGGATTGGCCTTGATTGGTGAAGGCTCGACCGGGGAAGCGGTTACCTGGTTGCGTCAACAGTTACATCTTGTTGATGGCAGACCAGTGCTCCGAGTGGCGAGCCTGGATCGATTTAATAATGCCTTGAAGGTCAGGCTACAGGAGTTTCAAAGCAATAGTGGCTTACAGGCTGATGGTGTTGCAGGACAACAGACCCAGATCTATCTGAATAATGTTGCTTTGCCTGATGGAACACCAACTCTCTATTCCACCACGGAAAAGGGGGATAGTTGATATGTCGCTGATTCTGGAGGCACTGAAAAAAGCCGAACGTCAGCATAAGCTGGGTGAGATTCCGGGCATATCTTCTCAGGCGTCTGAACAGGATGGACAAGGTAAACACCGGCTTGGCTGGGGACTTCTATCGCTTTTTGCTTTGGCTATGCTTGGCATTGGAATCTATCTTGGTGGTATGCAGAGTACGCCACAGCCCCAGACAGAAGCCAAGTCAGAGCCGGAAATAACTCGTCCGTCGGGTGAGTTGACTGCCAGACCAGTACGCCCACAAAACAATAATCCTCAACCTATGGCAGAAGTTAGGCAATCTCCACAGGTTGTCCAGCCCTTGCCGGTAGAGGAAAAGCCGAAGCCAATTGAGCAGGTTAAAGCCGAGGTCGCTCCTATTGAATTACCTCCTGTCCGGCCAGCCCCGGTTAAAGCACCACCTGAACCTCCGCCACCCCGTGCAATGCCCCTGCATGAAATGCCGAGCGGTTTTGTATCGAATTTACCTGAGATGAACATCGATATTCACAGCTATGATCCCAGGCCAATGAAACGATATGTACTGATCAACATGGAAAAATATCGTGAAGGTGACTATCTGGCAGAAGGGCCAAATCTGATCGAAATCTTACCCGAGGGGGTGGTTATGGAGCATATGGGTGAGCGTTTTATCCTGCCCTTAGGTAACCTCTGATCAATCAGCCATAGGATGTCAGTCTGACAGACGGCACCATCTACCGGATTAACTGGTGCTTGATTTATAGAATGTATTGGCTGAGTGCGATATATTGATCTTATTAGGCAAATGATTGATTTACAGTAAAAAATAGTAACAGGATAACTTAAGGAACGTAGTATGATGGAGCGGAAGAGCCTTGTGGTGAATATCTGTCTATGCGTGTTCCTCGCCTACCCGGTCTTGTCCCAGGCAAGAATCTACAAGTGGTATGACGAGCAGGGAAAGGTTCATTACTCTCAATCACCGCCTCCCAAGGGGAGTCAATCTGCCGCTATCAATACCGATACATTCTCCTCATTGGAGATGCGAAAAGTCCCCAAAAACGCAATTAAACCTGTCAAGAAACGCAAACGAGTGCAAAAGCCGAAGCTGAAGAAGATAGTCAAGAAACGTACAACCAGAGGCAGTACTTGTCCGCTAAAACGTTAAGGGCTCAGGAAGCTTCGCGCATGGGATAGATGGTATCCAGGATGGTATCAAACCCGCTTTTTACCTCCTCAGCGATAGAAATAGACAAATCAATACTCAAATCTGTTATTTCCAGTGCGGCGGGGTTGGGTATAAGTATCCCCTCATTAAACTTTCCATTACCGATGAACGCTTCGGCCAGCATAGAGGCGATGTGTACCATAGCTGCTTCAGTGGGGTGGTGTTTGGCACGAACCGGCTCAGGATGAAATTCTGTCGTTTCGATTAAACAGATGGGAAAACTCCATTGACGCATAAGGGTGGCCCCTACCCGGGCGTAGTCAAGGCCAATTGATTCTCGCTCTGCTTCCACCAAAGGTAAGGATTGTTGCTGGGATATCTGAAGTGCTGCCTGGGTCTCTTTGGGTATGCTTTGGTAGAGAATCAAGTGTCCTAAATCATACAGTAGTCCACAGACAAACAGACGTTCACTATCTATCATTCCCAGGTGACGGGCGAAACCTTGTGCAGCTAAACCGCAATAGACACTCCGCTTCCAAAATTGATGCATATCGAGGGCTGGGGTGGGCTTTTTACTCAACGATTCCGAGATGCAGGTGGCGAGGGTCAGGTCGTGTATTTGCTGTGTTCCCAGCAGAGAGACTGCACGAAACACAGTCTCTATCTTGCTGGGCATGCCGAAATAGGGACTGTTAATCAGTTTCAGGATGCGTGCCGTCAGGGCCGGATCACTGCGTATGGTATCGGCTACATCTTCCAGGCGATATTCGGCAGATTCGACGATATTTTTTAAACGAATATAGACATCAGGCAGGGATATTAGTCTGCAATCCTCGGTGATCTTTTCCCACAGTGTTGGCATAGCTGCACCTCATGAACAGATTGCGCTCAACCTCAGGTCCTGTGGGTAGAACATGAAGCATCTGTTCATAATTCTTCTTTAATGAATTCGCCGCATTAATAATCCCGCGACGATACATAAAGTATATCAACTTCTACCCTGTAATGGATCATGATTAGCCAGGTTAACTATATTTAACGTTTAGTTCGAGACTGTTCTGGCTATCGCCCAGACTGTTATTTTATCGGCTCCCGCCCGGTTTAGAGCCATGCTCATCTCTTTGATGGTGGATCCTGTGGTTACCACATCATCCAGTATAGCCACTTTGACGCCCTTTAAGCTGCCATAGACCCGAAAAGCGTTACGCAGGTTTCTTCGCCGTTCAAGTTCGCTCAGATCCGATTGAGCAGAGGTTTCCCTGGTGCGTTTTACCAGTCGACTATCCAGGGGAATGCCATAGTGCTTCGCCACTACCCGCCCGAGTTCCTGGGCCTGATTAAAACCGCGTTCACGCAAGCGACGTGGATGAAGGGGAACCGGCAACAGTAATTCCGGCAGATGGGCAGGCTCAGCCAGTCGATGGATTAATAGTCTCGCCAACGGGGCTGTGAGATGAAGATGTTGTCTAAATTTGAGGTTACTGATCAGGCGGCTCAAAGGGGGTTCATAGAGTACCGCTGTGCTGCATGAGTCGAATGGAAGCTGTTGCTGAATGCAGGCGCCACAGCGGGTTCCTTTAGCCACACCTGTAGGCAGAGGGAGGGCACAGCAGGGACAGGCATGGTTGTTATAAGGTAGGGATTCATAACAAGTCTGGCAGAAGCGGGTTTCAAAATCAGCGCGAGAGCCGCAGAGAAGGCAGCTCTGGGGGTAGAGATGGAGCTGTATAGATTTTATCCAGTTGTAAACCATGTAAACCTTCCTTGGTTGACTGTTGCTGCTCAATGCTTACCATAGGCAGCCCATGCATAGCAGATTGATATTTTAGCGAGTGAATACCATGACCGAAAGCCAAATACGCCACGACTGGAGTCTGGATGAGATCGAAAAGCTGCTTGATCTGCCATTCAATGACCTGCTATTTCGTGCCCAGTCTATTCACCGCGAGAAATTTGACCCCAATCAGATTCAGATGAGCAGTCTGTTGAGTATCAAGACCGGTGCCTGTGCAGAAGATTGTGGCTACTGCTCTCAGAGTGCTAAAAACGATTCTGGGCTGGAAGCGGAAAAGCTGATGCCATTGGAAGATGTCATCAAGGCAGCAGAGGCAGCCAAAGAGAAGGGTGCCAACCGATTCTGTATGGGGGCAGCCTGGCGCAACCCTACTGATAAAAACCTGGCACGTGTCGTCGAGATGGTCGAAGCGGTCAATGGCCTGGGCATGGAGACCTGTCTGACTCTGGGAATGTTGACTGAGACACAGGCTGAGCGTCTGCGATCCGCAGGTCTCGACTACTACAATCACAACCTGGATACCTCGCCGGAGTTTTATGGGAACGTCATAACCACCCGGACCTTTGACGACCGATTAAAGACCCTCTCACATGTGCGGGATGCAGGCATCAACGTCTGCTCCGGCGGCATTCTTGGTATGGGTGAATCGAGACGGGATCGTGCCAGCATGTTGCGCGAGCTGGTGAACCTTCCCAAGCATCCAGAATCGGTACCGATCAACATGCTGGTCAAGATCGAAGGGACCCCGCTCTCCAAGGTTGAAGATTTGGATCCTCTTGAATTTGTACGAACCATAGCCGTTGCACGGATTCTGATGCCGAACTCATATGTCAGACTCTCTGCAGGTCGGGGAGAGATGAGTGACGAGATGCAGGCGCTCTGCTTTCTCGCTGGTGCGAATTCGATCTTCTACGGCGAGCGTCTGCTGACAACGGACAATCCAGAAGCGGATCATGATAGGGCATTGTTGCAGCGTCTCGGTATGAAGACAGAGACTTTGGTGGAGACTGAGGTCAAAGCTGCCAAAGTGCCCTGCAAGAAAGCTCAGGCAGTTTGAGACTGAATCTCGTCCTTTGGCGAGGCCTGAGTAGAGTGATATGAACAGATTGTCAGAAGAGCTTTCGCGTCGGCGCGATGCCCGACTCTATCGAGAGCGTAAAGTTGTCTCATCGCCTCAGCAGACAGAGATGGTCGTCGACGGTCGACCCATGTTGGTGTTTTGCAGTAACGACTATCTTGGTCTGGCAAACCATCCTGAGTTGATCAGTGCACTACAGCAGGCAGCGAGTGAATATGGTGTTGGTAGTGGTGCTGCCCATTTGATCAACGGTCATACAGCTATCCATCATGCTCTGGAAGAGGAGCTGGCAGAATTTACCGGTCGTCCAAGAGCCTTGCTGTTCTCAACAGGTTATATGGCAAATTTGGGTGTGATCACCGCGCTGTTGGGACGAGGTGATTGTCTTCTGGAGGATCGTCTGAATCACGCCTCTCTGGTGGACGCAGGCCAGCTCAGTCAGGCGAAGGTAAAGCGCTTTCAGCATGCTGATTCCGAGAGTCTTGAGCGCCAGATCAAGCTCTGTGAAGCAGAGCATCGACTGATTGCTACAGATGGTGTGTTCAGCATGGATGGGGATCTGGCGCCACTGCCTGAGCTGGCGAGAATTGCCCGGCATCATAATAGCTGGTTGATGGTTGATGATGCCCACGGATTAGGTGTGTTGGGGGAGCAGGGTAGAGGTACCTTGAGTCACTTTGGCCTGAGTATCGACGAAGCACCTATCCTGATGGGGACTCTGGGTAAAGGTTTTGGCACTTTCGGAGCCTTCGTTGCTGGTAGTGATGATTTGATTGAAACACTGATACAACAATCACGCAGCTATATCTATACCACTGCGATGCCGTCGGCCATTGCAGAGGCGACCCGTGTCAGTCTGCGTATCGCCCAACAAGAGAACTGGAGACGCGAGAGACTGGTAAAACTGGTGGCGCGTTTCAGACTGGCAGCCGAGCAGATTGGTTTGCCGCTGATGGCATCGGATACACCGATTCAACCGATCCTGGCTGGTAGTGCAGATCAGGCTTTAAGTTGGAGCATGGCGCTGCAGGAAAAGGGCATTTTAGTCAGTGCAATTCGTCCACCTACTGTACCTGAGGGGCGTGCAAGACTGCGCCTTACTTTCAGTGCCAACCATACTGAGCGTCAGCTCGATAGATTGCTGGATGCCTTGGACAACTTATCGATGAAGCAGAGATGAAGCTGGGGGTAGAAACATTCGGTAGCGGTGATGCGCTGGTGATGCTGCATGGGTGGGGTATGAACTCCGTTGTATGGCATGATTTTGCCCGGCATCTGGGCCGTAGTTACCGTGTGACATTGATCGACCTGCCTGGACATGGATTAAGCCCCTATGACGGTCAGCAGAGTATAGATGCCTGGGCGAATGCCTGCCTGGAGGTTGCACCGGACAGGGCTGCCTGGATTGGCTGGTCTCTCGGCTCTATGGTGACTTTGCAGGCGGTTCTTAATGCCCCAGAGAGGGTCAGGGGGGCTGTGCTTATTGCTGGCATGCCGAAATTCGTTAAGAGTGAAGAGTGGCCCCATGCAATGGCACTGAGAACCCTGAATCAATTCATTGAGTTGATGGGGGATGATATGACTCGGGCACTGGAACGTTTTCTGGCCTTGCAAATGTTGGGCAGTGATCTTGCTGTGGAGGTGCTGCGAGGACTCAAGTTGAAATTACAGGAGCGTCCAGATCCCAATCCGCAAGCACTACACGCTGGGCTTGAGTTGCTAAAACAGTGCGATCTTCGACAGCGACTCGTGGAAATTACCTGTCCGATGAGCTGGATCTATGGTGGGAGGGACAGTCTCGCGCCCGCCAAAGCCTCTGAGATCCTGCAGCAATGGCTGCCAAATGCGGCGATACATATTATCGAAAAGGCTGCCCATACACCTTTTCTGTCCCACCCCGGAGAGACAGAAAAATTGGTACTTGATAGCCTGGAGGCTATGGCGTGACCACTGCTGCATCCTCAAGGATAGACAAACGTCAGGCCCGTGCCGCATTCTCCCGTGCCGCTTCACATTATGATGAGGTCGCTGAATTGCAGCGGGAGATTGCCAGCAGAATGATAGAGCGTCTCAGCTATATTCGTCATCAACCTGAGCTGGTTGTTGATGTGGGGGCGGGGACTGGTGATGCAACTCAAGCGCTCGGCAAACACTACAATAAAGCTCAGATCATTGCTCTAGATTTTGCTTTTCCAATGCTGCAGCAGGCGCGCAAACGAGGACGTTGGTTTCGCCGTCCCCGATGTATTTGTGGTGATGCTGAACAGCTACCCCTGGCCAACCAGTCGGTCGATATGATCTTCTCGAATGTCGCCCTGCAATGGTGTAACGATCTACAGGGAACCATGGCGGAGTTTCTGCGCGTGCTACGACCGAACGGGATGTTGCTTTTTTCAACTTTTGGCCCCGGTACGCTGAAAGAGCTGCGGGCGAGTTGGTCTGCCGTAGATGGAAATAGTCATGTTTCACCATTCACAGATATGCATGATGTTGGGGATGCCATGGTTCAGGTAGGCTTTGCGGAACCGGTAGTGGATGTAGATCGAATCTGTCTGAGTTATGATGACGTGCCCTCACTGATGCGCGATCTGAAAACGCTCGGCGCACATAATGTGACTGCTCAACGACCGAAGGGGTTGACTGGTAAGGGTCGTATGCGCGCTATGATCGAGGCTTATGAGAAGCTGCGGGTGGAGAGTAAACTACCTGCCAGCTACGAAGTGGTCTACGGTCATGCCTGGGCTCCGTCACAACCCAGGGTCGATGGGGTGACCGCCATTCCTCTGGATCAAATACAATTAGGGCCTGTTAACAGGTCCTAGGACGCAGTTAAATATGGTCGGTCTATTTATTACCGGTACAGATACCGGGTGCGGAAAAACAGAGGTGACTCTTGGGTTGATGCAAAAGCTTCAGCGACAGGGGAACATTGTATTGGGTATGAAACCAATCGCCTCAGGAGCAGATAAAACCCAGGATGGGTTGCGTAATGAAGATGCCTTGCGAATTCAGGCACAATCAAGTCTCGAGCTACCCTATGAGAGCGTCAATCCCTTTGCATACCAGCCTCCCATAGCCCCCCATCTGGCTGCATCACAAGCGGCAAATCCTATCGATCTCGAAGTGATCCTAGAGGGGTATCGAGCTCTGCAGAATCGGGCTGATCGTGTAGTGGTTGAGGGCGTTGGGGGGTGGCATGTACCCTTAGGGGAGCAGGATACCCTTGCTGACCTTGCCCGGGGGTTGGCGCTACCGGTAGTAATGGTCGTCGGGATGCGTCTGGGGTGTCTTAATCATGCACTGATGACAGCAGAGTGTATGCTCAATGCGGGGGTGACTTTTGCTGGCTGGGTGGCGAATCAAGTTGATCCAGAGATGTCCGCATTGGATGAGAATCTGGCGACGCTGAGAGCCTGGTTACCTGCGCCATGTCTTGGTGAAATTCCCTATCTTTCCAATCCGCAAGCAGAGGCGATAGCCAAGTACCTCAGTGATGATCTGTATGCCATGCCCGGCACCACCACAAACGCACACTTCACTCTGTCCAACTTTTAGGATAATCTTTTGAGGCAGATCACCTGCCGTTGACCTTCTTTAACAGAGTAGCCACTTCATCTGCTGTGACTGGTGGGCTGAAGAGGGTTCCCTGAATCTCATCACATTCGTGTTGTTCCAGAAAATTGCGCTGAGCCTCAGTTTCAACGCCTTCCGCCACTATTTTCAGATCAAGGCTCTTTGCCATTGAAATGATAGCGGCGACTATGGTTTGCGTTTGTTTGTTGGGGAGTGTGTTATTTAGAAAAGTCCGATCGATCTTAATGGTCCTGATCGGAAGATTCTGAAGATAGTTCAATGAAGAGAATCCTTTACCAAAATCATCGAGCGCAAAATTTATACCGGCATCGTGCAGATCGGACATTACGCTCTGGCTGTGTTCAAAGTTCTTTATCAGGGTGCTTTCTGTAATTTCAAGTTCGATTTTTGATGGGGGGATTTTTCGTTTCTCGCAGACCCGCAGAAATTTTTCTGCCAGGGCATCGTCGCGCAGCTGCACGGCGGATAAATTGACGCTGAGAGAGAGATCCTCAAACCCCATTTTGTGCCAGCGACGCATATCGGTACAGGCTTTCTTGAATGCCCAGAGTCCTAATTTGTTGATCCTTCCGGTCTGTTCCGCAATAGGAATAAACTCATCCGGAGGAATGTAACCAACTTTTGGATGGGGCCAGCGGGCGAGAGCCTCAATGCCGACGATGCGTCCAGTAAGTATGTTGATTTTTGGCTGATAGACCAACTCGAACTGCTGATGAAAGATCGCTTTGTTCAGCTGGGTTTCAAGCCAGATGCTATGAAAGGCTTTGCGGTTTATCTCCCTTGAGAAGAAGCGAACAGGGTTGCTACCAGCATCACTTTTGGCTGCACGTCTGGCGGTAGCCGCCTTATGCAGCAATTCATCCGGTGTCTCGTCATCATGAGGATAGAGTGCAACCCCCATACTGAATGAGATGAATAGTTCCTGATCATCTACATGCATTGGTTTTTTGAGCTGGCTCAAGATGCGATGGGCTACCCAGGTAACCGATTTCACATCCTCAACATCACTGAGAACCAGGGCAAACTCATCTTTGTTGATACGAGAAATATTGGGTAAGTCGTACTCACTCTGCTCATCGACCACGGCAATGGTGTCAGTCTTTCTGAGGGAGATAATGAGACGCTCGGCTGTCAGTTTAAGAATCTGATCGCCGGTTGAGACGCCCAGTGCTTCATTGATTCGTGAAAAACTATCGATATCAATGGATATGATGGCGGTCAACTTGTGGTTACGTTCACTCCGGGCCAGTTCCTGACCTATCCTGTCGTTGAATATGTATCGGTTAGGCAGTCCGGTGAGTTCATCCCTGCCTTCCCTTCGTTTCATCTCCTGCCGGTTAAATTCGAGTTCAGATTCGAGATGGCCTATTACATCCTCAAGTCGAAGTATTTCGGTTCTCAGATGGCGCTCCGATTCATCCATCTCCCGCCATTCGGAGTCGGAAACTATATTGGCTGGGTTATCCTTGCTCTTATGTGCTGAGTGTCTGAGTTCGGGATTCCACTGGATAATACAGTTGCGGCCCTGCTGTTTGGCCTCATAGAGTGCACAATCAGCATTGTTGATCAACAACATGGAGTCCTCTACTTCCTCTTCCAGTCCAGCCAACCCAATACTGGTAGTGACGGTTTGGGGGTTGGTAAACAAGGTGTGGCACTTTTGCTGAATGTCCATTCTCAAACGTTCGGCTATAGCGAGGGCTTCATCCATCAATGCATCTGGGAGGACAAGCGCAAATTCATCTCCACCGTATCGGCCGACAACATCCTCGGGTCGCGAATTTGTACTTAGAATTTCTGAGACGTATTTGATTACTTTATCGCCGTTGGCATGTCCGTAGTGGTCGTTTATGAATTTAAAACGATCAATATCCACCATTATAAAAACGAGGGATCTGTTTTGGGTTTTGGCAATAGAGAAAAGGTGATCGAATTTTTTAAAGAACGCTCTTCTGTTGAGGCAACCTGTGAGAGAGTCTCTGGTCGCCAGAAATTCCAGCTCAACTGTTTTATTTCGCAACGCCTTCTCAGAGACGCGTAGTTTCAAAAGAGCCGACTTGAGTTGCCGATAGGACTTCTCCAACTCAGTCATGTCATCGAAGGTGGTGAGTGCTCCCTTGATCTGTCCATTGTGGTCAAAGATCGGCGCGCTGTTTACTGAAAAAGCTCTTTCGCTTCCGTCATTCAGCGCAAGGCGTATCGGGACCCCTGTGACCCGTTCACAATTATTCAGACTGATATGCCAGGGGAGGTTCCTTGGGTTATCTGTTCCCTCCCTGTGTTTCCATGGCAATAGGTCAGCGTCGATATCAGCCAGGGCTTTTAAATTTCGATCAACTTTTTGGCAGAAAGAGTCGTTGGCAAGAATGATTCTGTGTCGTTCATCAAGAATCAGTAGCCCTTCAGAGAGGGCATTGAAAGCAGCTCGCACCCGTTCAGGGATGATTGATCTTGCTGTGAGTCCCTGCCTTTGGCTTTCGGTGTAAGCGAGCAACAGGATCAGTGAAGCCAGAAGAACCCACAGGCTTAAAATAGATATCTCTATAAACGACCAAGCCTCTTCAGTTGTGCCATCTAAAAACTCTATTGATAGTGTTCCGGCGACTTTGCTACCGAAACCAATCGGCACATGCAGCGCGTGAGATGAATCCGGGATTGAAAAGTCAGGCTGACGATTATGTTTGGGTGCCTTAAACTCAAGCTTCTCTCCAGTTAGGGTTTCTACCGTTGCGGAAATTGCTTGAGGATTATCTGCCAGAGCGTTGCTAAGGATCCTGGTCAGTGTTGAATGGTTATTTGATGATACGGATGGGTATAGTTTGACTGCAAGTGATTCAGAGTAGTGTTGCCACGCTCTCTCCTCTGCAAATTCAGCATCTTCGAACACACCAGACATCTCTGCTATGGTCAATGCAACCAGACAGAACATAACCGAGGCGGTGATCAGTTTTAGCGGGGAATTCAGGTAAGAGAACATAAGTGTAAGGCAAATCCGTATTTTGCTTTCGATTGCTTCTCCTTGGCCAACATGGTTAGCGTATGTGTTGAAAGGTTACAGCAAGGTGGGCTGTGAATCTCGTTCTAATTGTAAACTCTTTAAATTCCATTGCGCCCTGCGTAATTTCCCAGGAATCTATGTCCTGAATGGTCTTCCGGCAGCGGTATTTTATATTGGGAGTTAGCCACCAGACCGTTTAAAAAAGTCAGGGAATTCCATCGGCATTATAGTCAGACAATAGGTAACCCCTGACTGCATATGTCGGCCAGGGGTGAGGTAGCTTTAGAAGTGTGTGGGAATGAGAGGACTTTTATGCAGTCAGTTCAGCTTGAAGAGCTAATTTAACTAGCTTGGCTGGCAAGTTGCAGCTTCAGCTTTTTCATTGCACTTTTCTCTATTTGGCGTATTCGTTCAGCTGAAACCTGAAACTCTTCTGCCAATTCATGCAGAGTCGATTTCTGCTCTCCTAACCATCGTGCCTCTAAAATCTGACGACTTCTCTGATCCAGATCCTGCAACGCTGACATCAGGCTCTTTTTCATCTGAGTCTCACTGTCCGCAGTTTCCAGCACGGATGCTGGTTCCATGCGCATATCGCTAAGATATCCTGCGGGGGCGGGGGTGATCTGTTCTTCGTCGTCCTGGGAGGGGCCGTCGAAAGCGATATCCTGACCTGAAAGTCTTGATTCCATTTCCATGACGGTCTCAGGTTTGACCCCGAGATCCTGGGCGACGTTGTCGACCTCTTCCTTGGAAAACCAACCCAAGCGCTTTTTCGAGCTGCGAAGATTGAAAAAGAGTTTTCGCTGGGCCTTGGTGGTTGCTACTTTGACGATACGCCAGTTCTTCAGGATGTACTCATGAATTTCTGCCTTGATCCAATGTACGGCAAAGGAGACCAGGCGTACGCCCATGTCGGGGTCAAAGCGCTTGACCGCCTTCATCAACCCGACTGTGCCCTCTTGAATCAAGTCGGGCAGAGCCAGTCCGTAGCCACTGTAATTTCTGGCGACACGTACTACAAAGCGAATGTGGGAGGTGATCAGAGCTTGAGCCGCTTTCAGGTCCTTTTGGTCACGCAGTCTTACTGCGAGACTGTGTTCCTCTTCGGCACTCAGCATCGGCAACTGAAAGGCTGCGCTGATATAAGTATCCATACTACCAGTTGGCATGGTGGCCAGTGCGATCTCTTTACTCATGCAAAATTACCCCAGATTTCTTCTATAGTGAATATTAGCACTCTCGTGTGAGGAGTGCCAACTGTAGTTTCTGACCAGTGAGCAGAGGGAAAGTTCAATAGGAAAAAAGTGGTTTATTATTACTGATATCAGTGTGTTAGCTGGGTTCGATTGCGCTCAAATGACGCCCTACAGCTAACCAGGAGCCGGCTAAGCCAAGCAGGGAGCTGCCACTCAAGAGCACGAGCACGGTCATAAAATCCAGCGAACTCAGATCGAACGAACTCTGATAGAGCTGAGCCAGTTTGGCGATTGGGCCACTCAGCAGAATGATTGCCAGGGCCACCAGTATCCAGGCGATCAAACCACCGAACAGTCCATACCAGAACCCGGTATAGAGAAATGGACGACGGATGAAGGCGTTGGTTGCACCAATCAGCTTGGTTATCTCAATCTCGGTTCTACGGTTTTGAATCTCCAGCCGGATGGTATTTCCTACAATCAGCAGCACCGCCATGCTGAGTAGCCCAGCGAGTACAACCACAGCGCGTTGCGCTATGACTGTAATGGCCTGTAACCGCCTAACCCACTGCAGGTCGAGTTGCACTATGTCAGCCTCTGGTAACAAGCGTAGCTCCTGAACCAGTTGTTGTGCGGTCTCTGCTGTGGTGTATTTCGCTTGCGGTTGAATTACCAGCAGATTGGGTAGTGGATTGCTGTCGAGCGCTTCCAACGCGTCTGCATAGCCGCTGAGACTCTGAAACTCTTCCAGTGCAGATCCTCGGCTGATCATTTCAACCTGCTCAATGCGTCCATGCTGGCGAAGTTTCTCAGCCAGTGAAATTGCCTGAGTGTCTGTAATATTTTGTTTCAGAAACAGAGATATGCTTGCTCCGCTATCCCATCCACCACTGATTCCCTGCAGATTACTCAGCATCACATGCAGACCGACAGGCAAGGCGAGCGCAATACCAATAACGGCACAGGTCATCAATGAGGAGACACGGTTAGCGAACAGTCGACCAAGGCTGAATAGGGAGACCTGGGCGTGTCTCTGTAACCAGATTCCAGGGAGTGCGAGCAGTCTGCTAAGTGACATCCCTGAACTCCTGCTTGGTGTCGTTACTCAACGCGCCGTTGGTCAGGGTCAGCATGCGTTTATTCATGCCACTGATCAATGCCAGATCATGAGAGGCGATCAACAGGGTCACACCGACCTGGTTGAATTGCATAAACAGATCCATGATCTCTCTGGAGAGGTCTGGGTCCAGATTACCTGTGGGCTCATCCGCCAACACCAGGGGGGGTTTACTGACTACGGCTCTTGCTATGCCAACACGCTGCTGCTCTCCACCGGAGAGTGTTACAGGGGCATTTTTCTCTTTATGCAGCAAGCCGACCTTATCCAGGGCAGCACGAACCCTCCTGCCGATCTCTTTATGTCCCAAACCAGCAACCACCAGGGGTAGAGCTACATTGTCAAATACAGTACGGTCATGCAGCAGGCGATGATCCTGGAAAATCATCCCCACCTCCCGTCGGTGAAAGGGGATCTGGCGATTCTTGAGTCGGGTCAAATTGCGGCCATTGACATGGACCTGCCCACCACTTGAGCGTTCCAGTAGACCAATCAGTTTCAGTAAGGTGCTTTTACCGGCACCTGAATGTCCAGTCAGAAAGACCACCTCTTCTGCTTCAATACGCAGATTGATATTGCTTAACCCGGTGTGGCCACCAGGGTAGCGCTTGCTGACATTGTCGAAATGGATCAACTTGTAGCGTCTCTCTCAAACAGAGCGTCGACAAACTCCTTTGGCTCAAATTCCCGCAGGTCTTCAATAGACTCGCCGACGCCGATAAACCTTATCGGAACCTTGACCTTATCTGCTATGGCGAAGACAACACCGCCTTTGGCGGTTCCGTCCAGTTTGGTAATGACCAGCCCGGTCAGTCCCACTGATTCATTGAAATGCATCGCCTGATTGACTGCATTTTGTCCTGTGCCGGCATCCACCACAAGCAGTACTTCATGGGGGGCGTCCGGGTCTATTTTCTTCATCACGCGTGTGATTTTAGCCAACTCCTCCATGAGGTTGGCTTTAGTATGCAGGCGACCCGCTGTATCCGCAATCAGCACATCGATTTGTCGTGCAGTGGCTGCCTGTAGGGCATCAAAGACTACCGAGGCGGCATCGGCACCGGTATGTTGGGCGATAACCTGAATCTCATTGCGCTCACCCCAGGTTTGCAACTGTTCCACGGCAGCTGCCCGAAAAGTGTCGCCGGCAGCAAGCATTACGGTCTCCCCGTCGAGTTGGAATTTTCGAGCCAGTTTGCCGATGGTCGTGGTTTTCCCCGCACCGTTAATCCCCACCATGATCATCACCAAAGGCTTGCCATTCTGGTGCTCTTTGACTGGTGTATCGCAACTCTGCAGAATCTCCAGCAGATGTTGTTTGAGGATCTGGGTCAGGGCTTCAGGGTCGTTCAGGGATTTTCGTTTTACCCGATCAGTCAGGTCATCTATGATTCTGCTGGTTGCCTCTACTCCAACGTCGGCGGTAATCAGCAGGGTCTCCAACTCTTCCAGCAATGACTCATCAATGGTCTTGCGACCCATCACCAGATTTGCCAGCCCATCGGTTAAATTGTGACGGGTACGGGTCAGTCTCTCCTGCAGACGGGAGAAGAGGCCACGTTTTTCTTCAACTGCGGGCTTCTCTGCTGGCGCTTCTGACGCTGACTTCTTTCGTTTACCAAAACCGAACATATTGGGGATTACCAAGAGGGTGATTGGAACTCTGCTCTGATCCCAGGTTCATAGTTTTACCTGGAGCTTTTTGGACAATCCTCAGAGCCTCTGAAACAATGCCATCGGATTGTCGCCGGCGCTATTCTACAGCGCCTCTGGGCCATTGATAAAGTGCCAGTATTTCTCGCTCTGTTCCAGTTACGGGATTGAGACAGGAATATGTAAAGCTCCAGCTGAATCGTGAACGATAAAAAAGGAAGATCTTGATGCAAAGATTGATGACGGTAATGACCCTGTTTCTGTTTGCCTTGGGCACTGCCCAGGCCGAAGTTGTGGAACACCAGCTGGAAAATGGAATGAAGGTGATTGTGAAGCAGGATAGACGAGCACCGATTGCGGTATCCCAGGTGTGGTACAAGGTTGGCTCAAGCTATGAGCATGGTGGCATTACCGGCGTCTCGCATGTTCTTGAGCATATGATGTTCAAAGGCACTGAGAATCATCCCCCTGGACAGTTTTCCCGCATCGTTGCAGCGAATGGTGGGGATGAGAATGCCTTTACCGGCAGGGACTACACAGCTTATTACCAGACCATGGCGAGTGATCGGCTGGAAGTCTCCTTCGAGCTGGAGGCCGACCGGATGAGGAACCTGTTACTGCCAGCAGAAGAGTTTAAAAAAGAGGTTGAGGTGGTCAAAGAAGAGCGCCGTATGCGTACTGAAGACAAGCCTCAGTCTCTGACCTACGAACTTTTTCTTACTGGTGCCTACCAGGCATCCCCTTATCGCATCCCAGTAATCGGATGGATGTCTGATCTGGATGCATTGCAGGTGGAAGATCTACAGGTTTGGTACCGTAAATGGTATGCACCCAACAATGCGACACTGGTGGTGGTCGGGGATGTGGATCCCGATCAGGTGATTAAATTGGCTGAGCAATATTTCGGTGTGCTCAAGCCTGAGCCGATCTCCATGACCAAACCACGAGATGAACCAGTCCAGCGAGGGGTAAAACGATTAGCACTGAAGGTGCCAGCCCGACAACCCTATATGGTGATGGGATTTAAAACGCCAGTAATTGGTAAAGCCGAGCAGGAGTGGGAACCCTATGCGCTTGAGATGTTGACCTACATTCTCGATGGTGGAGCCAGCGCACGACTGGCGAGCAATCTGATACGGGGCAGTCAATTGGCGGTCTCGGTGGATACCCGCTACAGCGCTTTTTCGCGACTTCCAAGCATGCTTATCCTTGATGCAGTTCCTAAGACAGGTGTTTCAGTTGAGACGGTTGAAACAGCAATCATCAAAGAGCTTGATCGGTTCAAGAGAGAGTTGGTCACCGAGGAGGAGATGGCCAGAGTGCGCAATCAGATCATAGCCTCCAAGGTTTTCGAGAAGGACTCGGTCTTCTACCAGGCCATGCTGATCGGCCAACTTGAGACTGTCGGGCTTGATTGGCGATTGGCCGATGAGTATGTCGATCATCTGAAGGCTGTAACCGCTGAACAGGTCAAGCAGGTCGCTGAAAAGTATCTGGTTGATGATAATTTAACTGTTGCAGTGCTTGAGCCTCTGCCAATGGATGAGAGTGATATGAAGCAGTCTATAGCAGGAGGCCGCCATGCCCACTAAATCAGTGATTCGTCTTTTTATTCTATCTGCATTGACGCTGTTTTCAGGGCTGCTTGCGGCTTCTCCCAATATCGAGACATGGGAGACCTCGAATGGTGCAAAGGTACTCTATGTTCATGCACCTGAAATACCCATGGTTGATATCAGGGTGGTATTCGATGCCGGCAGCGCAAGAGATGGGGATAAACCGGGAATAACCTCTTTCACCAATACGCTTTTGACAGAAGGAGCAGGAGATTGGAGTGCCCAGCAGATAGCTGAGCGCCTGGAAGGGGTGGGTTCACAACTGGAATCAGGCTCATTAAGGGATATGGCTTGGGTCTCTGTGAGGTCTTTGACTGATCCTGAAGTGCTCGATCTGACCCTCGAAACCCTGTCTGCAATACTGGTCAAACCCCGATTTTCAGCAGATGACATTGCCCGAGAGCGCCAATCAATACTGGCTGGGTTGATCAGGGATGAGCAGTCTCCGGGGAGTATTGGTAAAAAGCAGCTCTACCAGCTGGTGTATGGTGACCACCCCTATGCTGCAGATCCATCGGGCACTAAAGCATCGGTTGAATCGATAACCCGTGAAGATATTCAGCAGACACATCGACGACTCTATGTGGCTCGAAACGGACTGATTGCGATTGTTGGGGCAGTGGAACGGGATCTTGCGGCTGTGCTTGCAGAAGAGGTGATGCGTGGTCTGCCGGCTGGAGAACACACTCCCCCGCTTCCCCCGGTAAAATCAATTGAAAAGGAGATTGTTAAACAGATACCCTTTCCATCTACTCAATCCCACCTCTATCTAGGTCAGCCTGGTTTGAAACGGGGTGATAAGGACTACTTCTCCCTCTATGTCGGTAATCACATTCTCGGCGGTAGCGGTTTGGTCTCACTACTGAGTGAAGAGGTGAGGGAGAAACGTGGGCTGAGCTATAGTGTATACAGCTACTTCCTGCCAATGCGTCAGCTCGGTCTCTTCCAGCTCGGTCTGCAGACAAAAAATGAACAGGCTGAGGAAGCATTGGAAGTGGCGAAAAATACCCTGTCGCGTTATATCTCAGAAGGGCCGACAGAAGAGGAGTTGAAAGCGGCTAAACAGAATATCACCGGTGGATTCCCTTTGCGAATAGCCTCCAACGGAAAGATTGTGGAGTATCTTGCTGTAATCGGTTTCTACGAACTACCTTTGGACTATCTCGATGTTTTTGTTGAACAGATTAGAGCCGTCACCAAAGAACAGATTCGTGATGCCTTCCAACGCCGTGTTGACCCTGAGCGTCTGGTACGGGTGCAGGTGGGTAGATTCTCTAATCCATTGGCTCAGGCTGATGGTAAGCCCTAGTCGACCCACTATCCCGCTCAATAAGTGTGCTCAACAGTGGTTGTACAAGAAATGATTAGAGAAGAGTAGATGTCCAATCAAGTAGCAAGCCAAGTTCGCATAATCGGTGGTGAACACAGGGGAAGGAGGCTTCCCTTTGCGGATCTTCCTGGTCTTAGGCCGACGGGGGACCGAGTTAGAGAGACGTTGTTCAATTGGCTGCAACCAAGAATCGTGGGATCGAGATGTCTGGATCTGTTTGCCGGAAGTGGTTCCTTGGGAATGGAAGCCGCCTCAAGAGGTGCCAGTCAGGTTGTGATGCTGGATACGGCTTCTGCGGTGGTTAGACAATTGGAGGAGAACCGGCGGAATTTAAAGTTAAATCAGGTCACTGTGGTGAGAGCTGATGCGCTTCAATGGTTGGAACAGGAGCCTGCAACCTTCGATGTGGTTTTTCTTGATCCCCCCTTCTCTGCTAATCTTCTTGGTCCCCTGTGTCAGAAACTGGCTCAGGGATGGCTGGCTGCCGATGCCCGGATCTATCTTGAAGAAGAGACCTCCAGGACATTACCGGTTCTGCCTGAAGGTTGGCAGCTATTGAAGGAAAAGGTGGCAGGGCAAGTCCGATATGGCTTGGCCAGTGCGCCACTGCCCGGATGAGGTTTGCAGTCAGGGTTGATAGGCCCGGTTTAACTGAAACCCCATGGCTGATGTGATAATTGTCATTCAATACTCAAGCTTCTGCTACTATGATAATTCCGTTTAATTGCTAGTGAAATATGATTAAAGCCGTATACCCTGGAACTTTTGACCCCATTACCAACGGACATAGCGACCTTGTAAGAAGGGCGTCGGAACTGTTCGATCATGTCATATTGGCGGTGGCTAAAAATCCGGGGAAAAACCCCGCATTTGATCTGGAACAGCGTCTTGCCCTGGCACAAACTGTACTGGGGGGGATCGAAAATGTTGAGATTCTTGCTTTCGACACGCTGCTGGTGGATTTTGTGCATGAGTGTCAGGCAAACGTAATTCTTAGAGGGTTACGTGCTGTTTCAGACTTCGAGTATGAATTTCAATTGGCAGGTATGAATCGCCGTTTGGCACCGGATATTGAGACTTTATTTCTAACCCCGGCCGAACAATTTGCATTCATATCATCCGGATTGGTCAGAGAGATTGCCGCCTTGGGGGGCGATGTTTCTGAATTTGTGCATGCCAATGTACAAAATGCATTGAGTCAACGCTATAGCTAGCCTAAAATTCGGCGCCGTGACTCTGACAGTGTTATCTAGGACGCTGATTTGGAGTCAACAAGCCTTGGGAAATAGTCTAAACATCCGAACGAGTAGGAGAGAACCGAATGGCATTATTAATCACCGATGAATGCATCAATTGTGATGTCTGTGAACCCGAATGTCCCAATGGGGCGATCACACAGGGTGATGAAATCTATGAAATTGACGCTGACCTTTGCACGGAATGCGTAGGTCATTATGAAACCTCACAATGTGTTGAGGTCTGCCCGGTTGACTGTATTCCTAAAGATCCTGAACATGAGGAGAGTTATGAAGTACTGTATGCCAAATACCTCAAGATCACTGGCGAATCCGAATAAAACGATGGCGCTTGCCACGGGATTGTTTAAGGCTCCTTTGCGGAGCCTTTTTATTTTGCTTTTCTGTATCAATTCGGCATGGGCATTAGAAAACCCCCAAAATGCAGCGATAGCCAGTGCTCATCCTCTCGCGACCGAGGCGGGTCACAAAATCCTTCGCCTGGGTGGCAATGCCTTCGATGCTGCAGTTACAGTGAGTGCGGTGTTGGCTGTAGTCGAACCCTATAGTTCGGGGTTGGGAGGCGGGGGATTCTGGTTACTACATCGCGCAAGCGATGGTTATCAGACCATGATAGATGGTCGGGAAAAAGCGCCATTGGCGGCTCATCGTGATCTCTATCTGGATGAAACGGGTGAAATTGTCACTTCCAAATCGATCGACGGGGCACTCGCTGCAGCCATTCCTGGGGCTCCAGCAGCCCTAGCTCATCTGGCAGAGCACTATGGAAAACTGCCACTAGAAGTTTTACTTCAACCTGCCATCGATATCGCCAGAAAAGGCTTTGAAGTCGATGACTTCTATCGGCAAATGGTGAAGTGGCGTCTGCCTGTACTACAGGCCTATCCTGCCTCCTCTGCACAATTTTTGTCCCAGGGGGAGATACCACCGGCAGGTTACCTGATAAAACAGCCAGAGCTCGCAGATACCCTGCAAAGGCTTGCAGATGAAGGGAGAGATGGTTTTTACCAGGGAGCGATGGCGCGACAGCTGGTAGAGGGAGTTAAAGCGGCAGGTGGAATCTGGAGTCTGGAGGATCTGTCCCAATATCAGGTCATCGAGCGTAAACCGATCACCGGCTCATATCGGGGCTTGAGAATCACCAGTGCTGCACCACCCTCTTCAGGGGGGGTGGCGATCCTGACTATTCTCAATATTCTCGATCAGATGGACTATGCCGCCTTACCGGAGCCGCAAAAAAACCATCTGTTGATTGAGGCGATGCGACGGGCTTATCGCGATAGGGCTGAATATCTGGGAGACACTGACTTTGTTGAAGTACCGGTTGCGACCCTTACCCATCCCCTTTATGCAACGGGATTGAGTCGTGGGATTGATATGCAGCGTGCCACCCCAAGCGTCCTGGGTGAAAAAGCCGCACAGGGGGAGGGTCAGGACACTACCCATTTTTCCATTCTGGATCGGCAAGGGAATCGGGTATCGGCAACATTGAGCATTAATTACCCCTTTGGTTCCGGTGTGGTTGTTCCAGGCACAGGGGTTCTGTTGAATGATGAAATGGACGATTTCTCTGCCAGTCCGGGTGTGCCAAATGTTTATGGTCTTGTCGGCGGCGAGGCAAATGCGATCGAAGGTGGGAAGCGCATGCTCTCAAGCATGAGTCCTAGCTTCGTGGAAGATGACCAGCGAGTGGCCATTTTAGGTACGCCGGGGGGGAGTCGCATCATCACCATGGTGCTGCTTGGGATCCTGGAGATGGCAGAGGGAAAAGGGCCGGATAGCTGGGTCAAACGCCCCCGATTCCATCACCAGTATCTACCTGATCAGGTGCAGTTTGAATCGGATGCCTTCACCGAAGAGCAGCTGAAGCGATTAACTTCCATGGGCCACAGCTTTAAATCCCTGCAGAGAAAGTATGGCAATATGCAGGGGGTTATGTGGAACAAACAAACCGGTGAAGTAGAAGCAGCAAGTGATCCCAGAGGGGTGGGGATGGCGAGAATCGAGTAGATTAACGTTAAAAGTCGGTGATTATTTGCAAAAAAGTTCTAAAAGTTGGAATCTTGCCATTGAATTTGTTTAACTTTTGGATCAAGCTTCCGTGCCAGATGTTACTGCTCTTTACAGTCTGGGATTTGTAGATACTTGTTAAACGGTGGGGAGCCGGATTGCGCAATGTTCTACTCGATCGGGTACGCTCTAATCTTTGTTGGAGTAGACTAATCGGGCATTACAGGGCGAAGCCCTCGTTTTTGGGAGCATCCCAAATAGGCCGTTGATAGTTTTAACCCCAGGGTTGGGGTTTATCGCATGAGATACCTGGAAAGGGTCTATTTGGGAAACTCTGTATCGACAAAAACAGCTGGAAAGGTACGGAGCGTCTGCCACACAATGTAAAACTCACAAGAGAGATCGAGAGTAATTATGAAAACTACCATCAAAACTGCCGCTATGATTCTCAGTCTTGGTCTGTTCGCAGGTTGTGCTACCAATAGCAGCCTGGAAGCTGATGTAGCAAACGCTCAAGCTGCTGCAGACGCTGCCATGAAAGCTGCGAAAGAGGCTCAACTGGACGCTGCCACTGCTCAGGGTACAGCTGATGCTGCCATGAAAGCTGCGAATGCTGCCAAAGATACTGCCGAAGCTTGTAACGAGCGTTGCGGTCGTATGTCTGAGAAAGCGATGGCCAAGTAAAGGTATATCGTTAAGTCGGGCGTTTCTTTTTTGTAACGCATTGGCTATAGAAACCCCCGTTGGAAAATGTTTCCACGGGGGTTTTTTATTGGAATCAATAGAGAATCAGGCGATTAGAGAAATAGTTTTTCTGATGGCAGCGATTTTCAGTGGCTATCCGCCACCTCGTTCCCTTGCAAAAGGTAGAGCGGCATAGGTAGACCTGTCTGCTGATCTGCATAGGTTTGCAGCTGTCTCCAGTCTGGGCGACGGTTATCTTCAGTCAGCTTACTGATTACAGCATCGATCAGTTCAGTTTGGTTGTGGCCGTTTTCCGCCACATATTCAACCAGGGGAGGGTGTACCTGTACATAGAGCTCACCCTTCAACCAGCCTGCCTTATAGGGCTTGTCAATGATTCGCACCGGAATACCGGTTTCAACTTCATCGAAGAATTGTTTGATATTTTCCGGATAGAGGCGAATACAGCCGTGGCTGACCCGCATCCCGACCCCAAAAGGCTTATTCGTACCATGCAGTAGATATCCACTCATGCCTAAATAGACAGCATGAGTGCCCAGAGGGTTGTCAGGGCCCGGAGGGACCACTTCCGGTAATGGGTTACCATCCGCTTCATGTTCTTTGAGAATCGACTCAGGAACCGTCCAGCTGGGGCCCTCCTTCTTGCCGATCACCTTCGTCACTCCAGTGGGTGTGCTCCAACCCTCTCGACCGATGCCGATTGGGTAGGTGATTACCACTGGTCTCTCTTTGGGGTAGTAGTAGAGGCGTAACTCGGCCAGATTGATAACAATACCCTCGCGTGGGCCAGGAGGGAGTATATATTGCTGAGGTACGACTATCTCACTGCCCTCACCAGGCAACCAGGCATCGACCTCTGGGTTGGCTGCAACCATTTGGCGATAGCCTATATCATAGACTCGGGCGATATCTGAGAAGGTGTCTTCATAGTGTGTGGTCAGTCTGAAGTGCCGACCCACAATATCGTCTCCCTCAGCAGGCAGGTCAAAAGTGACCGCCATTAAGGGGCTGGCGAAAGAGGTCAAGAAAAATAACAGTAGAGGGAGCTTAAAATGCATAACAATCATATAGACAAAACAAACCTAATATAGATGAGTTTACCTCAGATGTCGGCACCATGGCTGAGAAATGTTGGGCACTTCAACAATTGTTTAATTATTAGACAATAAATTTACTGTCATGGTCCTTTTAAAGAATCAGGTGTCAGGGTCGATAGCAAATGTAGGGCCTTGTACTGTTTGATTTTTTTTGGCTCAACTATAAATTGCTGAAGGTCATATGCTGGAAATGACCCGCCAACCAAGCAAATAACTTACAGATGCTATTACCAGAGCCCTCGGCTGTGCATAGACTATTCCGGCAAAGTTATTGGTAGGCGCAATATTCAACCATGAGATATTCCGGATACGATGAAGAACAGGACAAGGCATGAGGCGAATAGCGCTTATTAACCAAAAAGGTGGGGTGGGCAAAACCACCATAACCACCAACCTGGGTCATGCCTTGGCGCTTGCCGGACATAGGGTCATGGTGATTGATCTCGATCCTCAAGGTCAACTGGCATCGAGCTATGGTCTGTTTCGTGCGCCGACCAAAGGGATTGACCGGGTGTTGATGAATGAACTTGATCTCTCTGCTGTCAGGCAGGGAATCCGGGATTTTCTAACCCTGATTCCAGCAGGGGAAAAACTCCAGGAGATAGAATATCTGCAGGATGGTGGGGCAACTCGGGCGCGATTACTGCGAGAGGGACTTGAGGATGTGACTGAGGATCAGGATTTTATCCTGTTTGACTGTCCCCCCTCTTCAGGTTTGCTTGTGGCAAATGCGATTTTTGCCGCTGATGAGGCGTTGATTCCAGTCAGTGCTGATCATATGTCACTGAATGGCCTGGTGATGATGCTGAAAACACTAAAAAAATTCGAGCCCTATCTGAAAAAGCCACTCACTCAATGGATTGCCTTGAATCGGTTTTTTCCACGCAGAAAACTCTGTAAAGAGATCGCAGAAAAATTACAAAACCACTTTGCTGATCAGTTACTGACAACACCTATACGTGAAGCGGCGGCGATTGCTGAATGTCCAGGGGTTGGGCGCACCATTTTTGAGTACAAGCCCTCGAGTCAATCGGCGAAAGAGTTCAAGGCTTTGGCGGATGAGCTATTGAATCGGGTTGACCACCTGCAGCAGTAGCTCTGAGAGTTAGCAAAATTGCCCCATGGCCCACCAGGTTTCCCAAGCTGAATTGAAATTCATATGCATCGGCAGAGTACCCTATATTTGTGTTGTTGATCCCTCTCTTCCGTGGGGAGAGGGCTTCAGCAATCATGGTCTGTGTCGATATTAGCTAGTGTAGAGAATATATAAGCCTTGATCAGGAGCACCCATGTCCATAATCAGCGAACTCTCTGACGATGAAAAAACAGTAACTCTGAAAATTGCCGGTCGATTTGATTTTTCCACACATCAAGATTTCATGCAGGCCTACAAAAGCTATCCAAAACGTGAAAAGTTATTCATAGTGGATCTTGCTCAGACTGATTATCTTGATAGTTCAGCAATGGGTATGTTGTTGCAATTGCGTGAGCACAGTGCTGCAGAAGAGAATAATGTCGTGCTGATAAACGGTAATGAAGCGGTGCGGGAGATCCTGCAGATCGCCAATTTCGGAAAGCTCTTTACCATTCAGTAAGCGCCCAATCTGAGTTAATCTTCAGGCCTGATACCTGGTAATGGTGCAAATTATCGGTACTTTCCGGTATGCTGGCACCTTTTTTTCCAGGGGTAGCATTCATGGGTTTTAAATGCGGTATCGTGGGTTTGCCGAATGTTGGCAAGTCGACACTTTTTAACGCCTTGACCAAGGCGACGATTGCAGCGGAAAACTATCCCTTTTGCACTATCGACCCTAATGTCGGTGTGGTTCCCCTGCCGGATCCCCGACAGGATGTGATCGCCGGGATCGTGAAGCCGCAGGCGATCATCCCGACCAGTATGCAGTTTGTGGATATTGCCGGTCTGGTGGCCGGGGCCTCCAAAGGCGAAGGGCTAGGTAATAAGTTCCTGGCCAATATTCGCGAAACCGACGCCATTGCTCAGGTAGTGCGCTGCTTCGAAAATGATGATGTTGTGCATGTCTCCGGTCGGGTAGATCCTGCTGGTGATGTGGATGTGATCAACACCGAGTTGGCGCTGGCCGATCTGGAATCGGTGGAGAAGGGGCTGGACAAAACTGCCCGTCAAGCCAAAACCGGTGATAAGAAGATACTTGTGCGTAAAGCATTGCTGGAATCTGTGCGGGACCATTTGAATAGCGGTAAACCGGTTCGCAGTATGGATCTCAGCGAGGAGCAGGTCATTGAGTTACGGGATCTGTTTCTATTGACCATTAAGCCTGTGCTCTATGTTGCTAATGTGGATGAGGGTGGATTTGAAAATAACCCCCATCTCGATACGCTGGTGGCGCTGGCGACAGATGAGGGAGCCGAGGTTGTACCGGTCTGTGCTGCCATCGAAGCCGAAATCGTTGAGTTGGACGAGGAAGAGCGGGGTGAGTTCCTGGCAGACATGGGTCTGGAAGAACCTGGCCTGAATCGGGTTGTTCGTGCCGGCTATCAGTTATTAGGTCTGGAGACCTATTTTACCGCAGGGGAGAAAGAGGTTCGGGCCTGGACAATTCCTGCCGAAGCCACAGCACCTCAGGCTGCGGGGGTCATACATACCGATTTTGAGCGGGGATTTATCCGTGCAGAGGTCATTGCCTATGAGGATTTTGTCGCCTGTAATGGCGAGCAGGGTGCTCGGGAAGCAGGCAAATTGCGCTCTGAGGGTAAGGAGTATGTGGTCAAGGATGGGGATGTTATCCATTTCCGATTTAACGTCTGATATTGACACTTGGGTGAGGCATCAGTATATTCCTCGCCCTTCAACATAGCTTCTGGCAAGGTAGCTCAGTTGGTTAGAGCACAGCACTCATAATGCTGGGGTCGGCAGTTCGAATCTGCCCCTTGCTACCAAATCAAAAAGGCCTGACATTCGTCAGGCCTTTTTTCGTTTCAATAACTGCCTTGCCGTGAGCCAGCACACGACGGCTGAGTGTCGTAATACTTATGGTCTGATCAGTAAAGCCGAATTGACGATAGAACTCGGCTGCTTGAGGTATATTAAACCCGTTTTTAGCATGTTTTTTTGTGCAAGCTTGAAAGCTAGACTCCCCCCACTATTTATCAATATTCAATTAATCCACCGAATGCCGAATCGGCTGCATAGCATGGTCCATGGTGACTCTATCTCGTTCCTGTTACTGAACGAGTGGAAGCAGCTTGGCAGCATATGCGAAAAGTGAGAAATATGTTGTTGTTTAATAACTTATCCCCTCATTTGTCGGATATTCACTCTATTCACACCCAATTGGAAAAAATCAATGATTGCGTTAAGAATTGCAGTATTTTCCACTTTTCTTCTTGCATCACCTGTTAAAGCTGATGACTGGCGAAATGACAGCAGCCCTGAAGAGCAGCTTGAGAATCTGCTCAGATTAGTGCCAGGGACATCCCACTGGATGTTTGAAATCGGTGAGCGCTACAAGAGCCTCTACTGGGCTGCAAAACAGGCTAAATGGGAGTTCGCCCAGTACCAGGTTGAGGAGATTGAAAAGTTGATCAAAGTTGTGCAGCTTGCCAGACCGAAGCGTGCAGAGACGGCTGAGGAGTTTTTACAGACTGGATTGCCGGCCATTGCGGAAGGGGTGGCATCAAAAAACTGGGATAGCTTCAAGCAATCATTCACAAAGCTTAATCAGGCTTGTATGACCTGCCATGGCAAGAACGACCACGCCTTTATCTCACTACCACTGGAACCAGCAACGGCTGCCAGCCCTGTGTTAAACCTGCCTCGCCAGTAGACGTTTCTACCACTGCAGTTGCCGGTATATATGGTACGGTTGGCCTGTCCTTTTAATATCAGAATGTTAGGGTTAATAGTGTCAGAGAAAAGGGATTGAAATATGCCTTGGTGGAGAGGCTGAGTAGTAGGGCTGGGTTTTTTCTCTTTCCTCAAAAAACAAAAGGCCTGAACTAGTCAGGCCTTTTGTTTATAAAGCTCAGTTTCTGTTTTACTGTTTGGCGGGGTTATCCCACGCAAGGTGGATCAAGGCACTGCGCCTGATCTCAGTGAGGCGGTCAGTGAACTCCTGAATGTTTTCATCAAGTAGTTCCGTCAGCTCCAATTTTGCAACACGTTCAATCATCAACTGATTTCTCTTATCAAACAGCTCTTGAATCAGATGCTTTTCACGAATTCTCGAAAGTGGAATTACCACATTCGTGGTTGGATCTGTAGTTCTGACTGTAAGCGATTTACGTCGTTGCAATAACTCCTGATCCAATTGAAGTATCTCGGCGTCGATGTTGTCGATGACTTCCAATTGCTCATCCAGCAAAGCAAACAGGTTATCCACCCCCTCTTCGACCCAGTTTTGAATCTCCTGGAGATGCTGGGTTTTAAGCAACTGCATAATCTGGATATTGTCGGGCATTGAGAGCAGGTGTTCGAAAACCTCCAGCCAGCCCTCTTCACGATAGTTGAACATCTTATGCATGTAGTGGAGAAGCAGGCCGACAGATTCACTGTAGTCGTAGCTGGTAAAGTTCTGACTGACGGAATTAAGAATATCGGCGAAGTTGACCGCAGTACTGGTGAAGGCTTTGTTGTCCTCAAGGCGTAAGCCGTGAGAATAGATCTTATTCAGGCGCTTGAGCATGCGGCCATAACCATCTGCTCTGATCTGGCTTTTGTTGGAGCGGATAAATCCTGAGACCTCGTTGAGCATTTCACGCAACTGCTCGATATCAACCACACCATCCTCTTGAGTAAGAGTTTCCTCAAGATAGTCAAAGTACTGTTTGATAATTTTGCAGGATTCATCCTGCGCTAGGATGGGTAGCTGCTCAACATTACCGATCCTGAAAGGGATGACCCGATCAGTGGTAGGTTGTGTTGATGTCTGGTTTTTCATCCAATTGTCCGTTTGCGAGCCGAGATTAGCAAAAAAACTTCACTACACGAGACACTATATTAATATTTACTTATATGGTCAAGTGTTTTTGACCATATAGGGTATGATATTGTTCATTCGCCAGCACTCAGTGGGTTTAGCGGCTATCGACCCATATACTTTAGCCGGAATTCGACTGTTTGTGAGCCTAACCTAATGATAACATTAGATTAAAGCGTTTTTTTGTAATAAATCATAAAATTTGTGGTTTTCGGTAATTCTGAGGGGGAATAATGACTCAAAGGGGTAACTATGAATAGTGCGAATACAGCTTGGATTATGACATCCACGGCTTTGGTTTTATTTATGACCCTACCAGGATTGGCCATGTTTTATGGCGGTCTGGTAAGGACAAAGAACGTTCTTTCCGTGTTGATGCAATGTTTTGCCATTGCCGGCATGGTATCAATTTTATGGCTTATCGCTGGTTACAGTCTTGCTTTTGGTGAGGGAAATGCCTGGATAGGGGACCTGAGCCGGGTGCTGATGTCAGGTGTTGGCAAGGATACCTTGTCAGGGGATATCCCTGAATCACTGTTTATGCTGTTTCAGATGACATTTGCGATCATCACCCCGGCGCTGATCGTTGGTGGATTTGCCGAGCGTATGAAGTTTTCCGCGATGCTGCTGTTCAGTGCGATCTGGTTGTTTTTAGTCTACGTGCCGATAACCCATTGGGTATGGGGCGGTGGCTGGTTGGGTAGTATGGGGTTGTATGACTTTGCCGGCGGGACTGTAGTTCATATCACTGCAGGTGTCGCAGCATTGGTGGCGGCTTTGGTCATGGGCCCCAGAAGGGGATTTGGCACCGCATCTATGATGCCCCACAACATGACCATGACAATCACCGGTGCAGGGATGTTGTGGGTTGGTTGGTTTGGCTTCAACGGCGGTAGTGCACTCGCTGCCGATGGGAGCGCATCCATGGCTATGCTGGTGACCCATATTTCTGCAGCTACCGGGGCGATGACCTGGCTGGTTCGTGAATGGATCAAATTTGGAAAACCCAGTGCTCTTGGTGCAGTAACCGGCATGGTTGCAGGCTTAGGTACCATTACCCCTGCTTCGGGTTTTGTTGGTCCTGCCGGTGCGCTGGTGATCGGTCTTTTGGCGGGCATCATCTGTTTTTCCGCAACCAATTATCTTAAACAGATCTTGAAAATCGACGACTCTCTCGATGTTTTTCCGGTTCATGGTGTCGGCGGCATTTTGGGAACTCTGCTTGCCGGGGTTTTCTGTTCAACCTCCTTGGGTGTTTTTTCAGGTTATGGCTTTGCAGATGGCATAGAGTCCATGGGCGCTCAGCTCTGGGTTCAATTAGTCGGTGTGTTGGCGACGATTGTATTTACTGCGGTGGTAACCTTCGGCATCCTCAAGCTGGTAGATATGCTGGTTGGCCTGAGAGTCAACAAGGAAGAGGAGATCGAGGGACTCGATATTGTTCTGCATGACGAGCGTGGTTACAACGAACTCAACTGACTTTAGATAAGGGGACTCTAACCCGCTTCGCCAATCAGGCGGAGCGGATATCCCCCGCACAGGTTGTGTGAGGAGGAGATCGGCTCGCAACAGATGCTGAGGTGTTGCTTAGGCTTTTCGGTAGCTCGCTAAGGCGCTGTCTGTTTCATGGAGAGAGACTTCAACTACGGGAAAGCCGCCGGCTTCAACATAGTCAAAGATCAAACGTGCGATATTTTCCGCAGTCGGGTTTACCGGCATGACATAGACTGGTTCACCCGCTTCCTGTAACAGAGGTAATACCGGATCCTCAGAGTGCAACAACATGTTGTGATCCAGATGTTGATTGATCCACCGCTTGACGTAGTCACCAATCTCCGAAAAATCACAGACCATCCCAAGCTCATCGAGCTGTTTCGATTCCAGGTGAATCACTGCAGTGGCATTATGGCCATGTAGATGACGGCATTTTCCCTTGTGATTCAATAGCCTATGGCCGTAGCAAAAATGGATCTCTTTGGTAACCGTATACATTGTCTGGGTGTCATAGATTTGATCGATCGGCAAGTATACGGGGTGGTGATTGGGTTCGCCAGTAGAGGGATTGTTCGAGCGGCTAAATAGGAGGAATAAAGGATTTAACTGCTGTGCCGTTAATTTAAAAAAGCAGTTATACGTCGGGTTGATATGAGTGATTCAGAAAATTTTGAGTTTTTAGATGCTGCTAGGGACGCTGTGGCACAACTGAAGAAGTTGTCACGTGATTTCCCTCATCTGGCAACACAACCGGTTCGACACGCTATTGAAAACTGGAATGAGGATCTTTTTCGTCGCGGAGAGCTTATTTGGGAAGAGTATCAGCGTGTCATGGCAGAGAAGAGTGCCGTGGAGATGCGCGTCTTAGAGCTGATTGAAACACATCTTCTTGACGATACGATTGATATTATTACCAGTGAATTCGGTAAGGATTTCAGCTACTACGATCTTATCGATATTGCAGGTAGGGATCGCTATGTCGATGCGCTAACCCGGGAAGCCGCCGAATTGAAAATCAACGCCATCTCACCAGAACAGACTGCAGATCTTTGGAATGGCAGTGGAAGGCCTACACTTGGCGGTGATCGCTGGAATGCAACTGCTGTGTCGGTGCTGGTCGGGTAGATTAAGGGTTACACAGCTGATAAAAAGCATCCAGTGTAGAGGTGGCTTGAGTCAACCAGATAGCGGCCATGGAATTCAAATTCTCTGGGGAACGGGATAGCACACGATTTCGTGGGTATAAATTTAAAGCGCTTATTCTCGGTGTCGATTTCAAGAGAGACTGACTGAAATCCCAAGTGCTGGCCAAGCATCGGGTGGTAACATTTGTAGATACTCTCCTTGGCGCTGAAAATCAGCCTCTCCGGCAGTATCTCGACAGATTTCATGGTTAGGCTATCTTCTGCGGTATGAATATACTGATCGACCCCTTTTGGTAGTGGCTCTAAAGGTTCTACGTCGACTCCGAGGCCAAACATATCCTCTGATTTTGCACAAACAGCTACACAGGCATCACGACAGTGGCTGATACTACCCAGGTAACCTGGAGGCCATATCGGTTGTCGGCTCTTCTCCCGAAGTAGTGGAAGCCATGGCGCATTCAATTGCTCCAGCGCCTGATGAGCTGAATGACGTCCGGCACGAAACTCCTTTTGCCGTTTCTCAACCGCGCCTTCGATTAAGGCCTCCTCTTCTTTGCACAAAGGGGTGTTCCACATCGACGCTTCAGCCTTGACGATAATGGCATTGGGTGGGAACAGCTGTGCAAGATCATCGGTCATGAGAATATCCGGTCTAACCTGTCAGAGTGGTGGATTGTAGCAGTCATCACTATTTTCCATATACCCTTTTCAGAATCGTCAATTAGTATGACGCACCACACTAGCACAGACCATTTACAGAGAATTTATAACTCCCCTTGACCCGAAGCTTCTATCCATGCAATGCTGAGTTCATGATTCAGATCAAACCGACCAACAAGATGGTGACCATGCGCCGACTGTTCCTCTGGGCAGCAGGCGTACCATCTGTGGTTCGAAGATCAGGTTAAACGACAGTTTTTATACCAGGATTTTTTAAAAGGCCGCAGATGGAAACATCTGCGGCCTTTTTCGTTATGGAGGGAAATATCATGTCTGTACCAGCCGCCTATGTTGGGGTGTTGCTGATCTGGGGAACTACACCTTTGGCCATTCAATGGAGTGGTCAAGATGTGGGATATCTGTTTGGCGTCACTGGGCGTATGTTAATCGGTGTGATTGTGGCGTTGTTGGTTTTGCGTCTGTTTGGACTGAGTCTGGTTTGGCATAAACAGGCTCGACGCACCTATCTGGCGGCTGGTTTGGGTATATTTGTGGCGATGACTTCTGTCTATTGGTCTGCTCAGTTTATACCTTCCGGATGGATCTCTGTGATATTTGGTTTATCGCCGATCTTTACAGGATTGATGGCCCGTATATGGTTGAAGGAACAAGGTTTGAACTCGTCAAGACTGATTGCAGTGTTGGTCTCTCTGGTTGGCTTAGTGACAATTTTCACTGTCGGTATGGAAGCTGGTGTTGATTTTGTGTTTGGTCTGGCTGGTATGTTGATATCAGTCACAACCCACTCTGCAAGTGCAGTTTGGGTGAAACGGATAGATGCTCAGTTGCATGGCTTGGTGGTAACCACGGGTGGTTTGCTGGTGGCGGTACCACTATTTCTTCTGAGCTGGTTCCTGCAGGGGGAGAGCTGGCCTCAGGAGATCAGCGACAGAACCTTGTTATCGATTATCTATCTTGGGGTTATCGGTTCTGTGCTTGGGTTTGCACTCTATTTTTATATCCTGCGATATGTAGAGACCACCAAAGTGGCCTTAATTACACTGGTGACTCCGGTAATGGCGCTGTTGGCTGGCCACTGGCTTAATTCAGAACATATCGATGAACGTGTCTGGTTTGGAACCGGAATGATTCTGTTGGGGTTGTTGCTGTTTGAACTGGGTGGAAAACTCTCTGCTCAGTTTCGGTTCAACAGGGCAAGAGAGAGTGAAGGCCAGTAGGTGATGATCAATACCGCGCCAAACAGGAGTAGAAACCAGGGAAGGGTGGCGCGGTATATTTCAGTGATCGGCTTACCAAAGCGGTAGCTGGCGATGAACAGGTTCATTCCCACTGGTGGTGTGAAATAGCCAATCTGCATATTGGCCAGAAAAATAATGCCCAAATGTACTGGGTCAATACCATACTCTATAGCAACTGGCAGCAGCAGTGGCACCATCAGCACCAATGCAGAGAAGATATCCAGCATGGTGCCGAGTATCAAGAGAAAGATATTCAGCAATATAAGGAAGGTGAGTGGGTCATCTACACGCTCGTGCAACCAGCTGAATAACATTCCCGGTACATCACTATCGATCATGTAGTTGGTGGAGGCCAGAGAGAGACCGAGGATGACCAGTATGCCTCCGACCAATAGCATAGCTTCATGCATGATACGGGGGAGCTGTTTAAAAGGTATTTCTCTATGTATGAAGAGTTCCACGAACAATACATAGACCGCAGTGACTGCAGCGGCTTCTGAGATGGCAAAGTATCCACTGTAGATGCCACCCAGTAGTATGACCGGAAGCGGCAGTTCCCAAATAGCATCCCTTAAAGCAGATTTCGCTTCGCTGTAAGAGAAAGGGATGAGTTGTAAATGACGGCCGGAAAAGAGTCCCCAGGCCATCAGTATGAACAACATCAACAGACCAGGAAGAATGCCCGCTAAAAACATATCATCAACTGTAATAGAGCCGCCAATACCCAGCTGTTGTGCAACTACCGCATAAAGTATCAAGGGTAGTGCCGGTGCGAACAGAAGACCCAGACTGCCTGAAGTTGTTACTAATCCAAGACTGAAGTTTTTTCGATAGCCGGCTTCTTTTAGTGCGGGGTAGAGTAAGGCGCCAAGCGCTACGATTGTTACCCCGGAGGCTCCGGTAAATGCAGTAAACAGTGCGCATGCAATAAGTGCAACAAAGGCCATGCCACCTGGCATCCAACCGAGCAGGGCCTGGGTCAACCTGACCAGGCGACGAGGTGCGTTGCCTTCACTCAGGAGATATCCTGAAAAGGTGAAAAGAGGGATCGCCAGTAATACCGGGGTTTCTGCCAATCTGAAAAATTCGATTGCCACTACAGAGAGATCAATCTCGGATTGGTAGAAGCCCCAGAGCGCTCCTGCACCAATTACTGCAAACAGTGGCGCACCGCTTAATGCCAGTAGTATCAGTCCAATTGTGACAATCATGCCGGTTTCTTGTCCATGAACTGAAGCGGGATGTTGATGGCGAATCGCAAACACATGGTGCTGAAGCCGATAGGTATGATTATTTCACCCACCCAGGCGGGTAGACTTGAAAATAGTTTCGCCCCATCCTGCCATTCTATGTAGACAAAACGTGTAGAGTGCCAGGCGATGACTCCGCAGATTAAGGCGCTGAAGAGATTATGTATGACTGAAAGCCGCGCCTTGTTGCGATTTGAAAGATAGTTAGAGAGTAGATCAATACGAATGTGCCTGTTTTCACGGGTAGCAGCGATAGCCCCTAATAATGCGACCCAAAGTACCATGATACGTAAGCTGGGGTCTGCCCAGATCAGTCCGGAATCAAACAGGTTTCGTAAAAAAATCTGGCTACCTGCCAACAGAATCATGCCGCCCAGCAAGAGTGCTGTGAGCAGTTCTTCGAACAGGAGAATATTACGTCGAATGGATTGCAGTGTGATGGCCATGAGGATCAATTATAACCGTATATCATTACAGTATATATATATATGGGTTCGATCTCTTGTTTATACTCGATGGGAGAATAGTAATCTAAAAAACGGATTACTTTGCTGCAGATGATCGCCCATGAGTTGTTAAGAGTTACCTATGGCACTGAATGGATTCAACGGATATGTACTGTAAGCCATATGCAATGGGGTTGGTGACTGGTGGTTAAAACACGATGCGGGGTATTGGCTGGAATCAGTTCGCAATCACCACGATGCAGGTTGAGGAGCGCGCCGTTCATCTCGAGTTTTGCACTGCCCTGGAGGATGGTTATCCATTCATCATGAGACTGTTGGGTGATTTCGGTGATGGTGTCGGGCGGGCTTAAGATGCGTTCAATAGTGATATTCTTCTGTTGCAACAAGGTTTCCAGCGTTTCGTTTTCTCCATCAGCTATATCTGGTTTAAACAGATTCTTATCTGACATGGCTTGCTTTACCTGTGTTGTGTGTTGATCGTTTGGGGTACTAACCAGGCCATAGATATTAATACACTCAGCCGTCGTGTGTTCGCTTACGGACTGCCGTTAAATATCATAAGGATAGGGGCATCTTCAATGTTCATTAACCTGATTGTTTGAACATAGATTGCCGGACAGGCCTCCACTATCGCACGAATTGGTGTTCAATTGTAGATGGTTAGAAATAATCCCTAGTGTACCTCGTCATAGATTCTGTACCATTCAGCGAGTCTGGAAGGGGTTAGCCAAAAGGCATGCCTCGCAGGGAATGGCCCCTCCTTGACGAGGTACACTAGTGAACACTATTTGAAGTCCGTTGCAGATTGATCAGATTCTGCATCTCATCAAGCAGCTCGGTGGTGACAATACCATCTTTTTGCATCGTCTTCAGGGTTGAGTTTGCATGTATTTCCCAAGCCTCTTGCTGTTGTGTAGAGGGGCTTACGAACTCTATCCCCTGCTTTTTGAGTGCGGATAATGCGGCAATATTATCGGCACGGTTTTGTCTGTTCAGATTGACAAAGGTTGAACTCAAAGTCTGTTTGACCAACTCCTGGTCAGCAGCGCTGAGTTTACTGAAAGCCTTCTCTTTGATGACAAGAGTGGCATATAGATAGGCAAGAGGCACCTGAGTCAGGTAATTCACCCTGGTGTGCCATTGTAAGGCGATGGCGCCTATTGGTGCGCTGGCAATGGTGTCTATCAACCCAGTCTGTAATCCGGTGAGGACATCTGTCAGGGGCAGAGGAATGGGGGATATGCCCAGTTGACCAAAGATTTTTGCATTGACCTGGTCTCCTTCCGGGATCCAGATTTTCAAACCCTTCATATTGTCTGTGGTCTTGACTGGAGAGTTTGAAAGTAAGTATGCAAAGCCTCCCTCGCTGAGACCGAAACTTATGAAGCCCTCTTTTTTCAATCCATCAATAATCTGCTTGTCCATGACCTGGCGAACGGCATCCACTTCTTCCAGGTTTCGAAATTGAAAGGGGAGTGTATAGATCTGGGCATCAGGGTAAATTGTGCTCAATCCACCACCAGTTATTGCGCCACCTTGCAACTGTCCGACGCGTATTTTTCGTAACACGCTGTTGTCATTGCCCATGACGCCACCTGGGTAGAAGCGGATCTTCACCCGACCTTCTGTCTTTTCATGAATCTGCTTGGCAGCCGAGCGCATCTGCTTCATCCAACTGGTACCGTCTGGTGCCAGAGTGGCAATTTTCAAGGTGGTTTTCGCATAACCCACGGGCGTAAGCAGAAGTGTCATGACTAAAACAGCCAACAAACGGAACATGTTATCTAATCCTCGATGGTGGTATGTAGACCTGTGTGGTGTGCCATCTGAACGTTACACCACACCAGGTGATCCAAATTACTCTAGAGTTAATACGTTTGATTGAATCAATCGGACGCAAAAATTGCATATCTACGGAAATTACATGGGCGGGGCTCAGTACCCAGCAATTTATCCCTCGGATAGCAAATCGGGTGGTTGATACGATTTTGGGGGGTAATGGCAGTTTTCCGGTAGAAGTCGGTTAGTTCCCGTTAACCTATTATAAAAACTCAGTTGTTACAAGTGGTTGCGGTTTGGTTAATATTAAAAATAGTCATCCTGTATCAATAATTTAGCTTGCTGTTGGGCAATGATGTTGCTGAGGGTAAAGCCCTCAGTTACTGGATCGGCCTGCAACACTTCATTCAGTAGCCTATCGTGTAGTGTTTTATCAAAAACCAGGCGTGCATAGTGTCGAGCGTATTCCAGTTTGGCCATCAGATCCCGGTTATCTGAATAGTTGATGGCAGACTCAAAATGTTGTTTTCCGAGTTCAGGTTTGCCACCCAGTGCTGGGGGTATCTGGCTGCGAATCACAGCTAAGTAGAGCTGTGCACGGCCTTTCTCATAGCCAGGATCCTGGTTGACTACCTGGAGCAGCAGTGCTTCAGCTTTAGCCAGGTCTGCAACTGCATTCCAATCGTCACTGTGAGCCTGAATCCATCCTGCCCAGCTGGAACCATAGATGTAGAGACCGCTGAGTTCCTGATCTTTTGCCTGTTCCAGAGCTGCGGAAAACTGTTCAAAAGGCTGGTCTGCTTTTTCACAAATGGCTTGCTGCTCCTGGCAGTAGGCCTGGGTTGCATAGTCCATGGCTTTTTGGGTGAGATTTTTGCGGCGCTCCGGGTCGCTGACCAGCCCCCCCGCATAGGCCCCATACAGTTTAGCTCCGGCATAGAGTAGATCACGGTCATCGGGACTCTCAGCAATAAATGAATCGATTAATAAGAGATAGGCAGGAGCGCCATAGCGGACGATTTCCGGGTCCGTCTGGTTAAGCATGGCGTTGGACAGGTTGGCAGCCAGTCTGCTGGTTGAGAGTGAAGAGCAACCACTATCAAATAGGAGTGCTGCGCCACAAAACAGTGAGATGATAAAAAGGCGATGATAGTTTTTTTTCATCCGCCAATTGTGACAGGTTTCAGCGATGTTTTCTGCCGACTTGTTCCATATGATGTAGCCAGCTGGAGAACAGGTTGCCAACAGAACCACTACCCGATCGGCGGCCTTTGAATGTATGGAAACAGCCTTCATCCTCATCATCTAAGCGGGCAGCTCCGATGTTGAGACAGAGATAGATAACAAACAGGTCGAGTATCAGCAGCGCAACTACGATTGGCACATGGATAACCGCATCGGTTTTCATCCAGCTGATGAGGTCTGCATAGTTACTGATCACCAGATAGAGGGTACCGAACAGAAGTGCTACCGCCAGCAGGGAAAAAAAATCAGCAAAATACTCATTTTTTCGGGAGTACCCTTTCAGGCTTTTACAGAAAGACATGGGTTAATCCCCCGCTATTTGTAGTAGTTATCAGTATGAGACTAGTATTCAACTCAGATAATCTCAAGAAATAATCCTCTCTGATCGGTTTTTACCGTCATCTTGGAGTGTGTATAGTACTTCTGGTTAGTACGAATCAGAAGTACTGCTTAAAGTCCCGCGATATGCTTGGTAATTCCGTTTGGAATTACTGTAAGTGTTTGCCATGCAACAAAAAATACATAAGGGGGTATGGGGTGGATTCAATACAAAAACTGATCGAAGGTCTGAACGGCATTGTCTGGGGGCCGGTGATGCTGATCCTGATCCTCGGTACAGGCCTGTTCCTGATGTTCGGTTTGAAGCTGATGCCTCTGGCTCGTCTCAAGTATGGATTTAAAATGCTCTGGGCCGGACGAAAGCAGCAGGGTGCTGGTGAAATCAGCCCTTTTAACGCCCTTATGACATCCCTTTCTGCGACGATCGGAACCGGCAATATTGCGGGTGTGGCAACCGCCATTGCTCTGGGTGGTCCCGGGGCCCTGTTCTGGATGTGGTGTACCGCGTTGGTCGGTATGGCGACAAAATATGCAGAGGCTGTGCTGGCTGTGCGTTATCGGGAAGTGGATGAAAATGGTAACCACGTGGGTGGCCCGATGTATTACATCAAGAATGGTCTTGGCAGCAAGTGGACATGGTTGGGTACCCTGTTTGCCATATTTGGTGCACTGGCCGGTTTTGGAATCGGTAATACAGTGCAGGCCAATTCGGTAGCCCAGGCACTATTGAAAAATGAGGATCTTCTTATTGCGCCAGTTGTTACCGGTGTTGTGATGGCTGTTTTGGCTGCGCTTGTGTTGATCGGGGGTATCCGGCGGATTGCTGAAGTTGCCGGTAAGCTGGTTCCAATTATGGCAATTGCCTATTTGTTGGGCGGTGGCGTGATTCTGCTTCTCAACATCACAGAGATCCCTGCAGCGATAGCGGAGATAGTGAAGTATGCTTTTACACCGACAGCGGCAACAGGTGGATTTGCCGGTGCGGCAGTATGGGCGGCGATTCGATTTGGTGTGGCCCGGGGGGTCTTTTCCAATGAGGCGGGTCTTGGCAGTGCGCCTATTGCCCACGCCGCTGCAGCAACTGACAATCCAGTACGTCAGGGTACCGTCGCCATGTTGGGAACCTTTATCGATACCTTGATCGTATGTTCCGTTACCGGCCTGGCGATAGTGGTCACTGGGGTCTGGACGAGTGGTGAAACCGGTGCAGCGCTCTCTTCCAGTGCCTTTGAAATGGCACTACCCGGCTATGGTGGCATGATCGTCAGTATCGGATTGGCTGTTTTTGCCTTCACCACAATTTTGGGTTGGAGTGTCTACAGCGAACGTTGTGTTGAGTACCTGTTTGGTATCAAAGCCATTACCCCGTTTCGTGTGCTTTGGATCATCATGATTCCAGTCGGCGCTATGGCTCAGGATCAACTCAACTTTGTCTGGCTAATTGCAGATACACTGAATGCGCTTATGGCGATTCCAAATCTTGTTGCGTTGCTGATGCTCAGTCCTGTGGTGTTTAAATTGACCAAGGACTACTTTGCTGAAAGTGGGGGTTGATTTCGCCCTGTTTCTAAAAGTACCCCTTTGGATCTGAAGAGATTGAGTATTATCATATATTAATATATTAATTTTGCTAGCATCCCCTGTCCTTTAATCAACCAGCCTGAAAGGGGTTGTCACATGCTCAGCAGTAACGAGTCTTCTTTTAATCCAAACTATTTTCTCTCCGCACTTGGTGCGGGGGGATTAACTATCTCCTTTTTTCTCTATCCGATGTTCATGCTGCCTCATCCGCAGACACCGATGGTCGCATTTGATGCTATTCAGGGTGTGCTGATGGGGGCGAATCCTTTGGCTGCACTGTTGCTGGCCTTGGATCTGCTGGCTGTAGTCGGATTTGCATTTGCCCATTTTCATCTGTTGGCAAAAAGCCTGATTGCATTCAGGCGTTTTCGGCGCACTTCAGCCTATGAAGCACTACGCAAAGGTAACAGTGAAGTTTCGCTGATGGCGATACCATTGACTATCAGTATGAGTATGAATGTAGTGTTTGTTCTCGGCTCACTTTTCATACCTGGGTTATGGCAGGTGATTGAGTGGATTTTCCCCTTCGCTCTGGCTGCCTTTATCGCTATTGGTATCTATGCTCTGCGGCTCTATGGCAGCTATTTTGTGCGTCTGTTGATCAAAGGGGATTTCGATTTTGACAGCAACAATAATCTGAGCCAGCTAATGGCGATCTTTGCTTTTGCGATGATTGCAACCGGTCTTGCCGGCCCTGGTGCAATGAGTCACACCCAGGCGATTAATGTAATCGGTATTTTCGGTTCCATCTTTTTTCTCTCTTTGTCTATTTTGTTGGCAGTTGTGAAATTGGTGTTGGGAACGAAATCGATGCTGCGTCATGGCATTGCCAGGAAGTCGAGTTATACCCTTTGGATTCTGTTGCCGATTCTTACCCTGATTGGTATCAGTACGATCCGAATTATTATGGGGCTGCATCACGGTCTTGATGCGCCTCTTTCTCACCCTGCTCTTTTCGTCTTTACCTCGGTCATTTTGTCACTTGAGATCATGGTAGGTTTACTGGGGTATAAGGTGATGAAACAGTTAGGATATTTTGACGACTATCTTCGCGGTGATAAGCGGGATGCAAGCAGTTTTGCGCTGGTTTGTCCCGGTGTGGCATTTTTTGTCTTCGGCCTCTTTTTTATTACCTTCGGTCTTGTGAAAAATGGTCTGGTTACGCCGATGTCACCGCTCTATTTTCTGATACTGGCACCTTTTATCTGGATCCAGGTCAAGACAGTGACTCTCTTTCTGAAGTTGAACTGTCAGGTTATGGGGTATGGGTTTTGCCGCATTGGGCATCAAGTAAAAGCCTGATCTGTACTGTTTCCGGCGAAGGCATTCGCCGGAAAACATCTTTATGATGTTTTAACATTTTGTGACTGCATGAAGTTCTGGTTAGGCGTAGTAGTCTTCAGTAAGGTCTTCTGCAGTCGCAAAATGTTGTCGGAGATAGAGAATAATATCGTCGGATTCATAGAGCCATTCGCTCTTATCCTGATGTTGGATTCTCAGGCATGGGGTCTGCATTTTTCCTCCCCCCTGGCGTAGCTCGTTAGCATAAGCTGTTGCGTTTACAGCATCACGCTGTTCAATTTTCAGATTCAGTTTGTGAATGACTCTGCTTACTTTGGTGCAGTAGGGGCAAAACGGAAAAATGTAGAGTGTGAGGCTGCCACTCTCTTTGTCGACTTGATCTTGTCTGGCTGGAGATCTTTTTATCGGTTTAGTAATGAGTCTCGATAGCCAGTGGAACATTGCTCCTTATCCCTTTTTTGATCCGCCAAGGCACTCTGGTGAGTTGGGCACTGTACCGCCATGATTGAACCAATCTTCAGGTGTTAGGGTATGTAGTGCCAGTGCATGCACACCCCCTTCACTCAACTCTTCAGCAAGCACTTTGTTTACACGGCGGTGACGCTGAATCAGTTTTTCCCCATCGAAGGCTTCACTGACCAGGACAACTTTAAAATGCGATTCAGCACCTTTGGGAACGCTATGGTTGTGGCTCTCATCGATCACTTCCAAATGGAGTGGAGAGAAGTTTTCCTGCAACTTTTTTTCAATGATTTGCTGCGTAGTTATCATTTGGGTACCTGTTGATGTCAGTGTAATTAATTGCGGAGTTTCAGGGTTTGATCAGCTTATTGCCTCATAGTTTCAGGGCCTCCCGGACAAAGGGTATCGTCAGTTTACGCTGAGCCGCAAGAGAGGCTTGATCCAGACGGTCGATAAGTATCGTCAGGAAGTGGATGTCCCGGGGGGTTCTCTGAAGTAGGAATCTCGCGGTATCGACACTCATCGACATGCCTCGAGATTCCGCACTGCTGAGCAGAAGTTCCAGGCGCTCTTCATCATTCAATGGAAACAGGTGATAACAAGGGCCCCAGGTCAGCCGGGAGGCCAGGTCAGGTAGTTGTAAGGCCAGTTGTCCTGGAGGGCGGTCACAAGCAATGATCAAATGAGCATGATGCTCTCTCAACTGATTAAAGAGGTTGAATATCGCCACTTCCCACGCTCTGTCTCCTGCAAGCACCTGTAGATCGTCGAGGCAGACCAGGGAGAAGCTCTCAAGTCCTTCCAGCATGGCTGGCTGCAGGCCATGCTCAGACTTGAATGGGAGATAGGCAGGTTGTTGACCATTCGCTTGGGATTGCTGGCAGGCCGCTTGGAGCAGGTGGCTTTTACCGCAACCTGAATCACCCCAAAGATAGATATAGGGGTCGGTTTCGGTGCGCAAACGCGAGACTGCCTCGCCATTTCGGCCTATGACGAAGTGCCTGAAATCGACTCTGGGTCTAATGCTCAAGCCAAGAGGGAGTTGTGTGGGCATAGTCGTTTGACAGGGGTTAGCTTTGTAGTTGCAAGGCAGTTTCGGCCATACGTTTACCCTGGGTGATGCAGATGCGCTTCTCCTCTTCAGTGATGGGAAGTTTGCTCTCTTTTCCGGCCAAATGGCTGGCCCCATAGGGTGTGCCACCACTCTGGGTATGCAGCAGGGCTGTCTCACTGTAAGGAATGCCGACCAGTATCATGCCATGGTGCAGCAATGGCAGCATCATCGATAACAATGTGCTCTCCTGGCCACCATGAAGGCTGGAGGTGGAGGTAAACACTGAGGCAGGTTTTCCAATCATTGCGCCATTCATCCACAGCGGACTGGTCGAATCGAGGCAATACTTCATCGAGGCAGCCATATTGCCGAAGCGGGTCGGGCTGCCGAGAATCAATCCGTCACAATCGCGAAAATCAGATTCTGTTATGTAGGGTGCACCACTTTCAGGGATAGTCTCTTTAGTCGCCTCACACACTGTTGATACCTCTGGTACAGTCCGGAGTTTTGCCTGAGCACCAGCTACCTCTTCCACGCCACGGGCTATAATACGGGCCATTTCAGCTGTGGCACCGTGACGGCTATAGTATAAAATCAGGATTTCTGCCATTGGTTTACTTCCGGGTTAGAGGGTATCGCACTTTAAATCAGTTCCAGTACCTTTTCAGGCGGTCGGCCGATTGCTGCCTTGCCATCTTTTATCACGATCGGCCGTTCAATCAACTTTGGGTGAGCAATCATCGCATCGATCAGCTGTTTTCGGGTCAGGCTTGCATCATCGAGATGATTTTCCTTATATTCTGACTCCTTTTTACGCATCAAATCACGAGGTTCCAGGCCGAGCATGTTGAGGATCTTTTCCAGGGTTTTCTTGTCCGGTGGGGTTTTCAGATACTCGACAATATCGGGTTCTAACCCTTGTTCTTGCAGTAGCTGCAGGGTCTGCCTGGATTTGCTGCAGCGTGGGTTATGATAGATCTCAATGCTCATTGTAAGTTATACCTCTTAATGGTTGATGGACATTGTATCCATATGAGATTGACTGCTCCACACTAGGATAGACATCTTGACACCAAGTTACACTCAGAAGGGAAACCGGTGATGAATCTGCAGGGTCTTAATCATAGGTTGTTGTCATATTTACAGCATCTACGTTCGTTTTTCGGATTGCTGATACACCATTTCGTGGCTGATGGTGGGGTACAGCATGTTGCTGCCTTGACCTACACCACACTACTCTCCCTGGTGCCGCTGATGACTGTGGTACTGGCCCTGTTCTCAGTCTTCCCGGCTTCTGAACGGATGTCAGAACAGATTGAGGATTTTCTATTTCAGAACTTTGTACCGGCAGCGGGTGAAGCCGTGCAGCAACATCTGAAGAATTTCAGCCAAAAAGCGGCGCAGCTTACCGGGGTGGGGTTTGTGTTTCTGATTCTGGTCGCTTTACTGTTAATGAGCAATATCGATAAGGCATTCAATACCATCTGGCATGTTAGGAAAAGCCGATCACCATTGGCAAAATTTACAGTTTATTGGGCGATTCTCTCTCTTGGTCCCATACTGATCGTGGTGAGTGTGGGCGTGACTTCCTACCTGGTGTCGATTCCTCTGATCGAGCAGGCACAGGCGGTAGTAATGGTACGTTCCAAGTTGCTAAGTATCATGCCTGTAGCAATTTCAGCCTTAGCATTCAGTATGTTGTATGCACTGGTGCCGAATCGTTCAGTACCTATGCGCCATGCACTACTGGGTGGTCTGCTTGCGGCTTTGCTGTTTGAGTTATCGAAACGGGGTTTTGCCCTCTATGTAACCACCTTTCCAACCTATGAAGCGATCTATGGCGCATTGGCTGTTGTGCCTATCTTTCTGATCTGGATCTATCTCTCCTGGCTGGTAACCATGCTAGGGGCTGAGTTTACCTACTGTCTGGGTATCTATCGGCAAGATTGGAGGGCCCACTACCATCAGCGGGGAGGGGTATTTCTTCTGGCGCTGCGACTGCTAGCTCAGCTTAGGAGCTCCCAGCATCAAGGTGTTTCAATGACCACTCGTCAGCTGCTGATGCAGATTCCTGCTGCCACGGAAGAGCAGATCGATGAAACATTGAATAAACTATACAGTGCCCACCTGGTACTAAAAGCGGATGAAAAAGGGTGGGCATTGGCACGAGATCTTAGGCAGGTGAAGCTGAGTGATCTATACCACTCATCGGCTTATGTATTGCCAGAGAGTGGGCAAATGGTGGGTATGCCTGATGCCCTCAGGGATCTAATAGAGGGGGTGAATTTAACGATAGTTCAGACCATGGACAGGTCACTTGAAGAGCTGCTGAACGAACCGGTAGTAGAGAGTGGTGAACAGGAACCGCTTAAACACTTTTGACCCGAAAGCGCTCGAAATGGGCTGTTGTTTCCAGTTGTTGTAGTGGACTGATGCTGGGTGAAGGAATCATCTCTTCAATCCTGTACTCCTGCCCAATCACAAAAAAGTGCTTAGGTACAATCAGTGAACTGCGATTGTTGTGCCCTTGGTCGATAAATATACCCGCATGATCCGGGTTGGGTGACTCTTCTGTCTGGGGTTGAGCAAGACGAATTGTGATGGGGGCAATTTTACCAAGAACAAATTGTACACCTATTTCAAGCTGGTTATTCGCGCTGTTCATAGCGCGCTTGACTACACCCAGTTTCCAGTCGCTGCCGTGGCGTTTCTCATGGTTTGATATCAGTATCAATTCACCAATAAGCTGGCCGGTGAAAATCTGACGTGGGATACATAAAGCGACTCCCGATCGGCTTTGATTACTGCGCAAAGCAAGAATTTGCTCATCAGCGACAGAGCTTGAGGCGCCAGCTATTCCCACTGACTGAGTCATGGTGATCTCTTGTTCGTCACTTTCAACAGAGCCGCTCTGGTTTGTTAGATAATTGTGTACTTTTTGCACGCCTACCCACATCATCACCTGTCCTGAAGTGTTGTGACGTTCACTATCGCGTTTTAGACGTATATGCCAGGTTTTCAACATTCTCGCGAAGAGATTTTTTACTTCCCTGGTCGTCAACTGATTCAGACTACTCGGTTTGCTCTGTTCTGATTGCTCCAGGCTGCGTAACTGTTGATGTAAGCTCTTGCTGACAGGGCTGAGGTCAAACAGAGAGAAGCGGGATAGTGTCAGATTTTCGAGACACTCTTCATGAAAAAGATAGGGTGGCACTTCCCCCAGGCGATCGATAATGTAGCGCCCGGTTGTCTCATCATCTGCTGTGGGTGTGGATATACGGGCTTCACTGGCGATTGAGTTCAAAAAGTCGAAGCATAGCCACGGCTCGCCCTCTTGCAAGTGGCAGGGGTCAAGAAGCAGCAGTAACATATAGCGGTTGAATTGGTGGGCGATAGTGGCCTGATGCGGTTCGGGCTGATCACTATCCTCCATCTCAACAAACTGGAGATTTTGCTCGCAGGCAAATGTCATCAAACGAGACAATTGGCGGTAGGAAGAGACTGAACGGCAGTCAAACTCTTCGCAGGCAAGAAGATAATCGAGAATGAAATATTTAGTCGCGTAATAGAGTGCATGGCCGAGTCGGGCAATTACCTTCTTATTTGGCTTGCAGGCAATGCACTCATTTGCAATATGGCAATAGCCATAGCCCATCTCCAGCATCACACGACGAATATCGCTGATCGGACCTTGATGCTTTCTTTGTTCCAGACCATGAAGAAGACGCATGGCTGGTGTGACATAGATCTGCATCAAATCTTCACGTTTCTTGACCTGACCCGGAAAACGGTTCAGACGCCCAAGACTGGTAATTACGTTTTCGGCGAGTTGCTGGGGGTTGGCAAAGGGCAGGGCAGTAGCCCACAGACCCAGTTGCTGAGGATCAGTCTCGACCAGGGGATTCTCGAAAGGATCAGCTTGTGGCACAAAGAACAGAGGTTGTTTGTTGGTGGGTGCTTTGTTGGTAAAAAAGTCAAACATAGATATTTTCTGTTCAGTCCGTTTCTTTATATTTTGGCGTCCATAAACAAACTATACCATTTATTAGGTTAGCTTAAGCGGTGATATTAACCCAATCATTCAATGCCTAAATTGAGTAAGATCTGTTGGTTGTGTGGTAGAAACTGACTTAGCGTACAAATGCTAGACTCATGCACGATACAGAAGAATTACCAAGTATGGAATATTACTATATTTTAATGGGTTAATATTGAGGTTTCATGAGAGTCTATCTCCCCTCTCCAAGGCGATTTTCAGTCATGACCAGCGAGTTTGACCACAAATAGGAAATTCCTAATTAAGGTTTTCCTTAGGGCCGATTCGATTAGTGTTAGCAGGCCCTAATTGCACTTATCGGAATTTAGCCTGAGAATGGAGGTCTGAAACTTCGGCCATCCAGAAGATTATCGATTCAACGGAGATATTTATGCAGTGCAACAGTCCCCTAAGCCGTATCCTCTTTTTCTGTGGATTGTGGCTGTTTGTTCTCCCGGCAATGGCTGAAGCGGTGGATTTCGAGCTTCCAGGGCTTGATGGCAAGAACTATCGTCTTTCTGACTATCGGGGAAAATGGGTGTTGGTCAACTACTGGGCCACTTGGTGTCCACCGTGCCGGGAAGAGTTACCTGAGCTGGAAGTGTTCCATTCCAATCACAAAGACAAGGATGCTGTGGTATTAGGTATTGCGATGGAGCGAATTGATCCACCTCGCCTCAAGAGTTTTGTTGATGAGCAGTTTCTGAGTTATCCAATTTTATTGACAAAGCCAGCGGCTCGAACCGAATTGGGTCGGGTACCTGGACTACCAACCTCTTTTCTGGTCAACCCTGAGGGTGAGCTTGTTGCCCGTCAGGTGGGCCCTGTTACCTTGGAAGACCTTGAGTCTTTCATAAATGAAGAGAGCAATACAAAGGAAGAGACCGAGTGAGGAGGCAATAATGAAAAAATCCATACTCTTCCTGATCCTGGCCAGCCTCTTTTTTGGCGATGCAAACTCTGCTACACGTGATCCTGTGAACTATTTTTTTGATCAGTCACTGGGTGATTTCAGTGAGGAACTGACAGTGGCCAGGGAAGAGGGGAAAAAAGGGGTTTTGATCATGTTTGAAATGGATGAGTGTCCCTTTTGTCATCGGATGAAGAGCAGAGTGCTCAATCAAGTGGAGGTTCAGGACTATTTCAAAGCACATTTCCAGATATATACCGTAGATATTGAGGGGGATGTGGAGATTGCCGATTTCAAAGGGCAACTCATGAAGGAGAAGGATTTCGCCTTTAAGCAGTTCAAGGTGCGCGCAACCCCTGTTTTCGGCTTTTTCGATCTGGATGGTAATTTAATTACCCGTTTTACAGGAGCCGCCAATAGCGCCGAAGAGTTTATGTGGCTCGGTGAATTTGTGGTGGATGAGCACTATAAATCGACAAATTTTTCGCGTTATAAACGGGCTAAAAAAAAGGAACTTAGGACGCAGTGACGAGCATTATAAATATAATCTCCCGGGGTCGCCTGCTGCTGATCTTCTTTTTCATACCATTGGATATTGTTGCACTGGAACCGCTGCCAACCCCGCTCTCTCTGGAATATGCCCTGAGTCTGGCTGATGATGGGCATCCTGAACGGGTTTTGGCAGATGCCGCCTTGGCCCAGTCAGAAGCAGAAAAACTAGAGGCTGATGCAGGAGATGATTTACGCATCGATGTGAGTGCGGAGTTACGCGCTATTGAGCCTTCAGAAATTGCCATATATCAGACCCATAATGACAGTCTGGCCAGACTCAGGATAAGCAAGCAACTCTATGATTTTGGTCGTACCTCTCATGCACTTGAGGCGGCAGACGCTAACTTGGAGTCCCGTCGTTGGCAGCTTGTAGAGGTTCGTCAACAACGCAGATTGGATGTGATGGCCCGATTCTTTAATGTTCTTTTGGCAGATTTAGAGAATGCCAGAGATAATGAGGCCCTCTCGATTGACTACATTCGTTTCGATCGTGCCCGCACCAAGAATGAAATGGGTAAAGTGTCTGACGTAGATATGCTGGAACTGGAGAGCCTCTATCAGCAATCCCGACGCAAGCTGAGAGTCAGCCAGAATCGCCAGCGCATTACCCGCTCCCAGTTGGCAAACAGCCTGAACCGTCCACTCGATCTCCCTGCTGACTTGGAAATACCAAGCTTTGAGCCATTGGCTAAGATGGCTGGAGTGGAGGAGTTAGTGGCACGTGCCATCACGGGTAATCCTGGACTCAGGAAACTGAGGGCTGAGCTGCAAGCGGCACAAAAACAGTTACAGGCAAGTGAATCAGAAGCGAATCCAGTAATTAGCGCTCAACTTGAGGCGGCTACCTATGAGCGGGAGCTTGGGGGACGCAACCCTCTGACAGCAGCTCTGGTGTTTGAACTGCCACTCTATCAAGGTAGTCGGGTCGATGCGGTAAAGGCAAAGCAGCGCGCTTTGATACAACAGAAGCAGGCTGAATTGGCTTCCTATGAGCTTGTTCTCAGGCAGCAGATTCTCGATTATTGGATGGAACTCGACCAATTGCGTATAGAGTCTGAAGAGATTGGTGTAACAGGTGATTTTCGAGATCTCTATCTGGATCGAAGTCGAACACTGTATGACTTGGATCTCTCCTCAGATCTGGGTGATTCCATGACCCAGATCGCAGCAATTCAGTATCAGAGTGCCAAGAATAGCTATCAAATCCAGTTGGTATTGGCTCATCTCAAGGCCTTGACTGGTGGATTGCTGGATCAAGAGGAGAGTGCAGCGGTGCCTTAGGGCCTATTCGATTAGTGTTAACAGGCCCTAGGCCTTTTCATGCCTCGCTGCAGGCAGAATCACCATGGCTGAAAGTAAACTATTTGGTCGCCGGGTCAATAGAAAGTACGATGAGCCACTATCACGAACTTCATGTGGTTTCGTCCGAGTACAAAATAGAACCGAGTAGCGCGGTTGATAATATTAAATAGAAAAGGGGGATAGTGATGAGGGTGCTGATGATTTTCTGTTTACTGATCAGTGGGCAGTCGATGGCTCAGGATTTTGAGGCAGTGACAGATTGGTATCAACGGGTTGAGTTGAGTACCTTTGTGGACGGCATGGTAAGTCGTGTGAATGGGAATGAGGGAGAGGCTGTCAGCCGGGGAACCATTTTAATAGAGCTCGACCAACGAGCCTATAAAAGTGAACTCGCTGCGGCAGAGTCTCGTTTCGAAGCCACGGTTCAGCAAAATGCTGAAGCAAAAAGAGAGTTGGATCGTGCACTTGAGTTATATGACCGCACCCTGTTATCAGATCATGAACGTAAGCAGGCAGAGATAGAGGCAGCCATGTCGGATGCTGCTTACCGGGAGGCGGATGCGCAGTTGATGAAGATACGCTTGCAACGTGAGTACAGTAAGATCACAGCGCCATTCGATGGTGTTGTAGAGAGAGTATATGTCCAGCCAGGACAAGCAGTTGTGAATCGGGATAAGGCGGTACCATTGCTCCTTTTTTGCGATACCACCCGGATGAAAGCAGTGACTGATATAGATGCCCGAGGCGCTGATAAGCTGAAGAGTGGTACTGCCGTGCAGATTGGCGTGAGGGGGAGCTGGTTGAAAGGAGAGATATCCCGGCTCGGTTTAGAGCCTGTTTCAGAAGATGCAAATGGTGCGCGCTACCCATTGGAGGCGACTTTTCAAGTCCCTGAGTCAACATTGATCAGAGCAGGGGAGAAGGCAGTATTGAGGATTGCGGATGAATGATCGGAGTGAAACCGTACCTGTCTGTGTACGCTGTTATGTTGGTGGGCAGGTTCAAGGGGTTTTTTACCGTGCTTCAGCAAGACATGTTGCTCAGGGTCTAGGCATCAAAGGCTACGCCAAAAACCTGAGTGATGGTCGAGTCGAGGTAGTCGCCTGTGGTGCAGTGGAGGCGATTGACGAACTCAGGAATTGGCTCCGCAAAGGTCCGGCGGATGCGCGAGTCTCTGGGGTCTCCTGCGAGGTCATTGATCAACAGTTATTCAGTGATTTTTCCATTGGCTGAGTGACACTCTGGGCTATCCCAATTTGGTTTTCGCTATAACGTTTGGTTCAGCGAGCCCCAACCCATGTAGCCGGGACTGATTTATTATTTAAAAACCACCCAAGCAATCTATACCTGGCAGTTGCTGTCGCGCCTATTGAGAGTATCCCGGTTGATCGAGTGGCCTGAACTTCATCGTCGGTTCAAGCTGTTCGGTTGCTTCGTTATATGGGGTGTAGCTGGCCGAGGCACCCTCTGAACTGCTCTGGTAAGCAGGTGGCTGTTGAATACCTTGTGGAGAGGTGGGGCTGTTGTAGTATGCCGATGGTGTCTGGGGTGCGGATGTTGGGGCCTGTTGGTAGGGCGTGTTGAGAGTTTGTGCGGAATTCTGCGCTGCGGCTTGTTGCTCAATGGGGCGAAAGCGGAATTGCTCTTGTGGCGCAGATCCGTATTGCTTTGTCGACCCCGTTGCCGGCGCTGGTTGATATCTTGGGGAGGCCTGCTCTCTATAGCTTGGAGTTGGCAATGGCTGTTGAACGGGTTGTTGGTACCCTGGGTTGGCAGGATACTGGGCAGCAGGTGTGTTATAGCTCGCAGGTGGTTGTGCATATCCACCTGGATATGGTTGCCCCTGAGGATAGCCTGGATATGCCTGAGGTCCATAGTAGGGGGTGTTGTTGTAATTGTTATAACCACCCCGATCCCTGTCGTAACCACCAAACATGTTGCGCATGGGATTCATCATGCCACCCATCATGTTGTTCGGATTGACATTGAAGTGTCTACCAGTCTGCTGGTCTTCGGCTGATAATTCCGAAGCACCCAATACTAATAGGGTAAAAACCGTAAGCCATTTCAAGCGTGTCATTATGTGATACCTCTGATGGGGTGGTCGTTTTCTACTCTTGCGGGTATTTATTTGTTGTCGAAATTTTATACCGCAACTCTCTATTACGGAGATAATACACTAAGCCGTATTGTGATAAACCCAGGACAGCACTTTGTCTTTGCTTACCAGGAGAGTGCCCGATGAGGCTTCCGCCATTAACAAATGGTCATATCATCAAACGCTACAAGCGCTTTTTAGCAGATGTTGAGCTGTCTGATGGAGAGATTCTGACTGTGCACTGCCCGAATACGGGGAGTATGTCCGGGTGCTGGGAGCCTGGGGCTCCGGTACAAATCAGCTTTAATGATAATCCACGCAGGAAGCTCCCATGGACTCTGGAGCGGGTTGATATGGGGCAGGGTTGGGTTGGTGTCCACACTGGACGAACCAATCCTGTGGTGGAAGAGGCGCTCAAGGCGGGGCTTATTAAATCTGTTGCAGACTACCAGGTGGTCAAAAGGGAGGTGCCCTACGAGAGTCATGGAGAGCGATCCAGGTTTGACTTTATGCTGCCTGGAGATGGCAAAGCTGATGTCTGGATTGAAGTTAAAAACGTAACCCTGTGGCAAGGCGAGGGTCTTGGTTTTCCTGATGCAGTAACCCTGCGTGGACGTAAGCACCTGGAGCAGCTGGCTGAGTTATCAGGGTCTGGTAGCAGAGGGGTGATGATATATGCCCTCAATCGTCCTGAAGGTAACTACTTCTCGCCAGCAGATAAGATTGATCCGGAATATGGTAAAACCTTGCGTAGGGTGGTCGAGAAATCCGGGGTAGAAGTGGTTGCGCTAAGAATCAAGCACACTAAACAGGCCATGAAGGTGGCAGAGCCGGTTGCTGTCAAACTTGACTGATTATTCAGTAGCCGATGGAAGCCAGATCAAGTCCTGAAGGGATCTCAGGAAGAGCACTGATACCGCTTAGGATTTCACCATTCGGTTGCAGACTCAACCAGCGATAGCCTGGCGGCGTTGCGTCGATGGCAAAATCGTCCTCACCGGCGGAAAATTGTACACAGGTGGAGGGGCTGCCGAGGATTTTAAGACCCTTATGAGTGGCCTCGAAGGTCTGGTGGATATGTCCGCAGAGTACGCCTTTTACCTGGGGGTTGCTCAGTATCAGATCGAAAAAGGGTTTCGATCTCTCCAGTACCATCGTATCCATCCAGCGGCTGCCTACAGGCAGTGGGTGGTGATGCATGCTGATCAGGGTGTGTCTCTCCGGATGTGACTCCAGTAACTGTTTCAGTAATACCAGCTCAGATTCACTGATGGCACCGCCATCACTGCCCGGAATGGTGGAATCAAGGAATATCAAAGACCACTCTTTAGCCTGTACACTGGATATGCAGTGTACGTTCTCCTGGTTGAGTATCTGCTTCATTTTTGCCGGCTGATCATGATTGCCGGGCAGACAGTAGGTTGGGATTTCAGTCAGTTTTAATCTACCGAGCAGGCGCTTATAGCCACTGTCAGAGGCATCATGCACCAGGTCACCCGTGGCCAATATGATATCCGGTCTGCCAGCTTCCTGTAGCGCCTGACCCAATACCTGATCGAATGTCTCTAGGGTGTTGATACCCAATAGACAGCGTGACGGGTCCGCATAGAGATGGCTATCCGTGATTTGCAGTACCTTTAATCCATCATCAGGCAGCTGCCTGAAAATTTCTGGCTTGTGGTCGGGATGGCTACTCATAGAGCGGTTCATCTTTCTGTTTTTAAAGCTGACGAGCAATTTGAATCTCCAGGCCCCAGCAGGATCATCGTTATATTGTCATAATATTAGAACAGGAATGGCCAAAGCAAAAACCGATTTTTTGCTTCAATGTCCTAAACTTAGGAATTATTCCATAATCAGCTTCCATTTTTGCTGAAGCGTTAACATTTTTACATCTATTAATTTTTTCTATAGCCTCGTCTACAATATATATCATGACACTGAATGAACTTAGATACATCGTTGCTGTAGCCCAAAAACGACACTTTGGCCATGCCGCCGAAGCCTGCTATGTCAGCCAGCCAACACTGAGTGTTGCGGTGAAAAAGCTTGAAGAGGAGCTTGGGGTAGGTCTGTTTGAGCGGGGCCAGGGAGAGGTCAGTCTGACATCGGCGGGTGAGCGTATAGTGGCTCAGGCGCAAAGGGTGCTGGAAGAGGCAGGGACAATTCGTCAACTTGCCAGCCAGAGTGTGGATCAGCTGGTAGGCCCCTTGAATGTCGGGGCTATCTATACTGTAGGCCCCTATCTTTTTCCCTATCTGATTCCGACATTGAGTGCTCGGGCTAGTGGTATGAGTCTGATAATCAAAGAGAATTTCACAGCGAATCTGACTGAGCAATTGAAGCAGGGGGAGTTGGACGTGGTGATTGTCTCCCTGCCTTATGATGAACCGGGAATTGCCACAAGGCCTCTATACGAAGAGTCTCTATCCGTTCTGATGCGGGTAAATCACCCACTGGCAGCCTGTGAGGCAATTACTACTGAACAGCTGGAAAAGGAAGATGTGTTGCTATTGGGTGAAGGGCACTGTTTCCGAGAGCAGGTGAAAATGATCTGTCCGAGGTGTTTAAAGACCGCAAACAGTGAAGGAACTCTTCAAAAGAGTCTGGAAGGGGGGTCTCTTGAGACCATTCGCTATATGGTAGCCAGCGGCATCGGTATTTCCATTCTTCCCGATTCTGCCATTGGTGGGGAGTATCTCCCTTGGGATCAACTGACGACCCGTCCATTGGCGCAGGAGTCGCCAAAACGCTGTATTGCCATGGCCTGGCGCAAAAGTTTTCCCCGCCCACAGGCGGTAGAGCTACTTGGTGAATCGATCAGGGCAAGCAAGCTGCGTGGTGTAACTCTGGTGGAAGGCGTTCCTAAAATCGGGTTGGCGGTAGTCTGATCACTACTGCTGTTCAGATGACCCTGTCGTTTCCGCCGTCGATGGGTATCTGTGCACCAGTGGTTTTACTGAAACGCTGGTCACACAGTTCTGCTGTCAGTTCCGCAACATCATGACTGGTGATTTCACACCGCAAAAGATTGCGTTTCTTATACTCCTCCACTGAGAGGTCGTAATGCCTGGCCCGGGTTTCCAGCACTTGGGTTGTCCAGATGCCCGTATCGAAAACCGCATCAGGGTGCAGGCTGTTGATGCGAATGTTGTCGTTTGACCACTCCAGTGCAACGATTCGTGCCAACTGATTGAGTGCTGCCTTGGATGCGGAGTAGGCGGCCGCACCCTGACCAGGGGCGGGCACGTTTTTAGAGCCGATGACCACCACCCGGCCCCCTCTGGCCGCTAATTTCAGATAGGGGTGAGACTCTCGCAATAGAGCCAGATTGGCATCAAGGTTAACCTGCATCACCTGTCGCCAGACAGCATCATCAAGAGAGGCTACGGTACAGCCCGAGGGAAAAATGCCGGCATTGAGCACTAAAATGTCCAAACCGCCAAAGCGTAAGCAGGTTTCAAACAGCGCCTGTTTCAAGGCCAGTGTATCTGTAACATCACACTGAATACCTAAATAGTCCTGATCGGGGAATTGCTGGGTGATTGCCGGGTTACGGTCGAGACCGACAACAGCAGCGCCCCGTTGCAACATTGAATTGACGCTGGCTTTGCCGATACCGGAAGCTGCTCCGGTAATCAGAGCTACCTCGCCCTGAAACGCTGGGCTATTTCCATTTTTTCTCAGTTTGGCCTGCTCCAACTCCCAATACTCGACATCAAAGATCTCCTGGCTGGAGAGCGCCTGCCACTGATCCAGCATCTCTGCGCGCTGAATTATACCCATGGTGTGGCGGTAGATATCTGCGACGATGTTCGCCTGTCGCCCGCTTTTTCCAATGCTGAGCATGCCAAGATCTGGATCGAGCACCACCCTGGGAGCGGGGTCCAACATCTCGACCGGGGTACGAGCATTGAGGGCGTGCATTTCGAAATAGCGTTGATACTCGCCGACATATTCAATGACTTCAGTGCCAATCATCGGTTTCTGTTTAGTGCGAAGTACATGGTCGGGTGTGGCCGGGCCCTGTAGCGCAATCTCTTGCAGATCCTGGCGTTGACAGAATGCGAGTTCGAATGGGCTGCGGTTACTCTGCACAACCATTGGGCAACCGGCTACATCAGATATCTCTTTGCGTAAACTGGCCAGGGTCAGGGGGGCCACATCCCGCTCTTGACTCTGTTCGCTGATCTCCCAGGCGCTGTTTTGCTTGAGATACTGTTCAGCCTCATCCACCAGTTGAATCATGCGTTGATAAGATTGCTGGGCATCATCACCAAAGGTAAAGAGACCGTGGTTCAACAACACCATGCCCAGTGTCTCGGCGTGGGCCTGTTTGGGAAAGTGTTGTGCTACGGTGCGCGCCAGATCGAATCCAGGCATCACATAGGGAATCACTACCACACGATGTTTGTAGAGTTCCCGTATCCGCTGTTCACCCTGAGGTGTATTCGTCAGGGTAATGATCGCGTCGGCGTGGGTATGGTCGACATACTTGTAGGGCAGCAGGGCATGCAGGATTGCCTCTACCGAAGGCGTGGGTGCGCTGGCTCTGGTCTGGTGAGTCTTCAGCTGGTTGACCATCTCACTGTCACTCAGGGAGTCAAGTTCCGCCAAGCGCAGGAGATGTTTCATTCGGACCGGGGTGTAACCAGGCTCTTCAATGGTCGCAAGATCCCATCCACTCCCTTTTACATAGAGTATCTCTTCATCTTCACCGAAGAGATCCTGTTCGAGAATCTTCACGGAGGTATTGCCGCCACCATGTAGAACCAGAGCTGGGTCAGAGCCGAGCAAGCGGGAGCTATAGACTCTAAGGGCTAATTCATTTTGGCATAAACCGGCTTCAGCTTGATTCCAGAGACTTTTCATAATCTGCCTCTCCCGGCTTTTTGATTCTGGTGTAACGGATAGCGGGTTACTCTTCCCTTAGAAATTGTCAGTGGAGGTAAACAGGCCAACCCTGAGGTCTTTGGCTGTGTAGATCTCCCGGCCATCAACTTTCATGACGCCGTCGGCAACACCCAGTACCAGTTTGCGGGTGATTACCCGTTTAACATCGATGTGATAGGTGACGGTTTTTGCTGTTGGCAGTACTTGACCGGTGAATTTGACTTCACCCACGCCAAGGGCGCGACCATGTCCAGGGTTACCAATCCAGGCCAGAAAGAATCCCACCAGCTGCCACATGGCATCCAGACCCAGGCAGCCGGGCATCACGGGGTCTCCAGGAAAGTGGCAATCGAAAAACCATAGATCCGGATTGATATCCAGTTCAGCGAGGATCTCTCCCTTGCCGAAAGCGCCCCCCTCATCCGCAATCTTTTTGACGCGGTCCATCATCAGCATGTTAGGGGTGGGCAGTTGTGCATTGCCCGGGCCAAACATTTCACCACTGCCGCAAAGTAATAGCTCGTCGCGGGTAAAAGAACTCTGCTTGGTCATTACGCTCATGCCTCTTAGCTTGCTGTCCACCCAACTGGGGCGGAAAAACCCCGTAGTGTCCTAGCACTGATGGGGGTGTGTCAAATCAAGTGATGATATTTGCTGTTTAATTCATGGACTTTATTAGTAAGCGTTCTTCACTGGCAGGTCTCTGCAGAGACCCGCCAGTAAGGTCTACGCAAGTTGTACGCTAATCCGATCAACGATTTCGGAGATCGGTATGAACTGGTTTTCCGACTCGCTGCGAGCACGATATTCAACCTGATCCTTATCGAGGGATTTATCACCAACAACGATGCGATGGGGGATGCCGATCAGCTCCATATCGGCAAACATGAAACCGGGTCTGACATCCCGGTCATCCAGCAAGACCTCAATGCCTGCTGCAGTCAGATCGGCATAGAGTTTTTCCACCGCTTCTCTGACCCGTTCGGATTTGTTCATTTTCATCGGACAGATGGCCACTTGAAAGGGGGCCAGGGCGTCTGGCCAGATGATGCCACGGTCATCATGATGCTGCTCAATAGCGGCAGCTACAACCCGTGTGACACCGATACCATAACAACCCATGGTCATTACGACAGCCTTGCCGTTTTCGTCCAATACTGTTGCATTCAGTGCTTCGCTGTACTTCTTGCCCAACTGGAAGATGTGACCTACTTCGATACCCCGGGCAATGGTTAGGGTTCCTTTGCCGTCGGGGCTGGGGTCTCCCTCCTGAACATTACGCAGATCGGCAACGATCTCTGGCTCATCCAGATCCCTGCCCCAATTGATGGCAAAAAGATGTTTGCCCTCCTGGTTCGCACCAGCGCTGAAGTCACTCATCTGCGCCACGCTACGGTCAGCAATATAAGGTATAGGGAGGTTTACAGGGCCCAAAGAGCCAGGGCCTGCACCGATAGTAGCGCGAATCTCCTCTTCTGTGGCAAAGCAGAAAGGAGTGGCTACCTCGGGTAACTTTTCAGCTTTGATCTCGTTGAGATCATGGTCACCTCGCAGCAGAAGCGCGATCAGTGGTGTGTCAGAATCTTCCGAAGCTTTTACTACCAGAGTCTTAACTGTCTGCTCAATAGGCTGTTCAAACTGCTCCACCAACTCCTGGATTGTTTTTGCGTTTGGGGTATCAACCAGGGTCATCTCCTTAGTCGCAGCAGTACGTTTCTGCTCGGGAGAGATAGCTTCTGCGAGTTCGATATTGGCGGCATAGTCGCTACCATTTGAAAAGGCAATTGCATCCTCGCCTGATGCAGCCAACACATGAAATTCATGAGAAGCGCTGCCGCCGATGCTTCCCGTGTCGGCTGCCACAGGGCGGAAATCCAATCCACACCGGGAAAAGATGCGTGAGTAGGTCTCATGCATCCGCAGATAGGTATCCTGTAGAGAGTCTTGGTTCAGATGGAAGGAGTAGGCATCCTTCATGAGAAATTCCCGTGCACGCATGACACCAAAACGGGGTCTGACCTCATCACGGAATTTTGTCTGTATCTGATAGAAATTGACCGGAAGCTGTTTATAACTGCGTAACTCATTCCGTGCCAGATCAGTGATGATCTCTTCGTGAGTCGGGCCGTAGCAGAACTCCCGCTGGTGACGGTCACGAAGCCGCAGCAGTTCCGGCCCGTACTGCTCCCAACGACCTGACTCCTGCCATAGTTCCGAAGGCTGAACCGTAGGCATCAACACCTCCAGTGCACCCGCCTGGTTCATCTCGTCACGCACAATCTGTTCAACTTTGCGCAAAACCTTGAGTCCCAGGGGCAACCAGGTATAGAGGCCCGAGGCCAGTTTTCGAATCAGACCAGCTCTCAACATCAGTTGATGACTGGCAATCTCGGCATCAGCCGGGGTCTCCTTGACGGTGTGGAGTGGGAACTGGGAAGTACGCATGAGTAGAGATCAGCCTTAGTATAAAAAGCATGATTCTATCCCGCATTGGCGGATGGGTCACGAAGGATATTTAATGATGTGGTGGAAATGTGGGATTTGAAACGTGTAGCTGAGGTAACGAAAATGGTGATTGTACTGTGCTTAAACAGTAGATAGCACTCCCCGCTGATGCATTGAACTGTAATTTTTCTACAAAATGTAGCCATTCTGTATGAAGTATCTTTGGTTTTCCTCAACTAGAAGCGAATGGAAGACTGGAGAGCATAAGATGGTTAGTAGTTTTAACGCAGTTATATGAAGAGTACTGGTATTGGTTCTCGCCAATAATTCTATTAATTCTTCCTGCGCTGATTCAGAGAAGATATCCAGATGTTTTCTAAGCAATAAAATATTTAAAGAATTAAAGCAAGGTAGCCTGGATGGAGTGCAACGGAATCCGGGACGATTGGTGCTCCGTTCTCCCGGATTCCGTTGCACTCCATCCAGGCTACGGACTTGATATGCACGGAGATGACTTTCTTTTTTAGCAGAAGCCCTGATAAGGAAGATGTGTTCATGCGATAGTAAATAATCGTCAGTAGCACTTGGTGGGGCATAGCCCCACCCTACACCGTATCCAAACAGGTAGGGTGGGGCCATGCCCCACCACAAAAGCCAGATCTAACAGACTAGGGTTAGTTGACTATCACAGTTGCTGACTTTAGAGAGTAAACAGGAAAGTTTATATCTGCTCGATCCAGCATATTTAGTGGCTCAAGGTTTTTGAATTAATGATAGTGATCGATGATGATCCTGCATTCGCATGTACAGACCACCCTTGGTGACTAAGTCTGCTGGCTTACCCCGTTCGACAATGTGTCCCTTCTGCATAATGAGAATCTCATCCATCGCTTCCAGACCGGAGAGGTTATGGGTGATCCAAAGTATGCCGCGCTCAGGGCATTGTTGAATGATGTTGTCTCTCATCTGTTGTGCGGTCAGGTTATCAAGCCCTTCCGTAGGTTCATCAAGTATCAACAGTGGCGCCGGTTTCAGTAGCGCCCGGGCAACTGTCAAACGGCGTGCCTGACCAAGTGAAAGTCTCACGCCTAATTCTCCTACCATGGTTTCGTAACCTTCCGGTTGAGCCTCGATAAAGTCGTGAATCATGGCAAGCTGACAGACGGCTTTAAGCTGCTGCAGGTCTGCATCAGGTTGAGCTAGTAACAGGTTGTTGCGGATGGTCGTGTTGAACAGGTGGGTCTGTTGTGCAGAGACAGAAATGTGTGAGCGAACAGTTTCGCCACTCAATTGCTCGTATCTGATACCCCCAAGAGAGAGACGGCCTTTGTCCGGGCTTCTGAATTTCAACAGAAGCTGTACCAAGGTGCTTTTACCGCAACCGCTCGCACCAAGCAGGGCAATCTTTTTACCGGGTGAGAGTAGTAGAGAGATGTCATCGATACCAGCTTGATGTTGAGGATAGTGGTAGCTGATATTGAACAGATTTAAGGTCAGGTCTGTGGTGAGTGGCATCTCTTGAATCGGTTCCTGGACCATAGGCTGGCGATCGACCAGATTGAAAATCCGCCTGGCAGCAGCCAGTTGCTCGCCGAGAGATTGAAAGGCGAGGGGCAGCGGGGCAACCGCTTCAAAACTGGCGAGGGTAAATAGTGCTAGCATGGCCAGTTGTGCTGGCGGTAACTCAGCCTGTTGCACCATGGGAATGGCATAGATCAGAATCAGCCACATCGCCAGGTTGGCGCATAGACCCACCATACCCTGGCTGAGTCCATTGATCTGGCTGATACGTTTTTGATGCAGGGCCAGCTCTTCACTCAACTCTGCCAGATAGAGGGTGTGTCTTTTATCTGCACCGTCGACCAGGAGTTCTCCCATACCTTGTAGATCATCAACCAACTGCATTCTCAATTTGCTGTTGAGCTGATTGATACGCTGGCTACTGAACGATGAGAGACGATTGCTTAACAGGGGTAGTACAACACCGGCGATTATCAGCAGAGTCGCCTCTATGATCACCAGTAGAGGGTCGAACAGCGCCAGAAATAGCAGGAATACCAGAGTCGAAGTCAGTGCCACAGCCACAGGGAGAAGCAATCTCAGGTAGAACTGATTCAGGGTATCGATGTCAGCACGGATTCGACTCAGCAGGTCACCACTACGAAATGATTCCAACCCTGCTGGCGCTAAAGGCTCTATCTGCTGATAGAACCAGACACGCAATTGCGAGAGGATATGCAGTGTTGCGCTATGGGTAACCAATCGTTCTGCATAACGCCCCATTGTTCGCACAATGGCACTGAAGCGGATAATTGCAGCGGGAGTGAAATAGTTCATGGTAATACCATGAACCCCAGCTAGCGCCATAGCAGCAATAAACCACCCTGAGGTTGCCATCAGAGTGACATTTGCGATCAGGGTGGCAAAGGAGAGCAGACCGCCAAGGATCATCCAGCCCATTACCGGTCTCATCAATAACAATAGACGCCATACCGGCTTCATATCGGTCTGCCTTGAGAGGCCATAACCAAGCCGTGGTAGACACCTTGTTGTTCAATCAGGGATTGATGATTACCTTGCTCTACCAAATAACCTTCATCCATAACCAGGATGCGGGACATGCGCTCAACTGTTTTCAACCTGTGGGCGATGATCAGCAGAGTTCGATTTTCAGCAAGCTGGTTTATCGCTTCCTGGATCAACTGCTCGCTCTCCAGGTCAAGACTTGCTGTTGCTTCGTCGAGGATTACCAAGGGTGCGTCTTTAAGGAAAGCTCTTGCCAGTGCAATGCGCTGTATTTCACCTCCTGATAACCCATGTCCCCCCTCTCCGATGATGGTCTGATAGCCATCAGGCAGGGTGGTAATGAAATCGTCTGCGCGGGCCAGTGATGCCGCATGCCTGACCTGCTCTATCTCCGCATCGGCCTGTGCAAGACGGATATTATCGAGCACGGAACCGTGAAACAGATGTGATCTTTGTGGTAACCAGATGAGCTTCTGACGCCATGCAGCCAGGTCAATCTGATCCAAGGGTTGATGATTGACCATGATTCGTCCCCGGGTGGGTTGATTGAATCCCAGGATCAGGTTGAGCAGAGTAGTTTTGCCTGCACCGCTCGGGCCGACCAAAGCAACTTGCTCTCCTGGATGCAGGCTGAGGTCAATCCTGTTCAGTGCCAGACGACCATCCCCGTAACTATAACCAATATCCTCGAAAGTCAGCCCTATTGGAGTGTCTAAATATTTTGATCCACCTGCCTCTCTGATGGCTTCCGGTTCTGCCTGCAAAATCTGCATCATGCCCTCTACGGCACCGATAGCATCCATTCTTGCATGGTAGTGTTGTCCCATATTACGCAAAGGTAGATAAAACTCAGGCGCTAGCAAGAGTATGAAGAGACCATAGACAAAATCCAGCTCTCCCCAGTAGAGTCGGAAACCGACCAGTACAGCGACTATGGCAATGCTTATGGTGGAGAAGAACTCGAGGGCGAATGAGGAGAGAAAGGCAATCCGCAGTACAGCCAGGGTGGAGTGACGATATTCATCGGAAATTTTGCCGATCACTTCAGCTTCACGACGACTGGCATTGAAAAGCTTTAAACTGGTCAGTCCCTGAATGGTGTCGAGGAAGTGGCCGCTCATTTTTGCGAGCTTTCGCCACTGTTGCTGGTTCCTGCGCTCTGCACCATGTCCGATTAAAATCATAAACAGCGGGATCAATGGTGCTGTACCCAGCATCACAAGTGCAGAAACCCAATCGATAGGAAACACAAATACCAGAATTGAAAGGGGTACCAGAGCCATTAATGAGATGGCAGGTATGAAGCGGGCGTAGTAGGCCTCCAACGCTTCGATGCCATCGGTCAAAGTATTGGTTAACTCACCACTGCGTTGGTTGGCCAGATAAGCAGGGCCGAGTCGTCTTAATTGATCGAGCAGAGTTTGTCTCAGAGTGAGTTTGACCCGACTGGCGGCCAGGAAGGCACTCTGTTCAGAAGCCCAAATCAGGATCACTCTGAAAATGAAAACAAGCAACATTCCCCACAGCCAGGGCATCAGCTCTTGCAGGGGATGAGCTTCAATGATGACCCCTGAAACCACTATCGACAGCAGCCAGGCCTGGATGATCACCAGCCAGCCAGAAGCAGTGCCTAGTACGGTTGCCAATATCAGCGCATTTCCAGCAAGGCTTTTTTGCCTCTTAAGCCAGTCTGTGCCCTGTTTCATGACGCTTTGCAGTCTCTATTCTGTTTTGAGTTCGATATGGTCTCAGCCAGGCTTCGGCTCACTACAAGCAATAGTGCTGAACAGATTGTCTGTAGTGAGCCGCAAACCACTTGCAGCAAAACTCATCCTGAGTTTTTATGAACTCCCGATTGTTTGTAAATGTTTTAAATCTACTTGTTATCTTTCATGGCAATCGCATGGGTCTCTTCGATATAGGCAGCTTCTGCTTCGGTCAACTCAATATTGTCGTAACCGGTTACCATGGTCTTGATATAGTGGGTTGGTGTTTTACCTGTAGTGGTCATGTAGATATGAATGATCACGAAGGTGCCCATGAGAAATGCAGCAGCGGTATGGACAAAGGCAATCAGGGTCAAGCCTTGTCCTGACCAACTGTAGGTACTCCACAGATCATAAAACATGTAGACGATACCGGATGCCCATAGAGCGGGGCCGATGAGAACCATGAATGCCATGTAAGCAAGAGATTGAAGGGCATTTTGCTTACGCTGCAGGCCCTTCTTGTAGGGATGGGGTTCACCCACCAATATGCCATAAGCGTAAAAACGTATTACTTTGAGAACGCCCTCTTTGAAAAGATATTGACGCCACTGACCTGTTGTGAAATTCCAGAAGGTGGTGAAGATCCATAACAGGATCAAGGCAATCGCCCCATAGGTATGTATCACGACTGCTGTTTTGAAGTCGAGCATGTCATGGGTGCCATGCAGCCCCAGTCCGGTGTAGAAAAGTGTGAAAATCAGAAAGGCTTGAGACCAGTGCCAAAAACGCTCGTAACGGCTATAGATCATTACATAGTGTTTTTCGCCACGGGTCTTGATCTTGGTGTTCTGGTTTGGGTTGTGAGTTTGACTGGCCATTATGCACTCCTCTGCTGTTGTTTTTTGCTGAATATCTTGCGCAACAGTCCGTGCAGCAGAACACCAAGCAATGCACCTCCCAGTGCGAGATAACCTAAAATATCGAGCCAGAAAAAATTGTCTCGACCAGGCATGTAGAAGCCGTTCAATCCCTCCAGTCGACCCCCTTTGCTGTGACAGTCAGAACAACCCATGGCGTCATCCTTGGGCGCAACCATATGGGTGATTGGCCAGAAGGAGTAGGTCTCAACAAATCCAAACTCTCCACTGTAAGGGATGTTGTTTTTCTCCATACCCACTTTGATAGCACGACCAAAATCGTAGTTACCCCAATAGGCATCGTCATCATCCCCCCACAGATGCATGTAGACCATGGTGTTGTTGCCTTTATCGTAAGGCTGGGTGGTATGCATTCGTTTAAAGGGCCAGATGCGGGATTTACCATCATCGTGTGATCCCTTAAAGCCGTTGATCTCAACAGGGCCCTTTTCAGGATCGAACTTGGTCTCAATGGTTGTGTATACCATTTGACCATCGAACCAGTCGTAGTAGGGTGTCAGGTTTTCGCCATACTCAAAGTTACCTTTGATCGATTTATAGGTAGCACGATGGGCGCCGTTACCCTGGGTATAGTTCTTCTCTTTAAAGCCCTCACCATCTTTGGTCTTGCCTGCTGTGCGCCAATCCCAGTCAGTCAATGTGCCTATTCCACCCCGGGCAATGGTTGGAATATGACAGGTTTGACAGGCGATTTTGTCGGTATGGCCATTCAGTTTTGCGCCTACCAGGTCACTGTAATCATGGGGGGTTTCGCTGTGGCAGGATTCACAGGTTGCGACATCCCGGCGTTCACCCGGTAGCCCTAAACCTTCAGTGTCGTGGGCAATCACATTGTAGCGGCTGCCAGCCCATAGATGCTGGCGGGTGACGTGGCAGGTAGTACATGCGAAGTTCAGGCCTTCAGCATCCATGTGTACATCCAGCTCCTTGCTCGGTTTTTTCAGAGATGAGTCGAGGTCGCCATGTTTTACCCCATCACCACCACCGCCGTAGAAGTGGCAGGAGCCGCAGTTTTCACGGCCTGGTTTGCCGACGCTCTGTGCAACCTTGCTCCATTGAATCGGTTGCTTGCCTTCGAACATGATCGAACAGGCTTTGTTACCGCTGGAGTTTGGTGTCTTGTAGTAGGTTCCAGTGCGATCGTGACAGATCAGACAGTCGATGTTCTCCTGTTTTGTAAAGTCGAAGGTGTCATCCTTCCAGCCATAGCCGGCATGACACTGAGCGCACATGCCCTCATTACCCTTGGAGTTGGTGCAGAAGGTATTGATGAGGGTCTTCTTACCCAGTTTCTGGCCGGTTTCCGGATGCTCATACTCCCAGGTCCAATGAATCGACTTCATGAAATGTCGGCCCGCTTCTGTATGACATGAGAGACAGGCTTCAGTCACTTCAGGGCCGCTAGTGAAATCCTTTTGAAGAACCTCGAATTTTGTATGGTCTGCAGTTGATTCCCCATCGTCGCGAATACTGGGGCCAGTATCCTCAACAATACGGAAATTCATATTGCTATCAACGTTGTGTGGTGTAGCGTGATCGTCACTTGCTTGTGAGAAGGGGGATAGTAGCAGTATCAGGGCCCACGCGGAGACCCTGATACTGGTCTTTACGGCCAGTAAGTTTTGTTTATGCATCTTTAGTTCCGTGATGACGGTTACGACCGCGACACATAAACAGCTCGGCCCGGTCTGGTTTTTTCCCTGAACCAGTTCCGGTCAGGTGCTTAATTAGGGGCTTAATCTCCCCGGTCGGGGTTCAGGATACTGAGCCTCGTACCACATGGCATTGATAATTCCCAATGAGAGTGCCAACAGCACACCCAGAATCCAAGTGAAGTACCACATAAGATTTTCTCCTCAGGTTTTTGAACGATGTAAAAAATTAATAGGCTGAAGTACGTGCTCGCATCTCCTCAATAGAGAGTCGCCCCCACATCTTTCGATAGTTCCAGATGGTGTAGCTGATGACGATGGGCAGGAAGATCAATACCGCCCAAAACATAACTGTAAGCGTCAGATGACTCGATGGGGCGTCCCATACTGTCAAGCTGCTGCCCGGATGGGTGCTGGAAGGCATTACGAAGGGAAAGAGTGATATCCCTGCGGTCATGATTACGCCACTTATTGCCAGGGAGCTGCTAAAAAAGCCCCAGCCTGGACGGTCACTTCGAGACATGATGATAGTCATAATGACACCCAGAAAACCGAGTGCAGGAAAAATCATGGTAATCGGATAGTCGCCATAATTCTTCAACCATGCGCCAGGAGATAACTCTACAGTTTTCGCCAGTGGGTCAGGTAAGGCATCCAGTGGTGGTTGAGATACTATGGCCAGCCCTTCAATACCCATAATCAACCAGATACCTGCCAGGGCAAAAGCAGTCATTGCTGCAATACCTGTCCAAAGAATCCAGCCTTTGACTCGTTCAGTTATTTCTCCGCTGGTGCGCATTTGAATCCAAATGCCACCATGCATGGTCAGCAAGGAGAAGCTGACGATACCTGCCAACAGTGCGAAGGGATTCAAGAGTTCAAAAAATCCACCGGTATAGTAAGCACGCATCAGCTCATCCAGATGGAAAGGAACACCGAGCAGTAGATTGCCAAAAGCAACCCCAAACACCAGAGAGGGGACAGCACCTCCGATGAATAACCCCCAATCCCAGGCTTTACGCCACCGTGCGTCTCCCAGTTTACTGCGGTAGTCAAAGCCTACAGGGCGGAAGAAGAGGGCGAACAATACCAGTAACATGGCAACGTAAAAGCCAGAAAAGGCTGCTGCATAGACTACGGGCCAGGCAGCAAAAATCGCACCGCCAGCAGTGATCAGCCATACTTGATTACCATCCCAGTGGGGGCCGACCGTATTGATCATCAGGCGTCTTTCATCATCTGTTTTACCGACGAAAGGGAGAAGATTACCGACCCCCATATCCATACCGTCGGTAATGGCAAAACCGATCAGCAGCACTCCGACAAAGAGCCACCAGATGAGTTTCAGTGTTTCATAATCGATTAACATCTCGCTAACTCCTCTATTACTGTGTGACGTTGACGCCGGATTCAAAGTGATAACGGCCGGTGTGCAGTGAACTGGGGCCGAGGCGGGCAAAGCGGAACATCAGCCACATTTCGATTACAAGGAGAAAGGTGTAGAAACCGATGAAGCCGACCATACTGAATATCAAATCGTTCACAGTGAGAGTTGAGGTTGCGAGAAAGGTGGGCAGTACCTCTCCGATAGCCCAGGGCTGTCGACCGAACTCTGCGACGAACCAACCTGTCTCCACTGCAATCCATGGCAGAGGAATACTCCACAGGGTTAAGCGTAACAACCAGCGTTTCTGCTCAATTTCCCGACGTGCGTTGTAGTAGAAACCTGCAGCGATGATGAACAGTAAGGTAAAGCCTATTGCAACCATGATGCGGAAGGTCCAGAACAGAGGGGCTACAGAAGGAATGCTCATCTTTACCGCCTCCTTAATCTGCTCATCTGTCGCATCGACTACATTAGGCGTGAACGCTTTTAGCAGGAGCCCATAACCCAGGTCTGCTTTGTACTCTTCGAAGAGGGCAATATTTGCTTCGCTGGTATCTCCATTGCGTAGACGTTGCAGATAGTTATAGGCCCTCATGCCAGAGCGGATGCGGGCTTCGTTGTCATGCATGATATCTTTCAGGCCGATCACCTCCTCATCAACAGAACGGGTTGCGATCAGGCCAAGTGCCCAGGGCACTTTAATTGCGCCATGAGTCTGCTGTGCCTCCTGGTCGGGGAAACCAATCAGGTTGAAACCGGCCGGGGGTTCGTGGGTCTCCCATTCACCTTCTATGGCAGCCAACTTGCTCCTCTGTACATCGCCAAGTTCATATCCCGATTCATCACCGAGAACGATTACTGAGAGTACCGAAGCGAGTCCAAATCCGACCGCCACCGTGAATGAGCGTTTGGCAAACTCAAGATCTCTGCCTTTAAGCAGGTAATAAGCTGAGATGCCCATCACGAACATGGCACCTGTTACATAGCCTGCTGCCACTGTGTGGATGAATTTGACCTGTGCCACCGGGTTGAGTACCAGCTCAGCAAAGCTGGTCATCTCCATGCGCATGGTCTGATAGCTGAACTCTGCGCCGATAGGATTCTGCATCCAGCCGTTGGCTACCAATATCCACAGAGCAGAGAGGTTGGTGCCTATCGCAGTCAGGAAAGTGACCCCCAGGTGTTGTCTTTTACTAAGACGCTCCCAGCCCAGAAAGAAGAGGCCGATGAAGGTCGATTCCAGAAAAAAGGCCATTAATCCTTCAATGGCGAGGGGGGCGCCAAAGACATCGCCAACATAGTGGGAGTAGTAAGACCAGTTGGTTCCAAACTGGAACTCCATGGTCAGACCGGTGGTGACACCCAGGGCGAAATTGATGCCGAAAAGTTTTCCCCAGAATTTAGTCATGTCACGGTAGATCTCTTTACCGGTCATGACATATACCGATTCCATGATTACCAGTATCCAGGTCATTCCGAGGGTTAAGGGTACAAATAGAAAGTGATAAAGCGCCGTGAGTGCGAACTGCCAGCGTGACAGCTCAATCATCGTCGGATCCAGCATGCGATGCCTCCTGCTTATTGAATGTGGCTCAGTTTCAGCAATCTTTAGGCCAGTATCCTAACTGTTTGAATGATAAGCATTATCACTGCATAAAGATTTTGATTGAGTTGCCAACTGGGCTTTATGCCGTTTAAATCAGGTGATTTGCCGGACGGATATTCGGTAAATCAGACACTCGGCCCAGTCAGCGTGAACGGTCTTCAAGAGTCCGCGGAGAGAGAAGATGAATACCGTTCAGTGGCGACTATAGGGTTCAAGTACGCCTCGGGTCATTGATGCATCGCAAAAACAATGTGAATTGTAAGTGTTTGTTGTTATTGATAAAAATCAATAATATTTGGTTGAAATTGGGCGGGTTGTCCCAATGTTTCGAAACTGTCATCGTCTGCTAGTGACCAAGCCATACCCTGGTTTACGGGTTCCAAAACGGGAAAACAGATAACAGCGCCACTGGGCTGGTTGATGTTGTTTTAGGTGCAGTTATGGGGGCAGGTGGAACCGATCCAGGTGTTCGTGATTTAGAAGGTTGAGGCGTTCCATCCCCAGAGATGGCGCTCTGCCGCACTGAACTCTATATAGACTCGATCTTCCGGAATATGCAGTTGCTGCAGCATCAGCTTACAGAGGATATTTGAGAAATCCCCGGTACGATCGTTGGGGAGTCCGATGCTTTTCAGTTCCAGATAAGCCAGGCTGGCAGTGGTGCCGGCGAACAACATATTTGGATTGAATACGAAGTCGACCATGACATAAGTCTCAGGTTTTCCAAGCATATCAGCTACGGTTGCAGAGGCGAGCTTGAGTAACTCGGAGAGCTTATCTTCCTCTATGGTTTGATTAGTGGTGATTCTGAGTAGGGGCATGGGCTTATTTACAATACTCTTTAATCTGCTCTTTGGCTTTCTGCATCCTCTCCTTTTTTTGCTCTTCGGTGAGACGCAGATATTCATCTCCGACCTTGTAGAGTCGATTGCCCAGCGCGTTCAGTTGCTGCAAATTACTCCGAGCTGCTTTACAGTTCTCTTTTTGGATCTTGCTGTTTTTTTTGTTTTCCAGTTGCTCCGACTTCTTCAGATTTCTATCCTCCTCTCTGTCTGCAAGGTCTTGACGCAATTTTTGCAGTTTTTGCTTGGCAGAGCCCGCATCGCTCGAGGGTGCGCTGTAGGTTTTGACCACTTCTGATTGAGCTTCAGGTGGTGGAGTTTGAGAATAGGTTACGACGCCGTCTTCGTTTACCCAGCGGTAGGTTTCTGCAAATACCGTGGTTGAGATCAATAGCAGAAGCATGAGAAAAAATCTTGATAGCACTGCGGGTTCCCTGTCTGATTCGGTGATTCTTTAGATGGATATTATGAAGCATGGGAACCGAATGGCAAGTAAGCAGAGCTGAAATAACAATAGTAGAGGGGGATATCTGCTTGACCTGTTAGAGTAGTATTAGTATTTTGCACTGTTTCGATATAGTTTTTGCGCGCGAACAAGAAAATCGGCGCTATGGGAGGCTTCACGTGGAACTAAGCGGTGGCGAGATCATCGTTCAATGCTTGAAAGATGAGGGCGTAGAGCATGTATTCGGTTACCCGGGTGGTGCCGTTCTACATATTTATGATGCGCTTTTCCAACAAAAAGAGCTGAAGCATATCCTGGTGCGCCATGAGCAGGCAGCAGGACATGCAGCAGACGGTTATGCCCGTGCTACCGGAAAACCAGGTGTGGTTCTGGTGACGTCGGGGCCTGGCGCCACCAATGTGGTGACCGGGGTTGCCACCGCTTTCATGGATTCGATTCCGATGGTTGTCCTCACCGGGCAGGTACCCACCCCAGTGATAGGTAGTGATGCCTTTCAGGAAGTGGATACTGTGGGAATCACCCGCCCCTGTGTGAAACACAATTTTCTGGTCAAGCGCCTGGAAGATCTGGCTGAGACGATTAAAAAAGCGTTCTATATCGCCACCACCGGTCGTCCTGGGCCTGTTGTTGTCGATATCCCCAAGGATATAACCGATCCTGGCATCAAGATTCCTTATAGCTATCCCAATAAGATCAAGATGCGCTCATACAACCCGGTTATTAAGGGACATCTGGGCCAGATCAAGAAGGCGATAAAAATCATGATGGAGGCGGAGCGTCCGGTTTTTTATACCGGAGGCGGTGTCGTTCTGGATGATGCAGCGAAACCACTGACTGATCTGGTGGAAAAACTCGATTTTCCAATAACACAGACCCTGATGGGGTTGGGTGCCTATCCGGGGAGTGGTAAGAATTTTCTGGGTATGTTGGGAATGCATGGTACCTATGAAGCAAATATGGCGATGCACGAAACCGATGTGTTGATCGCTGTTGGCGCCCGCTTTGATGACCGGGTTACCGGTCATGTTAAACAGTTCTGTCCCGATGCAACCATTATCCATATCGACATCGATCCTTCGTCGATATCCAAGAATGTGCGTGTCGATGTGCCAATCGTTGGGCCGGTCAAGCAGGTCTTGAGGGACATGCTCAAGGTAGTCACTGAAAGTGATAAAAAACCGAAGCAGCAGGCCTTGAAGAAGTGGTGGACTCAGATTGAAAAATGGCGCGCCATGGATTGCATGAAATACGATAAAAAGAGTGGCATGATCAAACCGCAACAGGCGGTTGAAATATTGCATAAGGTGACCAAAGGTGAGGCCTTCGTGACTTCAGACGTTGGTCAGCATCAGATGTTCGCTGCTCAATTTTATCGTTTTGACAAACCTCGGCGTTGGATCAACTCCGGTGGTCTTGGGACTATGGGATTTGGTCTGCCTGCGGCAATAGGTGTACAGATGGCTCATCCTAAAGCTGAAGTCGCGGTTGTCACAGGTGAGTCGAGTATCCAAATGTGCATACAGGAGCTGGCGACCTGTCTACAGTACGATCTGCCGATCAAGATCATACTGCTGAATAACGGTTACATGGGTATGGTTCGCCAGTGGCAGGAGTTTTTCTACGACAGCCGCTACTCCCAGTCTGGTATGAGTGTTACCCCTGATTTCGTCAAACTGACTGAATCCTACGGTCATATCGGCATGCGTGTTGAGAAGCCCGAAGACCTTGAAGGCGCAATGAAAGAGGCCTTTTCTCATAAAGACCGGCTGGTTTTTCTGGATGTGGTGGTTGATCCTGCAGAAAATGTCTATCCAATGATTGCGGCGGGCAAAGGGCATCATGAGATGTATCTGTCACCTGGGAGTGAGTTGGTCTGATGAGGCATATCATATCTATTCTGATGGAGAACGAGTCCGGTGCGCTAGCACGGGTGGCCAACCTTTTTACTGCGAGGGGATATAATATTGAATCCCTTACTGTCGCACCGACAGAAGACACGAGCCTGTCACGCATGACGCTGGTGACCAGTGGCAGCGATGAAATTATCGAGCAGATAACCAAACAGCTCAATAAACTGATCGATGTGGTGAAGCTGGTCGATCTGACAGAAGGTGGTCACATCGAAAGGGAGATGATGTTGATCAAATTGCGGGCGGAGCGCACCCAGCGGGAGGAGATCAAACGCTTGGTCGACATCTTTCGCGGTAAGATTATCGATGTGACAGACACCAGCTATACGGTTGAACTGACAGGTGCCGCAAGCAAGCTGAATGCCTTTATCGAAGCGGTGGATGAAGAGCTGATCATCGAAGTGATTCGTACCGGCCCCTCTGGAATCGGACGGGGATCAAAAGGGTTAAGTCTTTAGCTTTACTGATTTTGACCAGACCTAAACGGTAAAATGATCGGTTATAACTTCGCCCGACAGGCGTCTGCAGATGGCGGTTATAACTGATCTGTAAACTATCTAACACTATCAATTTAAAAATTTTCCGAAGGAAACAACATGGCTATCAATGTTTATTACGACAAAGACTGCGATCTCAATATCATTAAGGGAAAAACAGTCTCCATCATCGGCTACGGTTCTCAGGGGCATGCCCATGCCAACAATCTGCAGGACTCCGGTGTCAATGTCATCGTTGGTCTGCGTGAAGGCTCCCCTTCGGCGATCAAGGCTGGTAATGCCGGGCTTACAGTAAAATCGATCGAAGAGGCGGTAAAGGCTGCGGATGTGGTAATGATTCTGGCACCTGATGAATTTCAGGCCGATCTCTATCGCAACCAGATCGAACCGAATATTAAAGAGTCAGCTGCATTGGCCTTTGCTCATGGTTTTGCAATTCACTATAACCAGGTTGTGCCACGGGAAGATCTGGATGTGATCATGATCGCGCCAAAAGCACCTGGTCATACTGTACGCAGTGAATATGTCAAAGGTGGTGGTATTCCGGATCTCGTTGCTGTCTATCAGGATGCAACAGGTAGTGCTATGGATACGGCACTATCCTATGCATCTGCCATCGGTGGTGGCCGTACCGGCATCATTGAAACCACTTTCAAGGATGAGACCGAAACCGATCTGTTCGGTGAGCAGGCGGTACTCTGTGGTGGTGCTGTTGAGTTGGTTAAAGCCGGTTTTGAAACCTTGACTGAGGCAGGTTATGCGCCAGAGATGGCCTACTTCGAATGTCTGCATGAGCTGAAACTGATTGTTGATCTGATGTACGAAGGCGGCATCGCCAATATGAACTACTCCATTTCAAATAATGCTGAATATGGTGAGTATGTCACTGGCCCGAAGGTGATCAATGATGAGAGTCGCAAGGCGATGAAACAAGCGTTGTCGAACATCCAGAGTGGTGAATATGCCAAGCAGTTTGTTTCCGAAGGTGCACTGGGTTATCCATCGATGACTGCTTATCGCAGACTTAATGAAGAGCATGCGATCGAACAGGTGGGTGAGCGTTTGCGTGGCATGATGCCCTGGATTAAGAAGATTGTCGATAAATCGAAAAACTGATTCAGAAGCCGCATAAATTGGCGGCCCAACCTTACTATTAACCCTGAGACGACATACTTAGTCGTCGGGTTAATAGTTACCCGGCGCTCTTTTTTATACACCGGGTTGATTAGGATGGGTCGCTTATTCTACCTGACTTTAATTTTCTACCTTTTTACCCTATCTACTCTTATCTTTCGCAGACAGATTTGCTTGTGATTATTTGAGCTTCTCCCCCAGGGTTGTCACCTGTCTCGGCCTGTGGTATTTTTTTATGTGCGCAAGGAGTGAAGTATTCGGCATGGAACTGCCAAGCCTTGACCTCTCCCATAAAGCGTTACTGAACCCTCGGAAAGTTGCTCCATTTTAATCGCGGCAAATTTCTGGAGTGAGCTGCTGCGCCTGTTTATAAAAGGGTCTGGCTAATTGATGTAGGAAGTTGGTTATGAAATGGATTGCCCAATCATTCACCCTGTTTGCTGGGTTGTCTCTTTTTGTTATCAATCCGTCCCATGCCGAGAGATATAACCCACTTAAGGATTATGTCTATGCATATGACTCTGCCTATAACTACCGCTTGGTGAGTCAACGGTCAGAGGATGGGTTTGACGTCTACACTATTAATCTTGATTCCCAAAAATGGCGCAGTGCTGAGGAAGTATCTCCAGTCTTGTGGAATCATTGGCTTACCTTGATCGTGCCTGATCAAATAACCACCAGTATGGCAAATATAGTTGTCCATAGTGGTAATAGTGATAGTGGTGTACCTGACATTGAATCATTCGGTGAATACCGGACGTTAGCCATTCAGAGCGGTAGCATTCAGGCAATACTGCAGCAAGTTCCAGCGCAACCTTTGACATTTACTGATCTGGATGAAGCGGTGCAAGAGGATGCACTGGTCTCTTATTCATGGCGAAAAGTCATGGAGACTGGAGATCCTACCTGGTCCGCCTATCTGCCTATGACAAAGGCGGTGGTAAGAGGGATGGATACCACACAAAAAATAGTTGAAGATAAACTGGGTTTTGAAATCGAACAGTTTATCGTCACTGGATTCTCCAAACGGGGTGCCATTGCCTGGTTGACTGCAGCCATTGATCCACGGGTCAGTGGCGTAATTCCCGGTGGTTACAATATCCTCTATCTTGATCAGCAGCTCGAACACCATTTCAATAGCTACGGTTTCTATTCAGAAGCATTGGCGAACTATTCCAATAAGCAGATTCTGCAGGAGATCAGGTCACCAGAGGGGAAGTTTCTCAGAAGCTTGATCGATCCAGTGAGTTATCGCCACACACTTAATATGCCTCATTTGATTCTGAATGTGACTGGTGATGAATTTTTTCTGCCGGATGCATCGGAAGCCTATATTGATAAAATTCCGGGCGAAACCCTTCAACGTATTATTCCTAATACAAATCACTCCTTCCTGGGTCATGAAGAAGAGATGATGGAGGGACTTACTGCATGGTATCAGATGATAGTTAATGGCTTTGCACGGCCACAGATAGATTGGGAGCATGATGAGTCGGGGAGTTTGGTTGTGCGTAGTGATCTGACGCCACTCGAAGTCAGACTTTGGCAAGCAAATAATCCCCATGGGAGAGACTTTCGCTTTCCAACAGTTGGTGACGAGGCGTGGCACTCTACTCTGCTGGAAGTGAGCCAGGATGGCTCGTATCGGATATCTGTACCCATTCCTGATGAGGGGTATACCGCCTACATGGCTGAACTGACTTACCCTGATGTCTTTGGAAAAGCCCAGGTATATACCACCTCAGTTTTTATCGTTCCGGATAAAGTGCCGTTCGAATTGGGATATCCAATCAGTGAACCTAAAACTGCAAGTTACTGGTCGCAACAGGTTGAAAGTGCCTTACAGGGAGAGCCGCTGGACTATAGTGCGGATGAGCTGATGAAGATGTTGCCATTTTTTGTGCTCGGTGAGCAGGTCGAGGATGTTGAAGGTCTTGATGAATTCCTAAGTGCCTCCGCTGCAAAGCAAAACTGTACTGCTGCCCGCTTAAATGTTGAAGCGGGTGAATTGGGTTGGTACTCCAGCATTCACCAGGCAGATGCAAATGTTAAATATTGGCAGGTCTATGATTGGGCAGAGCGGCTTTATGTGCTGGAGTCTCGAGACTCTGCCGCAGTTTTTTGTCGAGAACTCACTCAATTCGGCAGAGACTAGTGGGCCGCTCGGAAAATTCGGTAACCCTCAGCCGGTACTGTTAAGATCAGCCCTTCAGGCTGGCACACAATAGTCACTCTGCATAAACCTCATACAGCCCATCTGTTTCTCAGGTAGTTTCGCGCTGGTTTCTCGATCAATGAATAGAGCAGGTGGCCAGCAATGATGGAGCAGGCAATATAGATGGCATAGAACAGGATCAAATAGAGGACGTCTCCCATATCAGGAGGAACAATTCGCTTAAAGATTTGATTGAACACCATCAAGGTTGTTGCATGAGCCAGATAGATTGAGTAGGAGATCTTACCCAGATAAATCAGCGGCTGGGTTGAGAATATCTTCGCAGCAATGCCAACTGAGCGACTTAAAGAGAGTAGCAGTGTCGCAAAAGCGATGATAATCAAGAAATCATAAAAAGAGGATAGGTCCAGACTGGCGAAGATAATTGCCATGGAGGCAGCAGCGATGGCTGTCAGGTCGAAAAGCGGGCTATCCTTCAATTTTGCATGGATGTTGTAGAGTGAACATCCGATCAAAAATTCTGAAGCTATTCGGGTTAATGAGAGATGTTCATCCAACATATATTTCTGCATGTCGTTTAGGTATGCAGCCAATATCACCATGGTGCTGAAGATGGTTATTATCATCAACAAATGCAGCCAGGGGTTCCTTATTTTGTTGTATATAAATGCAATAAAAGGGAAACAGAGATAGGCAAACCACTCCGAGCCAACTGACCATGAAGGGACATTCCAGCCGATACTGTTGGGAAATCCCCAGCCGTTGATCAAAAACAGACTGTAGAAAAACTTGCTGAGTGTGTACTGAGATTCTGCACCTTCAGGAAAGGTGTAGACTGAAAACAGGGTCGCACCTAAAAAGACGGGTATCAACACAATGGTAGCGATGAAGTGTGCCGGATATATTCTCGCTATTCTCAGTTTTAGAAAGCGGCTGATCTCACTTCTGTGTAAATGAACAAAGTCACTCTGGTGAACGTAGGAGATGACAAATCCACTGAGTATAAAAAAGAGATCGACGCCTAACCAGCCTTTAGTGATAACACGTTCGACATACCCAGGCATAACCGCTGAGGCGCTTACATATGAGATGCCATGAAGTAGAACCACCCACATGGCTGCAATGCCCCGTACGCCTGTCAATGAGTCAATTTGTCTGGCCAAATCTATCGCTACCTAGTGGTGTGGGGTGAATATATGCTTGTGAAATACTTACTAACCAGGCCATAGATATCAATATCTATGGCCTGGTTAGTACCTATTCTGGTGTAGGAATGAGTATTCCCCATAGGGATAGAGATTCTCACGCTAATTGATCTGAATCAATGGTTTTCTTCTCTATCTATAGTGATCTGCTTGCAATACTTGATTTTCACTGGGCAAGGTTTGTCTTAGGTAAGGTTGCCTACTATCAAGGTGATTATGCCCAAGCAGAAGAACCACCATTTTGTGAAAGCCTATGAGTGGCTTGCGATGATATTGGAGAGCCGTGGTGACCTGGCTGAGGCGCATCAGGCCTTGACTCATACTCTGAAACTTTCTCCCAGATCGGTGGTGCAACAATGACGGCTTGGTTTTCTAGCGCTGCAAAATGGCGGGGAGCTTGGTGGCGGACAGTTTTTATGGCTCTGCCCTGAGGAGGGCTTTCAATCCGCTACCGGGGTTTTAAATAGCTATGGAATTGAACCCCTCAAGATCATATCATCTGCCGCAATATCGTCTATAATGGTCGGTTTTCCAGGCTTCTTATGTGGGAGAGTTGCGGATGTCCAAAGAGGGTGTAAAAAAAGTAGTGCTGGCCTACTCCGGCGGTCTAGATACCTCGATTATCGTTAAATGGCTGCAGGATGAGTATCAGTGTGAAGTGGTGACTTTCACTGCAGATATCGGTCAGGGTGAAGAGGTGGAGCCGGTGCGTGCCAAGGCCGAAGCGGCAGGCATCAAAGAGATCTATATTGAAGATCTGACCGAAGAGTTCGTGCGCGACTACGTCTTCCCTATGTTTCGAGCCAATGCCATCTATGAGGGTGAATATCTTCTCGGTACATCCATTGCCCGTCCACTTATCGCTAAACGGTTGATTGAAATCGCCAATGAGACTGGTGCTGATGCTATTTCCCATGGGGCCACCGGCAAGGGTAATGACCAGGTTCGTTTTGAACTGGGTGCTTATGCCCTAAGACCGGATATCAAGATTATCGCCCCCTGGCGTGAGTGGGATCTGAACTCACGTGAAAAGCTGCTGGCCTATGCTGAGGAGCATGGCATCTCCATCGAAATGAAACGTGAGGGTAAAAAATCCCCCTACTCGATGGATGCCAATCTACTGCACATCTCCTATGAAGGTTACGACCTGGAAGATCCCTGGACAGAACCTGGGAATGAGATGTGGCGTTGGTCGGTCTCTCCAGAGGATGCACCGAATCAGGCAACCACCATCGAAATCGGTTTTGAAAATGGTGATCCGGTCTCTATCGATGGTGAGAAACTCTCCCCAGCCGCACTACTGCTGAAACTCAATAAACTGGGTGGTGCGAATGGAATTGGCCGGGCTGATATCGTCGAAAATCGCTACGTGGGTATGAAGTCCCGTGGTTGCTATGAGACCCCTGGTGGCACCATTCTGCTCAAAGCCCATCGGGCTATGGAGTCTTTGACTCTGGATCGTGAAGCGGCGCATATGAAGGATGAGTTGATGCCTCGATATGCAAAACTGATCTACAACGGTTACTGGTTTGCTCCTGAGCGGGAGATGTTACAGGCGGCCATCGATAAAACTCAGTCTGTTGTGAACGGTGTAGTGCGCCTGAAGCTCTATAAAGGCAACGTCAATATCGTTGGACGCAAGTCCGATACAAACAGCCTCTTCGACGAGTCGATTGCCACTTTCGAAGATGATGAGGGTGCCTACAATCAGCAGGATGCGGAAGGGTTTATTAAGTTGAATGCGCTGCGCCTTCGGGTGGCAGCTGGTAAAAAGGATTGAGCCGGTTTGGCGGGTTGATTCTTAGTCGGATCTAACAGAAAAACCAGCTTCTGTCGTAGGGTGCGGCCCTGCCGCACCAGGCTCCTTAATGGCGGGATTATTCAGAGAGTCCTTGGCTTTATTACCGTTCTATTGCTCGGAAATCTGGGCTGCAGCACGATAAATCAAGTCACTGTCACTGCCCGGTTTGTGGGCCTCTTCACTCAACATTCTGCGCCACTTTCTTGCTCCAGGCAGACCCTGGAACAGGCCCAATATATGGCGGGTGATACGGTTGATCGGGGTGCCTGCAGAAAGCTCTCTATCGACAAAAGGGATCAAAGCTTCGATGATCTGGTGGCGGCTCTGCAGATCTCCTTCAGAACCAAAAACCAACGCATCGGCCTGGGCCAGAATCCAGGGGTTCTGATAAGCCTCTCTACCGATCATCACACCATCAACATGGTTGAGATTGTGCTGCACCTGCTCAAGAGAGGTGATACCACCATTGATAATGATTTCAAGATTGAGAAAATCCTGCTTGAGTCGATGAACCGTCTCATAAGAGAGAGGAGGGATCTCCCTGTTCTCCTTGGGACTCAAGCCCTGAAGCCAGGCTTTGCGGGCATGCACGATAAAGGTTTTACAGCCTGCTTCAGAGACCTTACCAACAAAATCACAGAGCGCTTGATAGCTGTCATGATCATCGACACCAATACGATGTTTTACCGTGACATCAATAGCAACACGATCACACATTGCCTTGACGCAATCCGCAACCAGCTCCGGGGTCAGCATCAGGCAGGCGCCAAAGCGGCCTGATTGTACTTTGTCTGAGGGGCAGCCCACATTCAGATTGATCTCGTCATAGCCCCACTCCTCTCCCAATTTTGCAGATTGGGCCAGTGCGTCCGGTTCACTGCCGCCGAGTTGCAGGGCCACCGGGTGTTCGCTGGGATCGAAATCAAGAAATCGTGCGCGATGGCCATGTAAAATTGCACCGGTAGTCACCATCTCTGTGTATAGGAGAACATGACGGGATATCAGTCGCAGGAAAAAGCGACAGTACCTATCGGTCCAGTCGAGCATAGGGGCGATGGAGAGTCTACGGTTTGGCACGGAATCTATTCAGTTGACGGCTCTGTTTGGCATCTGTGGCGATTGGGCACAGTGGTGAATAAGGATTCTCGAGTAAAAAGAGCGAAAAGACAAATTCAGGATTCAAGGTGTAGTGGTTTATTGAATCTGTGTCTTGAAATGATCAGGTTACTCGCCTTCCCTGGCAAGTCGAGATGGGTTCAGATTGCCCCCCAACCCTCTCGTTTAACATCTGTAGCCTTTGCCAGCACATCATCGAAAGGGGTTAGCGAATACTTAGGTTTGTAGCTCTGCATCTCATCCAGCAGGGTGACCAGCTTGTCCGCTGAGGATTGACCTTTGAAATCACTCTTTTCAAGGCCCAATTCATCAATGGTTTCATTCCAGGGTACACCCTGAGTCATGGGGATCAGCACAAAGGTAATACCCTCAATCTCAACCTGAGCAGGGTCTTCGATATTGACCACATAGAGCAGTGCCTTCATCTCTGGAGAAAAGTCTGCTTTGTATTTTTCGACCAGGGTATTCAGTGAAGCAACATCGTCGATTGCGCCAATCAATAATTTAATTTTTTCATCGCCCAGAAGGATGGCGCCACGCATCACATCAACAGGTGGCTTGGTATGGCCTTTATCGTCGGCGACTTCACCCTTGACCAATACCAGTTCGCCACGATAGGCATAGAGCCCTGAGGTGGAGGTCTGGTCGAGGAAGTTTGTATTGAAAAGCAGACCGTCTTCATTGAATTGCTGCAGTGGCATGATTTAACTCCATAAAAAAAGTAATTTATGCCAAATAGCAATCTTGGTGCCAATCAAAGGTAAAATTGAAATGGTCTGTAATTACAGTAACTAACGGTTAGTGCTATGGAAATTTCAGGTTGGTTATGTTGTCTATCCGACAACGTTTCTCCAACCAGTGTAGGGTGTGAACCAACACCATCGCACTTCTGTTTAACGGTATTGAGGATAGTAGCCTGTCGTTGGCTTACTTTTTCGCCAGGGATTCTCGGATAAAGCGCTTCCAATCATCAAATCTCTTTTGCAGCAGCAGCATGCCATCGAAGTAAGGTACTACCTGATTATTACGGATAATCTCCCGGCCCTGAGGGCCCAGGGCAAACTGAATGAAGCGGTCAGACTCCTTGCTGTTGGGGGCATTCTTGCTGAGTACGAGATAGAGTGGTCGATAGAGCAGATAGTTACCGGTACGGATATTCTCAAAGCTTGGATTCCTACCCTCCAGCTTGATAATCTTGAGATCCCGTTTGTGGGCACTTGCGATACCGGTGACTGCAATGGCATTGGGATTCACTTCCACGGTCTTCTCCAGAGGGCCTGAAGAGGGGAAGAGATGCTTACTCTTGAACACGGCTTTGGGGTTTTCGAACAGGTGTTTGCGCAGGGTGTAACCTACTCCTGAGATGTTTCCTTCACGGATCAGCAGTTCCAATGGCTGATTTTTACCTCCCAGTTGCGACCAGTTTTTGATCTTGCCCTGATAGAGACTGCGTAGTTGCGGCAGGCTGATCGATTCGATGGGATTGGATTTATGCACCACAACCACCAGTGCGTCCCAGGCAACAGGAACCATAGTGGCGCCAGCCTCCTCACGGCTCTTATTCAAGGTAAAACGGCATGCCCCGCCGATATCCGCCTGCTTGCTCGTTATGGCGCGGATTCCTTTGGTGGCACCCCCCCCGGCGATAGTGATATTGACACCGGATTCCTGCTGATAAGCAGCGGCAAGATCAGACATAAAGGCGTTGCGGGTTATGCCGCAACCTACCCAGGAGAGCTCCAGTGCTTGGCTGGCGAAGGGAAGCAGGGCGAGTATCAATAGTTGGACTGAGTGTAGCTTACGCAAAGCAGGCCTCTTCATTATTTTCAAGTGATGTCATGGGCATCCCTGCAATGACTATGTACTTTGGTAGGATATATAGTAGCTAATTTTTTGGGGTTGTATGTTGTATAAGGAATTAAACCCCTATTTTAATAATATTAATATTATGAATTTGAACGCCACCTCAAAATGATCTGCATCAGGAATGATAGTAATGGGCTCTCTTGCGCGATGGGTAATATCGTACTATGACTTGATGCAGAAAATATTAAAGCAAATTTAATTAAGGTTTTTTTGCATTGGTGTTTTGATAGAAGTGTTATTAAGTAATTGATATTCAACAAAAACATAGCCAATGAGGCAATATGTTCCGAAACTTCCTGATCTTATTCGCTCTGTACATCTCTGTTTCTTCAACCCTATCAAGTGAAATAACTCAACAAGATGAGGTGCTTGAACTTAGTGGCGATCAATTGGGCGGTGATTTCACCCTGCAATCGAGTCAGGGTGAATTCTCATTGAAGCAATTGAGAGGCAAGGTGGTATTGATCTACTTTGGCTATACCAAATGTCCTGATGTCTGTCCGACCTCTCTCTCGATATTATCCCAGGCATTGAATGAACTCAGTGTAGATGAGTTGAAATCTGTCCAGGGGGTGTTTGTCAGTGTCGATCCCAAGCGGGACAGTTTTCAGGTTCTTGACGACTATGTCAGCTACTTCCACCCCAATCTGCTGGGTGTAACCGGCAGTGAGACTGAGATTGCAAAGGTGGCTAAGCGCTATGGCGTGCAATACTCAGAAGTTAAACTTGAGGGGTCTGCATTTGGTTATGCGGTCAACCACTCCGCAACAACCTATCTGATTACACCGAAGGGTGAGTTGCGGTTTATATTTCCCCATCAAACATCCTCAATTGTAATTCTGGAAGGGATTCGTTATGTGCTTGCAGGAAAATGATTGCCAACTAAGTATTGAGCATGCCTTGATGTTCTATGAAGTCGATAATATCTTGCAGCCCTTCCCCTGTTTTCATGTTGGTAAAGACGAATGGACGTTCTTTACGCATGCGTAAGGTGTCCTCTTTCATCACTTCCAGGGATGCACCGACATAAGGTGCAAGATCAATTTTATTGATAATAAGAAGGTCTGAGCGGGTAATGCCCGGACCGCCTTTGCGTGGCATCTTTTCACCTTCGGCCACATCGAGTACATAGATTGTCAGATCCGCAAGTTCTGGGCTGAAGGTGGCACTGAGATTGTCTCCGCCGCTTTCGATAAACACCAGGTCGAGGTCAGTATGACGCTCACATAGATCCTCCACAGCTGCGAGGTTCATCGAGGCGTCCTCCCGGATCGCAGTGTGGGGGCAACCCCCCGTCTCAACGCCAATGATGCGACTCTCATCCAGGGCCTGGCTACGCATTAGAAATTTTGCATCTTCCTGGGTGTAGATATCATTGGTCACCACTGCCAGTTGATAGTTATCACGCATCGCTTTACACAAGGCATCAAGCAGGGCTGTTTTACCTGAACCGACGGGGCCGCCGACGCCGACTCTCAGGGGGGAGGTTTGGCTCATCTGTTGTTCTCTCAAGATCTGTAAATTCGGGTGTATTGGGTTTCATGCAGACAGCTGGCAATTGTCTGAGCCGGAGCAGAGAGACCGATATCTTCATCATTCACTGAGAGTCCAATCTGCACCTGTGATGGGATCAGTTTAATCAGTTGATGTAGAATTCTCTGTCCTGCCATCTGTCCAAGGGGGATGATCTTTACCCCGGACAGCGTCATATTCTCCAGCCAGCTCCAAAGATATCCTTCAGCAGCCTCAGTCAATTCGATTCCCCAGGCATTGGCCACATAGGCATAGCCAGAAATCTGGTTGCTCTTTAAGTGTGGTAGCCACGCATCCGCGAGGGGGATGCCCCATTCCGGTAGCAGAGCCGTTAATGCTCTGGCCCGGTTGCGCTCCTCTTCACGCAGCTCACGGGTCTCACGGCTGGCAATCAGATAGCGACTCCAGTAGGCGAAACTATCCTGATCTGGTGTGGCGCAAGCCTGGTAGAGTCTGCTCAGTAGCGGTATATCGAGATGGGTCTGGCTGGTCAGTAGCAGGTTTTCGATCCATTGACGCAGCGTCTCTTCATTCGTTACCCAGCCATCCTCTACTGCCCACTCCAGACCTTGGGAGTAGGCGAAGCTTCCCAGGGGCAGTGTGGGGCTGACCAGGTGTAACAGGCGCAATTTGGCAAGTCTGTTATCAGTGACTGTGGTCATGGCTATGGCCGTGGTGGTGACGCCCCTGTTCGGCGCTTCCACCGTAGGCGCCGGGTTCCGGTTCGAAGGGGGCTTCTGCGACTACAACCTCAAGTCCCAAACCCGCCAGCATCTCATCCAGAACATGGTCATGTGGATAGCTGATACGCCCCGGCTCGATCTGCATGGAGACATGACGGTTTCCCAGGTGGTAACAGGCACGCGACAATAGATGGGGGTCAGTGCACTCTACTATGGAGAGGGTCTCCTGCGCCGCTTTGATACGGATCACAACGCCAGATTCAGAGGTCAGCAACTCCCCCTCCTTGAGGGTTGTGCCCCGGGGCAGGAAGAGACCGGCATCCCGACCGTCATCGAGTTTTACCCTGAGTCTGCTTTTGATTCGGTTGTGTAGGGGCAGGGTAAGGGTGGTTTCAATCTTCTCCCCATGGGCTATTTTTTTGGTCAGTTTGATCATTGGCTGTTGGTTTGGTCAGGATAGCTGCATATCACTCTAGTGGTTGAATATTTCAGATCTGCATGGTGCGACAGGGCCGCACCCTGATATTCAGAACAGAAAATATTTTTGTGCCAATGGTAGTGATTCCGCCGGTTCGCAGGTCAACAGAGTGCCGTCAGCTTTGACCTGGTAGGTTTGCGGGTCGACCTCGATCTCCGGTTGATAGTCATTCAGAATCATCTCTGATTTGTTGACTGAGCGGCACTGGCTGACTGTGCCGATCATCGATTTCAGTTGCAACTGCTGATCTACGCCTGCCTCTTTTGCCGCCTGTGAAATGAAGGTCATGCGAGTTGCCTGGCAGGCAGGGCCCAAGGCACCGAACATGTTTCGGTAGTGGACCGGTTGCGGGGTGGGTATCGAGGCATTGGGGTCTCCCATAGGCGCCGCAGATATCATACCGCCCTTAATAATCAGGCTCGGTTTAACACCAAAGAACGCAGGTTTCCAGAGCACCAGATCGGCCAGTTTCCCCACCGCCACTGAGCCCACTTCATGGGCAATGCCATGAGCCAGGGCCGGGTTGATGGTGTATTTTGCGATATATCTTCTCGCGCGCAGATTGTCGTGCTGTTTTGGGTCTCCCTCCAGGCTGCCTCGCTGAACCTTCATCTTATGTGCAGTTTGCCAGGTTCGGGTGATGACCTCGCCGACGCGCCCCATGGCCTGGGAGTCCGAGGCGATCATGGAGAAGGCGCCGAGGTCATGAAGGATATCTTCGGCGGCAATGGTCTCGCGGCGGATTCGTGACTCTGCAAAGGCGACATCCTCGGCGATATTGGGATCCAGATGGTGACAGACCATCAGCATGTCCAGATGCTCGTCCACCGTGTTCACTGTGTAGGGTCGCGTTGGATTGGTCGAGGAGGGCAGAACATGGGCGTGACCACAGGCCTTGATGATGTCCGGTGCATGGCCACCTCCAGCACCTTCAGTATGGTAGGTGTGGATGGTGCGCCCTTTCATGGCCGCCAGGGAGTGCTCTACAAAACCGGATTCATTGAGGGTGTCGGTATGAATCGCAACCTGGACATCATAGTTGTCGGCGACAGTGAGACAGTTATCGATAGCAGCAGGGGTGGTGCCCCAATCTTCATGCAGCTTAAGTCCGATGGCGCCAGCCAGGATCTGCTCATTCAGGCCAGCGGGGAGACTGGCATTACCCTTACCCAGATAACCCAGATTCATCGGCAACACTTCAGAGGCTTGCAACATGCGTTGGATATGCCAGGGACCAGGTGTGCAGGTAGTGGCATTGGTGCCGGTTGCAGGTCCGGTTCCGCCACCGAGCATGGTGGTCACCCCGGACATCAGCGCATCCTCCACTTGCTGTGGGCAGATGAAGTGAATATGGGAGTCGATGCCACCGGCAGTGAGGATGGAGCCCTCTCCGGCAATGGCCTCGGTGCCAGGACCAATGATGATATTCACGCCGGGTTGGATATCCGGGTTACCCGCCTTGCCGATGCCACTGATACGTCCGTTCTTGATGCCAATATCGGCCTTTACAACCCCCCAGTGATCGAGGATCAGGGCGTTTGTGATGACTGTATCTGCGGTCTCGGCGCTGCTGAGCTGGCTCTGCCCCATGCCGTCGCGGATAACTTTACCACCACCAAATTTTACCTCGTCACCATACTGGGTATGGTCTTGTTCCACTTCTATGAAGAGCTCGCTGTCCCCAAGGCGAACCCGGTCTCCAACGGTAGCGCCATACATCTCCGCATAGGCTTTTTTGCTGATGCTGCTCATATATTACTCCTCCAGTGGACCCATGACGGCGCCATTAAAGCCATATACCTCTCGCTTGCCGGCAAAGGCTACCAGGGTGACTTCCCGGGTTTGACCTGGTTCGAAGCGTACCGCTGTTCCGGCTGCGATATCGAGCCGGTAACCTCTTGCCTGCGCCCTGTCGAAGCTGAGGGCTGGATTGGTTTCGGCAAAGTGGTAGTGGGATCCGACCTGTATCGGGCGATCTCCAGTATTGGCTACTGAGAGCGTGACCCTATCCCGCCCTTCATTCAGCTGCCGCTCTCCAGGCATGGTGATGGTCTCACCTGGGACGATAGTGTCCTCCTGACCTCTGGCAGAGGGGAGGATGGGATCATGGACGGTTACCAGCTTGGTGCCATCTGGAAATGTGGCTTCCACTTGAACCTCATGGATCATCTCAGAGATGCCTGGCATCACATCGTCGCCGCTTAACAGGGTGCGGCCGAAGTCCATCAGCTGGGCAACGGTCTGCCCCTCTCTTGCACCTTCCAGGATGGCGCAGCTGATATAGGCCATCGCTTCCGGATAGTTGAGTTTGAGGCCCTTCTCTTTACGCCGCTCCGCCAGCAGTCCGGCAGTAAACAGCAGCAGCTTGTCTTTTTCTCTGGGAGTAAGCTCCACGTTGCGCTCCTCGATTGTCGGGTTATGTGTTCCAGACCCGCGGTTCGCAGGCAGGTCGGTTCAGTATGATGGGTCTTAGATCTTTCCAAATTCGTTTGAAAAGATTCCTGACCTGTTCGGTAGAGTCACCGAGATAGCGGGCGATCAACACGCCATCGGTGTGAGTGATACCCAGTCGCCGATTCTCATCAGCATCGATCAGGGTACGGATTCTGTTGGTCAATGTGGCATCGTCCATTGTGGCATAGAGGGAAGCTACAACCGGATCTCCCCGAAGAGCGGCACAACCAGTCAAACCAGTTTCGCCTTGAACTGCCATCCGTTCAATCAACAGAGGGTGGTCATCCCGCCATAGAGCGAATTTGAAAATCGCTTCTCCATGATCGAATCGTTCGTTGATTGTTGGACGACCCAGACAATTTATCTCCCAGCCGATAAATTGTGCCTGGCTATCCAGCCTGACCTGAGTAGAGATGGTCACCTCAGCACCAGGAAAGAGAATATTCTCCTGCGGGAACCACTCAAGTGACCCGCCTGAGACATTGAGGTGTTGCTGTTGCTGTGCAGTCGGGCCGCAGGAGCGGTAGAACTTGCCAGCACCAGGGGTGGTGATCAGGGCATTGGCGTTGTCTGCTACATCGACATGAATATCCAGGGTGTCACCACCCACTACACCACCAGGTGGATGGAGTAGATAGACATGACAGAGATCCTCTTCAGGATAGAAGGCCCGTTGTACCGACAGTGGGCCGTGCCGGTAGCGTTCGGCCAGTATGGTTTTGTTCGGTGTGCTACGAAATCCAAGTCTAAGTCGAGCCTGCCAACCAGGGGCTGTTTTACTTAATGCACTTTGCATCTTGCTCTCTGTCCTGGCTGGCAGTGTCGAACCAAGTCTGAATGGACGGGGCTGCGGTTGTTTTTAGCGATCCTCGTCCCGCTTCTTATTTGCCAGCAGATGCCTGAATCCAAAGAAGAGAGGCAAGCCGATGGCCAGCACGAGCAACAGGTGTTCAATGAAATGGTCCGTTGAAGATGGGCCGTGATGTGCCATCGCTGCGCTGCTGAAAAGGGCGAGCAGTGTGAGGTAGAGCATGCCAAGGTTCTTCATGATAATCAGGCTCCTTAAAGGCGTTAAACAGTCAGATATTGTCGAATCAGGTCATCGTTGAGATTTTCCATCTCCCCTGTGGCAACCTGACGTCCTCGATCCAGAATGCAGAATCGATCAGCCACCTTGCGGGCAAATGGAAGCTTCTGTTCAACCAGTAATACCGTCAAACCGATCTCCCGATTCAGTCTGATTATGATATCACCAATCTCTTGTACAATATTAGGTTGAATTCCTTCAGTTGGCTCGTCAAGTATCAATAGTTTTGGATCGATAACCAAGGCACGTCCGATTGCCAGCTGCTGTTGTTGACCACCTGAGAGATCCCCTCCCTTTCTATCGAGCATCTCTTTGAGTACTGGGAAGAGTTCAAAGATAAAATCGGGCACCTTATTTCTGTCTGTTTTACGTACAGGCAATCCAATGCGCAGATTCTCCTCTACAGTGAGCATGGGAAAAATCTGCCGACCTTGTGGCACATAACCAATGCCCATCGGCGCCCTCTGCTCAGTTATCAGTCTACTGATGTTATCGCCACTGAAGCGGATTTCACCGGATTTGATCGGCAGTAGCCCCATGACACATTGCAGCAGTGTGGTCTTGCCTACTCCGTTACGACCCATCAAGCAGGTGCACTGGCCTTGTGGTACTTCCAGATCCAGATCCCACAAGGTATGAGATTCACCATAGAACTGATTGAGTTTTTCAATCTTCAACATGGAATCAACCCTCCCCCTGCTCGCCGAGATAGACCTCTACCACCCGGGGATCGTTCTGTACTTCATTCATACTCCCTTCAGCCAAGACACTGCCCTGGTGTAGTACGGTTACCTTACGTGCAATGGATCGCACAAAGTCCATATCATGCTCCACTACCACCACTGAATGTTGTCCAGCCAGGGAGGTAAGTAACTCTGCAGTGCGATCCATCTCCTGGTGGGTCATTCCTGCAACGGGTTCATCGACCAGCAGTAATTTAGGGTTCTGCATCAGCAACATGCCAATCTCCAGCCACTGCTTCTGACCATGGGAGAGGGAGCCGGCCAGTTGATGCCGGTTCTGCTGAAGGCCGATGGTTTCAAGCACCTCTTCGATATGCTCCCTTTGCTGCGGATTCAGCTGAGCAATCAGGGTCGGCCAGACACGCTTGTCACCGGCCATCGCGAGTTCCAGGTTTTCGAACAGTGTATGGGATTCAAATACAGTGGGTTTCTGAAATTTTCGTCCGATACCTGCCTGGGCGATCTCCGGTTCACTGAGATGCAACAGATCGATGTTCTGTCCGAAAAAGGCGCTGCCGCTATCGGGCCGGGTTTTGCCAGTGATGATATCCATCATGGTGGTCTTGCCTGCGCCATTGGGTCCAATGATGCAGCGCAGCTCTCCGGCATCGATATAGAGATTGAGGTTGTTGATCGCCTTGAAGCCATCAAAGCTCACAGAGATATCTTCCAGATAGAGAATGGTACCGTGGGAGATATCCACCTCAAGACCGGATGTCTGCATCATGAAATCAAACACCCGGTCACGGCGCATGGAGTCACGTAGTTGATCGAGGGCCTTCATGAAGCTTTATCCTTGGCCTTGAAGAGGCCGATTACCCCTTTGGGGAGGAATATCGTCACCAGAACGAAGAGTGCGCCAAGGGCAAACAGCCAGACTTCCGGAAGTGCAGCAGTGAAATAGCTTTTTCCATAATTCACCATCAGAGCGCCGGCAGCGGCACCGTAGAGGGTTGCCCGGCCACCCACCGCGACCCAGATAACAATCTCTATAGAGTTCAATGGTGAAAACTCACCAGGATTGATAATCCCTACCTGGGGAACATAGAGGGCACCGGCAATCCCAGCGAGCACAGCGGAAAAGGTGAACACTGCCAGTTTGATATGCTCTACCTTATAACCGGTAAAACGGGTTCTGTCCTCCGCATCCCGAATAGCTACTGCAACCCGACCCAGGCGTGAAGTGACAATCAGCCGGCAGGCGATGTAACCCAGGGCCAATGCCAAAGCGGACGTGACAAACAGGGCGATACGGGTTGTATCCTCCTGCAGGCTGAATCCGAGGATATCCTTGAAGTCAGTTAGTCCATTGTTTCCGCCAAATCCCATCTCATTGCGGAAAAAGGCGAGCATCAGTGCGTAGGTCAACGCTTGGGTGATAATGGAGAGATAGACACCGGTTACCCGTGATCGGAAAGCCAGCCAGCCGAAGACAAATGCCAATACTCCAGGTATTACCATTACCATCAACATTGCGAACCAGAACATGTCGAAACCATGCCAGAACCAGGGCAGACTGTCCCAGTTCAGAAAGACCATGAAATCGGGTAATAACGGATCGCCATAGACACCCCGCTCACCGATCTGGCGCATCAGATACATGCCCATGGCATATCCACCCAGAGCGAAGAAAGCGCCATGTCCAAGACTGAGTATGCCCAGATAACCCCATACCAGATCCACTGCGACGGCAAGCAGAGCAAAAGCAAGATATTTGCCCAGCAGGGTCACGGTATAGGTTGAGATATGTATAGGATTGGTTGGCTCGGTGAGCAGGTTGAGGATCGGCACCACAATCGCAACCAACAGTAACAGGGCAAGAAATATCAGCCCACCGCGATCTGCCTTAAAGATGTTAAATAGAGCCATGATTTAACCTGGAATCCGTAATTCTTGTAGCCTTATTGGGTTCACCCAACGGGTGAGGATGAGATTCATTAATTGATCCAGCATTTCATTACCTTACGTTAACTCTCCGCTGCCCGGCCCTTCTGAGGAAAGAGTCCCTTTGGCCTTTTTTGTATAAACAGGATGATGAATACCAGTACCAGGATTTTTGCCAGCACGGCACCTGACCAAGGCTCAATAAACTTATTGGCAACACCTAACGACATGCCGCTGACCAGTGTTCCCCAAAGATTTCCAACACCGCCGAACACCACCACCATGAAGCTATCGATAATGTAGGACTGACCCAGGTTGGGCCCCACGTTGGTCAATTGACTCAGTGCTACACCGGCAATACCGGCTACTCCTGAGCCGAGGCCAAAAGTCATCGCGTCGACCCATTCAGAACGTACTCCCATGGCTCTCGCCATGGCACGGTTTTGTGATACAGCTCTGACCTGTAAGCCGAGCGCAGTTTTTTTCAAAACAAAAAACAGTGCGGCAAAGACCAGCAGACAGAAGACAATGATATAGAGCCGGTTCAAGGTAAGAGAGAGGGCGGAGTTGATCTCCCAGGCGCCACTCATCCAGGAGGGGGTTTCAACGGAACGGTTCAGTGGGGAGAAGATCGAGCGAACAGTCTGTTGCAGGATCAGGCTGATGCCAAAGGTTGCCAGCAGCGTCTCCAGGGAGCGGCCATAAAGAAAGCGGATCACCCCTCTCTCAATAGCGATACCAACCAGGCCAGAGACCAGAAAGGCGGTAGGTATGGCAATAAGTGTTGCTGCGCCGATACTGTCAGGCATTAAGAGTTGAATCACATAGGTGGTATAAGCCCCAATCATTATCAGCTCGCCATGGGCCATGTTGATCACCCCCATGACACCAAAAGTGATAGCCAGTCCAATTGCCGCCAACACCAGCACAGAGCCGAGACTGAGTCCGAAAAAGAGGTTTTCGATAACACTGTAGAACTGAAGTTTGGCATCGATATTGTCCAGTGCCAGCTTAATACTGCTGGTCAGTGCTTCATCCTCGGTCTGTTGCTGGAGACGATTCAATGCATTCCGCACCGAAGGATGAATATTGCCACTGAGAAAGTCGATAGCTTCGTTGCGCTGTTGAGGGTTACCTTCAGTAAGATCTGAGAGGGCGATAATAATGGACATCGCTTCGCGGATATCAGCATCCTGCTCCTTTTTCAGCAGTGGGCGCACGAACTCTGCCTTTTGGATATCAGCCTGATCCAGGATCTGTTTAACAGCGGCAAGCCGCTTCTCTCTATCCGGGCTCTTCAGATCGAAACTTGCCAGCGCACCACGGATCTTTGTGCGCATTCTGTTATTTACGGAGATTTTCTTAATGGCGCGTTTTTTAACCTTGCCAAGGGGCTCCTCTGTGACAGCATGTTGAATGAAATACTCTTTTCCCTGTTTTTCTGCGATGACTATCTGCTGGTCTTTTTTCAGCTTATAGAGACGACGTTCCAACAGCGCTTTTAGAATGACCTGAGCCTGAGGTTCTGCAGAACCAGCCAGCAGATCTATGGCCTGATACTTTTGTTCAAACCGCTTGGTTTTCAGCAGTTCAACTGCTTGTTCTATGTTCTGATCCGGCGTCATGCCATAAATAGGCGCAGCGGGGATCAGAATCAGGGTCAGCAGTATGAGTAACCTTTTAAATTTACGGGAGATGGTCATGGTTTTTCTGTCAGTTGTATAGATATTGTCTAATTCATGTCGATAACAATAAATATTAGGAGTGTCCTGGACACAGGGTGCTGCCCTGACGCATCAGGCTGGCTTAAAAAAATGGAACAGAGTTTCCCGACGGCCTATATCTTCAATCGGATAGATTGGTGCGGCTGAGCCATGCCTTACGATATAACTCAACCGATTGGGTTAATCAGCTCCCTCCCTGGAGCCGAGATATAGAGTCCAATCCAGTGATTAATCCCTGAAAGTTATTCGTAGTTCTGACCCGAACACTTGCTGCTCTTGACGTTATAGTTACCGCAAGAGAGAGGCGCTCTCCAGTCGGAGATAATATCCTTTGAACCGGGCAAGAAGTCGGACCAGGCATCACCGGCCACCAGACCTGATGTCTCCCAGACGACCTCAAACTGGCCATCTCCCTGAATCTCACCAATCAGCACGGGTTTGGTAACGTGGTGATTAGGCATCATTGCAGATAGCCCACCTGTCAGGTTTGGAACTGAGACGCCGATGATCGCTTCCTGCACAGCGTCGGAATCTGTAGTGCCCGCCTTTTCAACCGCTTTTACCCACATATTGAAACCAATGTAATGGGCTTCCATAGGATCATTGGTGACACGCTTGTCATCCTTGATGAAAGCTTTCCAGGCACTAATGAATTCGTCGTTGGCTTCACTGTCCACACTCATGAAATAGTTCCAGGCGGCGAGGTGACCGACGAGTGGTTTTGTATCGATACCGGAGAGTTCCTCTTCACCAACTGAGAATGCGACGACAGGAATATCTTCTGCAGAGAGGCCCTGATTACCAAGTTCCTTATAGAAAGGAACATTGGCATCACCGTTGATGGTTGAGACTACTGCAGTCTTCACGCCGGTTGAGCCGAATTTCTTGATATCGGAGACAATAGACTGCCAATCAGAGTGACCAAAGGGGGTGTAATTGATCATTATATCCTTATCGGCAACGCCCTTGGCTTTCAGATAGGCCTCAAGAATCTTGTTGGTGGTACGTGGATAGACATAGTCGGTGCCTGCCAATACCCAACGCTTTACCTCAATTTCATTCATCAGGTAGTCAACAGCAGGTATTGCCTGCTGGTTTGGTGCGGCACCCGTGTAGAAGACATTCTTGGATGACTCTTCACCTTCATATTGAACCGGATAGAAGAGCAGTCCATTCAACTCCTCGACAACTGGAAGTACCGATTTTCTGGACACCGAGGTCCAGTTACCGAAGATGGCAGAGACTTTATGTTTACTCAGTAATTCGCGGGCTTTTTCAGCGAATAATGGCCAGTTGGAAGCCGGGTCGACTACCACAGGCTCCAATTTTTTACCTAGCACACCGCCCTTCGCATTCTGCTCTTTGATCAGCATCAGCATGGTGTCTTTCAGTGTGGTTTCACTGATGGCCATGGTGCCAGAGAGTGAATGCAGAATACCAACCTTGATGGTATCGGATGCCTGCGCGAGAGAGGTGAAAGAGAGTGCAAGACCTGTAGCTGTGCCAAGAACTAAATTTTTTAATTTATGTTTCGATATGCTCATCTGTTATTCGTCCTATTTCGTTAGAGTCAACGTTTTGGTCTGAAGAGGGATAGGGCATGTACTGTGCCAACTATTTATTCTTATCTAAAAACAGATGGTTAACGCTTGAAGGCATAGTTTGTAGATTTGGCGCGCACAGTTTTGGCGCTTAATGAGTGCTGTTCTATATCTCTCTGCTCCAAGGTAGTGCGAGGCGGTAAATAGTGAAGCACCAGAAAGATGCATGGCGTTGTTCCGCATCTTTTTAATGTTCCGTTTAAGTTACGGCTCTCCTGCTAAGTTAAAGCCCCTATTCCTTGATGGGAGGGGGTTGTCCACTGAGCCTGGATAAATGATCCGGTCTAGACTTTAGGTAAAAGCAGTTTGAGGAGCTGAAGGTGGATAGATCATTTGAAGATAAAATTCAAAGGGTTGGCCGTCAGATGTGGCAGGAGCGGGAGGCGAGGGGAGCATCCAGCCGAACAGGTTGGATTGATAGATTGCTGGCACAACTGGTAGCCGATAATCATTTTCGTACACAGGCACTTAGATTTATAGATGCAGTGCCCATGCTGACCGATGACAAAATCCTGATCGATCATTTCAAAGCGTACTTTAGTGAGGTTGATAGCCGAGGTTTACCTTCATTGGTCAACTGGGGAATCCGGCGTATATCGGTAAACAGTATGCCAAAACTTGTGGCGCCTGTTATCAGGAGTGCAGTTAAAGGTGTCGCACATCGATTTGTCGGTGGTAATAATGCGACTGAGATTTTGCACTCCATAAGCAGGTTACAAAGCAGGGGGGTTAACACCAGCCTTGACCTCCTTGGCGAAGCCACAGTGAGTGAAAGAGAGGCGTATCACTATCAGAATGCCTACCTCGATTTGATCAAACAAATCTCCTCATCAGGGATCAAGGGTCTAAACCTATCGATAAAAGTCACATCCCTCTACTCTCAAATAGCGCCCGTCGACACAGACGGCGCCATAGAAATTTTAATGGCAAGGTTAAGACCAATATGTGATGCGGCAAAGGATGCTGAACTGACCCTTTGTCTCGATATGGAGCAGTACGACTACAAAGATATCATTCTCAGACTCTTCAAAAGGGTTGCGATGGAGCCTGCCTATCGGGAGTGGCAGGGTTTGGGGGTGGTGCTTCAGGCTTACCTTAAAGAGAGTGACCAGGATTTAAATGATCTTATTGAGTGGGTTGAGAAACGGGGTGTAGCCGTTTCAGTTCGACTGGTGCGAGGCGCCTACTGGGATATGGAGACTGTTATAGCCAGACAGCAGGGGTGGCCCATACCGGTGTGGGAAACCAAGGGTGAAACCGATGCCTGTTATGAGCGGTGCTTAAAGCGGCTGTTTGAGTCAGCCCTGATCTATCCAGCTATTGCTACTCACAATATACGTAGCCTGGCCTGTGCCATAGTGTTTGCTAACCACAATCAGCGTGCTCAGGATAGTTATGAGTTTCAAATGTTGTATGGCATGTCTGCTGAGCTGGAAACTCTGATTACAGATCGCGGATTGAAGTTAAGACTCTATATGCCATTTGGGGAGATGTTGCCTGGCATTGCCTATTTAGTCAGACGTTTACTTGAAAATACCTCGGATCAATCCATATTGCCGGTACTGGCCAAAGCCGATGTTGAGCTGATGTTAGCGCCGCCGGTGGTAGAGGCTTGTGAGTCGGATGGTATTGAATCTGAGTTTTTTAACCATCCATTACATAGATTTACTCAACAGTCAGAACGAGAAAATTTCACGCTTGCTCTGGAACGTGTTGAGCAGAATATGGGCAACACTTATCCACTCTTAGTGGCAGGGCACCTGGCCATAGAGGAGAGATATCTTGAGTCCACCAACCCTGCGAATCCAAGTGAAGTGATTGGACAAGTGGTTAGAGCTGGGGAAGATGATGCAGAAGCGGTATTGAGAGAGGCAGTTGAAGCACAGCCAGCATGGGGTGCCCGTACTTTCCAGGAAAGAGCAGAACTATTGCAACGTGCGGCAAATCGACTGGTTGAAGAGCAGGAGATATTTGCAGCCTGGGAAGTAAAAGAGGCAGGAAAGGGGTGGCAGGAAGCAAATGCGGATGTTGCTGAAGCGATAGACTTTCTCCGCTACTACGCACAATGTGCTGTGAAGTTCGACAACATCATTCAGCCTCATCTCCCAGGTGAATTAAACCGGTTGGAATATATGCCCCTGGGTGTTGGTGTGGTATTGCCGCCCTGGAATTTTCCTCTGGCGATACCTGTCGGTATGGTCGCTGCTGCCATTGTTTGTGGCAACAGCGTTGTCTTGAAACCATCCTCTGAGACTCCGGTGGTTATCTGGTATTTTTGTAAACTATTGCAAGAAGCAGGCTTGCCTGACGGAATAGTGAACTATCTTCCTGGTAGTGGCGCAGTATTAGGCGAAGCCTTGGTGCGTGATCCAAGAACACAATTTGTCGCATTTACAGGATCCAAGGATGTTGGTCTTCATCTACTGAATGTGGTGACAGAACTATCTGAATCCCAGCGCCAGATCAAAAAAGTGATTGCTGAAATGGGGGGTAAAAATGCCATCATCATTGATCAGGATGCAGACTTGGATGAGGCTGTGAATGGTGTTCTTGAATCTGCATTTGGTTATCAGGGGCAGAAGTGTAGTGCCTGCTCACGGGTGATTTGCGTAGAAGAGATATATGAACGGTTTACAGCCAGGTTGATTGATGCAGTTGCAAGTTTAAAGATAGGGGATCCATCAAAGCCGCAAAATAGATTAGGGCCGCTCATCTCTGCTGCTTCAAAAGAGCGAATAGAGCGTTTCGTCAGTGAGTGTGAACGCTCTTCAACACTTATTGCGAAAGGTGATCTGCCATCTGAGTTGCCTGGCCACTACATACCACCGATGATCTTTAAAGATGTAACGCAGGATTCGCCGCTCGCACAACAAGAGATCTTTGGCCCTGTGTTGGTGTTAATGAAAGCTAAGGACTTTATGGAGGCGATAGATATTGCCAATGATACGACCTACGCCCTGACTGGTGGTGTCTACAGTCGCTCTCCAGGGAATCTAAATCGTGCTAAACAAAAGTTTGCTGTAGGTAACCTTTATATAAACAGAAAAATTACAAGAGCTAACGTCTACCGGCAACCATTTGGAGGTTTCAAGCTAAGTGGAACAGGATTCAAAGCAGGCGGTCCTGATTATTTACTGCAATTCCTTCAAGCAAAAAATGTTACGGAAAATACGTTACGTAAAGGGTTTTCACCTGATCTGGAGTGATTGTGTAACTATGTTATTGTCGGTATTAGTTTTTTGTTGAATGGTGTGTACAATATCATGGACTGATAGGAGAGTCTGACAGCAGACGAAATGGACTATGAAATCAATTAAACAAGCGGTTCTTGATAAACAGATAGACCTTCTTTTTTCCTACAGTGGTTCAGTAGTAGCACCAGGGATATTGGTCGGCTGTTTTGCATGGATCTACTACTCTTTTGTTATCGATAGCCTCTGGTTGATGCTATGGGGTTTTGCATTACTGGGACTGAATTTTGCCAGGCTCTTTCTTCTGCATAGTTTTAAGCAGATTAACAAAAACCAGGTAAAGCTTGGTATATGGTTACGCCGACATTTGATCACAACATTTTTTAGTGGACTGATCTGGGGATTGCTGAGTCTCGCCTATGACCCTGCCTGGTCTACGACTCACCAAGTGATGCTTTTTATGTTGCTGACCGGCCTGGCAGCTTTCAGTATTACTGCCTATGCCGCTGTTCTGGAAGTCTATGTGGTTTTCCTTATTCCCCTCTTGTTGCCATTGGAGATAGAACTCTTTTCCCGGGGTGATTTATCGCTATCGATTCTTGGGGTGCTGCTGATGCTGTTTGCAACTGGCATGTTGTTTGTCGCACAAAAATTCTATAACCAGCAGATTGAAAGCATACATCTCTCGTTTGAACACAAGTTTTTACAAAATGAACTATCTTCTGGATCACGGCATCTGGAGAGTGTTGAGCATGCTTTGAAGACTGCGGAACAACAGTTTGGCAATGTACTTGAAACATCATTGGATGGTTTCTGGGAGTGGGATCTCGATAAAAACAGTTTTTATCTATCGCCTCGCTGGAAGGCTCAGCTTGGCTATAAGGATAGTGAAATTGAGAATGAACTCGATTCCTGGAAGAGTCTGCTTCATCCAGAGGATCGGCATAAACTGTTAAATAAATTGGATGAATATATCTTAAATGCTAGCAACAGCTGGGAAGAAGAGTTCAGATTACGACATAAAGATGGTGGATATCGGTGTATTCTCTCTAGAGCAACACCAACTAAGAACAATGATGGGAAATTGACACGTCTTACAGGTGTGAATGTCGATGTAACAGAGCGTATAAAAGCTGAGAATAAGATTAAGAAGCTTGCCTATCTTGATAGATTGACAAAGCTTGCAAACCGGCTGCTGTTCAGTGACCGAATCTCTCATGCCATAACTCAAAGCAAATACGGTGGGCACCAGTTATGTGTTTTGTATTTAGATCTTGATCGCTTTAAAAATATCAATGACAGTTTTGGGCATCCCGCCGGCGATGAAGTATTGAAAATGATTGCCAAGCGTCTGCGAAAGGTAGTTAGAGAAGAAGACACTTTAGCGCGACTGGGAGGCGATGAATTTGCCGTATTGGTTGAAAATGTTCAGCATCCACACAATGTTGTACTTTTAGCGGCGAAAATACAGAGCTGTTTTGAAAGAAGTTTTCTGGTGCAAGATAATGAATTTTATATTAGTGCAAGTATAGGCATTTCAATGTACCCCAATGATGGCGATGATGCTGCAACATTGTTGAAGAATGCAGATGCCGCGATGTATAAGGCTAAAAATATTGAAAGGGGAGGCTTTCAGTTTTATACACAGGAGTTAACAGAAAAAGCGCTTCAGCACTACACAATTGAATCTGGACTGCGCAGTGCATTAAATCAACAGCAATTTGAAGTTTTCTATCAACCAAAGATTGAGCTGTTGAGTGGTCGGGTTACAGGAGTGGAAGCATTGGTTCGTTGGCGGCATCCGGAAAAAGGTATGATATCGCCAGACGAGTTTATCGCGATTGCAGAGGAGTCTGGACAAATAAGAGGCATAGGTGAGTGGGTTCTATTCCAGGCCTGTAGGGATGCGCAACAATGGAGATCATTGAGTCTTGATTTTGGACGTGTTGCTGTGAATTTGTCAGGGGTTCAGGTTCAGAGTGACAGTCTCAGGGAGGTGGTTAAAAGAGTACTGTTAAAAACAGGCCTCAGCACCGAACTACTTGAGTTGGAAGTTACTGAAAATGTATTGATGCGTGATACAGAAGATTCAGCAAGCAGTCTATCCGATTTGCGAGATATAGGCATCACTATTGCCATTGACGATTTTGGTACAGGCTTTTCATCTTTAGCTCAATTGGCCGCCTTACCCGTCGATAAACTGAAAATAGATCGCAGTTTCATCACCAATGTTTGCAACGATAAACAGAATGCAGAGATCTCCAGAACCATAATAGCACTCGGACGTACTCTTAATAAGACGGTTATTGCTGAGGGAATAGAAAACCCGGATCAGTTGCAGTTTTTGCAGAACGAAGGGTGTGATGAAGGACAGGGCTTTCTATTTGCCAGGCCTTTGGCAAATAATCAGTTCCTGGAATTTCTGGAAAAAAATGCAGACAATATTAAGAATACACCAGAGTTCATGAGGCCGGTAAGTTAAATGCTCATGAACTCTGGATATGATCTGATAATGATAGATTCGATTATTTACAGGAAGTGACAGGGATGCGCTAAGCCTTTACGTCGATATTGCCACCAATAGTGCTTGAGGGGCTTGGCATTTGTGGACTCTGCTTAATCGACTCAATCAATTTAGTAGCAGTCTGTTCCTGCATCTCCATCACTTTCTTCTGTGTGGCGACTCCAGTTTGGGTTCCAGTGTTTGCAATCATGCTGATTGCGTTGGAACTGACACCAGAAATATCCATAGCATAACTCCGGAAGATAATATGTAAGACTCAGTATTGAATGGCGGCATATCAGCTGGTTTCTTTAGTGAGGCTGAAGCGCTGAAAATAGAGATTATGCTTATGGTATTTCAGTGGAAATTGGAAGTGAAGTCCACTAAGTGGTTGAAAGTAAGGAATAATATTTGTGTTGAATGCTGAAGTAATCAAGCCCAAGCGAAGATAGATTTAACACAAATGTACATGTCATTCTTATTTTAGTAATTAAACTTATAAAATTCAGTTGAGTTTTACTATTAACTTCAATAAATATTGTGATAACGGGGCAGCTGGTGACAATAGAACAAGGGAGCCACTGAATAAGTCTGGGACAAACAAAGTGGTGCAATGCAAGGCACGAATCTTCGTAATAGCCGGGTTAATATGAAGATTCGCACCGCACATGCGGCCCATTCTGGCGGTAAGATGTCGATCCATGACCTGTTCAGCGGTTGCTTAGAATACTAAAGACATCATGGCCATCATTACCACCAGGAACAGTATTGTCATAATTCCGCCGGCTTTCATGAAATCAGCCACTCGATAGCCAGCAGGTCCCATGATCAGGGCGTTGACCTGATGTGTTGGTATCAGAAAAGAGTTAGAGGTAGCAATGGCCACAGTCAAAGCAAATACTGCCGGGTTGCCACCGGCACCAATTGCGATATTGACTGCAAGTGGAACCAAAAGAACTGTTGCACCTACATTTGACATAACCAGGGTAAAAAAGGTTGCCAGTACAGCTATAGAAGCCTGTATGACCCACAGTGGCATATCGCCTACTACAAATAAGACCTGTTCGGCTATCCATTTTGCTGTGCCGGATGTCTCCACAGCCAGTCCTAATGGGATGAGTGAGGCGAGTAGGAAGACTGTTTTCCAACTCACAGCATCATAGGCCTCTTCAATGTTAAGAACACCGGTTAATACCATACCAATGGCGCCAGTCAACAGAGCGACAGAGAGGCGGATATCTGTAAACAGAACCATGAACAGGGCGATACCAAAGAAAATGGCTGCGGGTAAAATCTTGTTTGGGCGTAACTCTTCTTCGCGAGGGTATTCAGTGGTAACAACAACAAAATCACGATCTTTCTCTAAGCGTTCCAATACATTCCACGCAGTATGAACAACCAGGGTATCACCAGCTTGCAAAGGTAAATTACGTATATCGTCTCCCTCTCTCATGGTTTCACCATTACGATGAAGGCCTATCATGGCCAGGCCATAGGTCTTTCTCATCCATACGTCACGTGCGCTTTTGCCAATCAGGGAGGAACCTGGTGGTATGACCACTTCACCAATACCCGATTTGCGGCTTGATAGAGATTCAGAGAAGGTGCGTAGTGTTTTGCGTAGTTTTAAGTTGAAGCGTTCAACGAAGTGTGAAAGATCGTGGGGATTTGCTACAACGCCCAGTACCATACCAGCTTTAAACTCTGTGTCTCTGGCTATCGTCCCTGGTCCGACTCTGGCCTCTTCACCGGATTGTTTGCTACCAATTATTCTGATTCGATAAGCCGTTTCAACATCATCAAGACGGACGCCACTCAGTTCACTATCATCTTTTACAACGACTTCGTTAATTGCAAAATCTACATTATATACATCGTGAAAATACTGTAATGAATCAGAGCCAACAGTGCTGCTCTCACTTAAGGTTTTTGGCAATACATAGCGTCCCGCCACTACGAAATAGATGATGCCCGTGGCTATAAGAGCAATACCAACCGGCGTTACAGAGAATAGACCCCATGTATCCATATGTTGCTCTGCCGGCAGTGCTTTGTTGGAAGTTAGAATAAGATCATTTAGAAGAATCAATGGACTTGATCCAACCATTGTCATTGTGCCGCCCAGGATAGCTGTAAAACCCATCGGCATCAGTAAACGCGACATGGGTAAACCTGACCGAGCAGAGATCCTTGATACCACAGGAAGGAAGAGAGCTGCTGCACCAACATTCTGCATAAATGAAGAGATAAATCCTACTGTTGCAGAAATAATGGGGATGATACGAGACTCTGTCGTACCACCAACCTGGAGGATAAAAGAAGCAACTTTCGTCATTATTCCTGTTTTATCCAAGCCGGCGCCGATAATCATAACCGCAATAATTGAGATCACAGCATTTGATGAGAAGCCATCAAAAAGGTGGTTGTTATTGACCAATCCCTGTTCCAGACCCATAAAAGGTGCTAAGAGTGAGGTTAATCCGAGTAATACCATTACCGTGGCTGCCGCAACATCTACACCAACAATTTCAAAGGCAAAAAGGTAGATTGTTAAAACAAGAACTGCTGCCACCCATGCAATCTCAACTGTTGGTACTACGGTTGAGAGTAGAAGCGCCATAATGGCAAACAATATTCCGGCGATAATCTGTTTCTTTGTGAGCATGCCTGTATAGGCAATAGTCTGTTCTTCATCTGCTAATTTATTCATTCTAAGGCTCTTTTTATCGTATCAAGTGGTCATCTAATCGGTCATCAGGTAGAAAAAAGCCTGCTCTATGCGGCGGTCTGCTTTGCCGTCAACTCTGGTGATTTGTCCTCTATAAGAACTAATGGGACGTAAATACGACTTTTCTGATTTGGTATTACATCTCGAATCAACTCATTGGCAGATTTATCTGCCGGTGTTGAGACAAGAAAGATGAGGGAGGGGTGGTTAATGATATAGCTACAGATATCCTCAACAGGAGATAAGCCAAGCGTAATAACATGGCAATCCAGATTGCTGGCTTTTGCCCGCTCCTGTATTGCGGATATATCTGATTTGATCGCGTGATTGTGGACAAGCAGATCGATTTTAGCGCCCTGTTTGCTGCAACTTTCGAGTGCGTAGTCGAGCGCAGCTCCTACACCCTTGCCATCAGTTAATAAGGCAACACGATGTGATGCCTGTTTAGCAAGCGAAGGTTGCTTATTAGAGTGTGGTTCAGATTTGGCACCTACGCCTAATAGGTTTTTTTTTGTGCTGAGAGGAAGATATTCTCCCGCGTTCTGGAGAGCCAGTCCGGCTAAGATTTTTTTTAAATCGTCGTTGAGTTTAGTCATGTCACTTGTCCAAAAAAACATCATTACTCACTTAGAGCAGGATATGTGCCAAGAGTGATAAATCGATAAGTAACTGAATTAACAACTAATAATTATCTATGTATTTGGTTTGTGCGTTGCAATATGCAATATCATTTGAGTGATGATTAATCTGATCTTCGTTAATGCAGGGTTTAGCGGCATCTGATAGAGTTGTTTCAATTTGAAACGGTATGTTGCGTTTTGTAATGACAGTTCAATTCGACTTCTCCAGTTTGCGAGGCAAGATCACAACGGCCTACGTGGTGTTAGTAGCGGCGACCCTGATGCTTGCCGTAATCGCTTTTCTTGATCTGCTGTTTCTCGAGCGACAGGTTCGGGAGGGAGAAGTCGTGTCAGATTTAAAAGATGCGGTTTTGGAAATGCGTAGGGAAGAGAAGAACCTCTTTCTCTATACAGATAATGAGGCGTTGGCAAAAGCTGATCTATCTTCTGAGACAGCTCTTACCATACTGCATGAACATAAGCAGGCTTTGGCGGCTATTTTTCTCACCACCAAGCACGCCAGCATGGTTGAGAAAATAGACTCGTACCGAAATCAGTTGCATCGCTGGAAGCTATCAAATGGTGAACGGCGATCAGAATTGGAAGAGGAAATCAGAACCATAGGTCACCAGATTTATCTCACAGTTGAGTCTCTCTCCACGCTTGAAAGGAGTATGCTGGAGGATGCAGTTCAGGAGTCTCAGTGGTTTTTACTGCTATTTCTAATGATCATCGGTCTTGCAATTTTTGTTGTGGGTAGGCAGCTCAAACAGGTTGTACTTACCCCCCTTAAAAAGCTTGAGTCGCGTATGAAGCCGATTGCTGAAGGGCGATTTGATAGTATGCATTCACCATCCAGGGATCGTGAATTTATTACTTTTACAGATGCATTCAATCGGATGCTTAAAGAGCTGGAGATTCGCCAGCGTCGCATGCTGCAGTCAGAGAAGTTAGCCTCGCTAGGGATACTCTCTTCCGGGGTGGCGCATGAGTTGAATAATCCACTTTCGAATATTTCTTCATCCTGCCAATTACTGATTGAAGAGTTGAATGAAGCAGACCCGGAACAGCTCAATATTTGGTTGAAACAGATTGATAGTGAAACAGAGCGTGGCAGGCAGATAGTAAAAACCCTGCTGGACTTTGGCGGACAACGAGTATTCCAAAAAGTACCAATAGCACTTCACTCACTAATTGAAGAGACAAGATATCTGATCGAAAAAAGTATAAATCACTATTCGGGTAAGTTGACCACGAATATTCCTGATGACTTGCTGCTGTCTATAGATAAACAGCGGATACAACAACTTTTCATAAACCTGATTCAGAATGCATTGCATGCTGGAGGAGAGGGAGTAACTATTCTGATTAGTGCTGTTGTATGTGAAAAGGGTATGTTGATGTTACCTGATGAGGCTGTTTTTGCTGGTGAAGTTAAATGCGCAACAGATAATGATATGTCAGTTGTAGAGATCATGGTCAGTGATAATGGCCCGGGAATTTCCAGTGAAGCCATGTCAAAAGTTTATGATCCTTTTTATACAACGAGTGAGCCGGGGAATGGTGTTGGGCTTGGCTTGTTTATTGTCCAAGAGATTGTACGAGAGCATGGTGGTTGTCTTGCGATAGCATCCAAGCCAGGTGAAGGCACCAAGGTGATCGTGCTGCTCCCTCAGGGAGATATGAGTGATGCCTGATGAGATGATGGAAAAAGCACATATTCTCATTGTTGATGATGAGGTCACTGCAGTTGAAAATCTGGCCCATGTTTGCCGCAAACTGGGGCATGAAGTTACCACTCGAACCAGTGGGGCCGAGGCTATTGAAGTGCTTGAGTCGTTAGCTGTCGATCTTGTGCTTACCGATTTAAGAATGGAAAAAATCGATGGTATGGAGGTGCTTCGCAGGGCCGGTGAAATCGATCCTGACATTGCAGTGATACTCATAACCGGCTTTGCAACACTGGATTCTGCAGTTAACGCTATGAAGGCGGGTGCCTTTCACTATATAGCAAAGCCGTTTAGATTGGATGAGGTGCGTGAAGTCATTGGCAAGGCAATTGAATTTGTCTTTCTGAAGCGTGAAAACCGCAGCCTGAAAAGTAAGCTTGGAGAAAGTAATTCTGGACCTGTTTTTATCACTCAGGATGCAGCTGTACTACGTATGCTTGAGATGGCGCGTCAAGTAGCAGTAAGCGATTCGAGTGTTCTTCTGACTGGTGAGAGCGGCACAGGTAAAGAGTTAATGGCACGATATGTTCATGCCTACAGCCCTCGAAGTGAAGGGACTTTTCTGGCATTGAATTGTGGTTCACTTCAAGAAGACCTGCTGGCAAATGAACTGTTCGGTCACGAGAAAGGGGCCTATACCGGTGCCACTGAGTCTCGTACCGGTCTGATTGAGGCGGCGAGTGGGGGTACTCTTTTTCTGGATGAAATAGCCGAGATGTCGCTGGGAATGCAGGTAAAGCTGCTGCGCGTGATTCAGGAGAGGGAGGTACAGCGTCTTGGCTCAACCACAGCAGTTGCTGTAGATATTCGTCTGATAACCGCAACCCATAGAGACCTGCTGAGTGAGGTCGCTGCCGGGCGATTCAGGCAGGATCTCTACTATCGCCTGGCTGTGGTGGGTATGCATCTTCCACCCCTTTCGGAAAGAAAGAGTGATATTCCAATGTTGGCATACTTTTTTCTGCGTAAACATGCAGCACGTATGCAGCGAGAGGTGGATGATATCGATGAGCAGGCTCTTTCAGCGCTATCCGAATATGAGTATCCGGGTAATGTCCGAGAGCTGGAAAATATCATAGAGCGGTCAATTGTACTTGCCCATGAAAAAACCGTTTCTACAGCAGATCTACCCGCTGCACTGGTGGAACGGTCAGTGCATGTAGTAAGGGAAAAAGCTGGGCGCCTGCCAACCCTGGCTGAAAGGGAGGCAGACTATATCACCTATGTATTAGAGAGAAGCGAAGACAATCGCACTAAAGCAGCAAAAATTCTTGGTATTGATCGGGTTTCTTTATGGCGGAAACTAAAGAAGTATGGCATGGAAGAGGCAGAATAGAGCTATTTGCTATTGTCGGTCTATCTGTCTCATAAATAACTCAACCACCATCTGGCGTGAACTTTAAAACATTACCGTTGATGCAATAGCGTTTGTGGGTTGGTGCCGGGCCATCATCGAAGACATGACCTAGATGAATCCCGGAACTGGCACTACGTACTTCAACCCGCCGCATACCGTGACTGTTATCCTCATACAGAGTGATTGCTCCCTCCACCGGATTGAAGAAGCTTGGCCAACCACTACCGCTCTCAAATTTAGAGTCGCTTCGGAACAGGGCTGCTCCAGTGATTGGGTCAACAAACGTACCTGCTCTCTTTTCATCCAGATGAGAGCCTGTGAAGGCCCGCTCTGTACCTTGTTCGAAAGCGATATTCTTTTGTTCAGGGGTTAGGAGTTGGTAGCCAAGCCACTGCCAAAATCTGGCTTTATCACCATCGTAACCTGTATATCTTGAGATCTCACTGCCATTTTCAAAGAGTACTATGGTTGGTGTGGCGAAGAGTCTCTTTTCAAGACGCCAGTCAGATGGTGGCTGCGGATTTGTGGTGCGGGCTATATCCAGCTCAGAGCGCCAGTTATCAACTATTTCCAACTTGAACTGTTTGCAAAAAGCGCAATCATCAGACTCAAAGACGATGAGTTGTCGAGAGTGATTGAGCGTGGTTGGGTCGAGCTGAGTAGGCATAGAAGACTCCTTATTCATCTTCTGTAATTTACCAGGATAATCTATACCTGTACCACCCAGGCCACAGTAGCCGTTTGGGTTTTTTGCCAGATAATCCTGATGGTATGTCTCCGCTGAAGTGTAGTTGGTCAGTGGTGCAATCTCTGTAGTGATATTCCCATACTCCTTTTCGTGTAATGCTTGTTGATAGGTATTACGCGTCCTGGTGGCAGTATCAAACTGCGCCATGTTATGAGTATAGATCGCACTACGATAGTTTGTGCCAATATCATTGCCCTGCCTGTCACCCTGGGTTGGGTCATGGTTTTCCCAGAATCCAATCAATACAGATTCCAGATCAGTTTCATTTGTGTTGAAAGTGACCTTTACCACTTCTGCATGATTACGCTTATTGCTCAGACCAAGTTTGATCAGGGACTCATGGGAGAGAACGCTGCGGTAGGTTGCCTCGATATCACCATTCGCATAGCCACTTTCAACATCGACTACCCCAGGTAATGCAGACATGCGTTTTTCAGCTCCCCAGAAGCAGCCCATACCGAGAATAATGGAATCTGTATGCTTTTTCTGATTGTCTGCAAAAGAGTGAAAAAAAGGTATCAGGGCTAAAATGGCGGTGATCAGAATGAGATGAAATAGGGCTTTCATAACAGAACCTGTATTGCTATTGATCAATTTTCATAGCTTGAAGTGTAGGTTACAGAGCAGTGTGGAATCATCACGTAAATATAACAAAACATAACAACACAGAGGATATGTAAAATACCAGACTCTATACAGACCAATAATAAAGATCGAGGTTCCACAAGTTAATAGAGGTGACCTTAAGTCATAGTCGTGATCTCGGGTAGGGTGGTGCCATACCCCACAGGAATCCCAATTGAGTGATCTGAATCGATTTTACAGCTCATCCACGTTGTCATGTATAAAGCTAACCAGCATATCAGCATGGTCATGGAAGCAATCGACAGAGTCGTGCTGTGCGCCTTCAATGGCGATGACCTCTATCGGTCGCTCTTTTGTAGCATTGGCTTCAATCAATTTCATATCACTGATGGGTACAACCCTATCGTCGGTTCCATGGGCAAGCAGAACCGGACAACGGACATCGACGATTCGGTTCATTGGGGCAATGTCATCGAAACGAAACCCGATAACCCATTGGATATAACTCATTATGATTTCTCGTAGAGGCCGAGGTAACCAGGGCTTGTCGAGGTGTCGATTCATTACCAGGTTAGGGTGAGCAAAACCTGAAACGCCGATTACGCTATCGATATCTGATCTTTTTGAGGCTGACAAAATAGCGGCTGCAGCACCTATTGAGTGGCCGAGAACTATAAGCCTATGTTCTGGACTTTTTTGTTTGATCCATGTGATTGCACTATCAAGATCCTCAGAAAACCTAGGTAGAGATGAGAAACTGTCACTGTCACTTTTGCCATGATTGCGCGCGTCATAAAGTAGTAGATCCATGCCGGCTTTGTGAAAGGGCTGTGCCAGTGGCAGCATCATCTCTGCATTACCGCCCCAACCGTGGACAATGATAAGCGTCGCCTTACTCCCTTGCGCTGTTATATGCCATGCAAAAAGGTTTTTATCACCAATAGTTTTTAGTTTGTGCTCAGAGTAAGGCAGCTTAAAGGCATCTGGTGTTCCTGTTTCCACCACTCGTGGAGCACGGTAGACCAGGTGAAGTATGGTTGGGAAGATAATGATGATTGCGAAAATGAGAATGCAACTTAGGACGATAAGACTCATTATATAATTCTATAGTTGGTTAATGAATATAGTGGTTGATCAAAACGTGGTTCTGAGGGTGATCTCCTGATCTAAAGTCGCGATGAGTTGAATCGATATTTCTAAAGCCCAGGGTAACCTCTGATCATATCAGAGATCAGAGGTTCCCTGGCATTTCAGTTCTGGATTAGTAAGTTCCTCTCTTTAGTCTCTTAGAGGCATTCAGGGTTGTACGATAGAATCGACCCAGTGCTCTATCTTTGGCGCGTTTCTCAGCAATGGTTGCACTATTCAAGGCTTGTTCACGCATTAATTTTTGGTAATTAGCCAAACGGCGGTGATCCAATTTATCCTCTTTAATTGCTTTCTGTATGGCGCAACCTGGTTCACTATCGTGGCTGCAATCGGAAAAACGACACTGCTTTGCAAGCGTGGCTATATCGGAGAAACTCTCCTCTATACCCTGTTCACAGTCGTATAGCTGCAACTCCCTCATGCCTGGCGTGTCGAGCAGTATACTTCCTGATGGCATGAAGTGAAGTGACCTGGCAGTAGTAGTGTGTCTGCCTTTACTGTCGTCTTCTCTTATCGCTCCGATAGACTGCAGTGATTTACCCATTAGCGTATTGAGCAAGGTTGACTTGCCAACACCAGATGAACCTAAGAATGCAATTGTTCTGCCGGTGGTACACCAAGAGTTTAAGGTGCTGGCACTGACACTGCTTTGTCCATCAACAGTCTCAACACTTAACATAGGGTTGATTTCATGAATTTGACAAACATAGCGCTCTGCATCTTCGCAGAGATCCGCCTTTGTCAGTACAACAACAGGTTCTACGCCTGCTTCAGCAGCTATAGCAAGATATCGCTCAATCCGATTGAGATTAAACTCTTCATTGAGTGAGCTGATAATAAACAGTGTATCGACGTTAGAGCAGATAAGTTGTGTTTCAATTTTACTGCCTGGCGCTTTTCGGGAGAAAAGTGTTAAGCGTTCCAATGCACGCTCAAACTGTTGCGCATTATTTAACAGAACCCAATCACCGACAGTTAGGAGAGATGTGGATGAAGTGATTGGCAGGCTTTTTCGTCCTGATTCTGTCTCTATTGCAATCATTGATCGATGATGTTCAATGATGCGCCCGATTGTAAGTTGTTCCAACTCTTCTAATGTCATTTGTTGTTGGAAAAAAGGTGACCAACCCAATTGGCTTAATGATCTATTTTTTGGCATAAGTGCCCCTGATGCATGGTGGCATCGAAATAAAGATAGTATCTTCTTGGGGCGTGTGCCCCGGCTTAAAAACCGGGCAGAAGGATTAGATGAAGTGTGCTAACTTCTTGCTGCCCGGGGGATGTTGACTACAATCATTTGTACCCTCCGGTTTCATTGGTTTACTTTTCAAAAAGTAACAGAATGGCAAGGCTTATTCAACTGAATCTTGCTATTGGCATGTTTAACCTCGCAGTCCTCTAGTGACCCAGGATTACTGGAACAGCATCCATTGCAGAGCGCTCTGTTTTATAAGTCAGTAGTCAAGCTGTCAAAAGTCTGATATATCTTGTTGATCCAAACCTTGCTCCTTTGGCGTTCCATTAAACTCAAATGTTGTGCACCACTGTTTTTTAGGTTTGCGGCTGCCCAGAAACTAAAGCCATATTTTTCTATTTTGTGCATCGTTGGTTCATGTAGTGCGGGCAGATAGAACTGATTTACAGATTTCCCGGCCAGTCCTGTATCTGACAAATTAGATATTGCCTCAATATCTGAAAAATTACAGCCTCGCCCTTGGTTTTTTACAACAATGATATTGAACTGATCGCCATACTTTTCTAAAAAGTTCTGGAGCAGATTAACTGAGTCTGGGCCGCCATCGACAGCGTACCAATAGATCAACCGAATATTCACCTCTTCGCACATCTCGATCACACCGTTGTCATCAATCCAACGGTCTATGAAACGCTCGCTTTGTGCAGGAAGATCGATCAGTACATTACGATTCTCTTCCAGTGACAGTTCCATTATCGTGTCTATGCTTTCGAAATGATCAAGATTAATTGACTGGGTGTAATCTGCGTAATATCGACTCAGTGTTGGATGTGACTGATCTGCATCCAAACCTGTGTAGGCAACAGACATGTCAAGAAAATATTGTGAAAGTAAACGCGCCAATACTGATTTTCCGACTCCGCCTTTTTCGCCACCTACAAAATGAATCATACTCATTAAAATTTACCTGATCTGGATTAATGAACTGATTTTATTCTGCATGAAACGGGCCAACTAAATAGATCTGTCTAGTGTGCCTCGTCATAGATTGTTGCACTCTGCTGGTGCAGGTCGATGACTATTGCGGGATTAAATCTAATATGATGGTGCGGGGTTCCATCTGCCTAGGGTGTATAAAACCAGTTTTGAAGAGTTCGCTTGAAGCGGGGAGGTATGTTGATAGTAGAAATCGCCCGTTATACGCGGAAAAAGATTTCTCGCCTTCAACAGATAACAGTATAAAGAAGCAACCCCAATCTTTGGTTGGAGCGTATTTTTTAGTATTAGGTCTCAAAAAATCAATATAACAGGCGTTCTTCAACCCTTGCTAAAGGTGTGGGAATATGGCAAATTAACAGTGTTGGCCAGATGGCTCGATAAAAAAACAATAAATAACAAATAGATAGTAGCGCAATCAAGGCGACAAGGAACAGGATGAGGTTGCTTGAATTACGAGGATCGTTATGCACTCTGCATACAAAGAAAGGATTTCTCTGCCGGAAGCCAGCGAACAGAATAATATCCAATTTAATTCCTATCTGAATAGTCAGTTTCTCTCAGATGTAGAGAAAAGTGACGATTTCAGCTTCAGGTATTTAGCCGGCAGGCAAAATTATCACTTACAAGCTCGTACAGTTGATACCAATAAACCACCATCTACTATCAGATCTCATAGGGCTGTCGACCCCTTAGCTGCAAATAGTAGAGCGTCATTTAAGTTCGCCACTTGTTCCTGCCTTTTTACGGAAAGTGGCAACCATAACCCCCTCAGAATAACTTCCGACCAAAGCTTTCTGGTCACTCTGGCCTGATAGGTATCCAAGTGAATATGCCACTCAATAATGCCATCTGTTTAGATAACTCTACAGAGATAGATGCCGCTCTTTCAACTCAGCAGTTAGGTAGTGTGTTCAAGCAGCGACATGTCGAAATTGAATTACTGAAGCGCACGTTGATAGTCGCCAGGGAGCGCCTCTTAACCACCAATGATACATTGACTGAGGTATTAGAGAAACGTGAAATCTTTCAGCAACAGAGTCTCGAATTAAAAGCAGAATTAAAGCAGCAGCAGGAGAGTAGTGAGGCCTTTCGAAAGAGAGTGATGGAGGAACAAACCCTTCTTTATAAGCAACGGTCTGATCTTGAAAACGCTCTACAGCAACTGCGAAAACAGCTTTATGGCGACAGCACGATTGAACAGATGCAGATTCAAGCTCTGCAAGCCTCTATAGAGGAGATGCGGGGTGAACTTGCCCAGGCGTATGAAAAGAAGAATCGAAGAGAGCAGGAACTCAAAGCTGAGCTCGATAAAGCAAATAAAAGAGCGGAGAGGACACTCGAAGCACTTTATGGAGAGATAGAGCAAATCCGGGAAAGTGAAAGCTCACTTGAAGAGAAGCTTAAACAGAGCCAGGAAAGGCTGGAACAGCTTCAGAGTAACTATCAGCAACAGCAACTACAACACCATAACGCTCTGGACGAAGCGAATCTCTCGGCTGGAGAAAACCTGCAGCAGGCAGAAGCTGAAATCTCTGTTTTACAGCAGCAACTCCTTACCAAAGAGTCTTCGATGCAGCAGCTATTGGAAGAAAAAACAGTTTTGGCGGACTGTCTGAAGACTGAAACCACCAACAATTTGGAGTTCTCTCACCAGATTCAGTCATTGGAAGAGGATAAGCTGGCCTTGGAGAAGGTTTTCAAGGCGGAGCAGCTGGCAGGTAAAGATGCAGAGCAGCGCCACAACCATGCGCTTGCTGCCCAAAAGAGTGAGTTGGAGAAGGCAGAGGCCACTATTGAAGCGTTAAAAGATTCAAGTCAGCAATTGCAAGAGAGTTTGCAACAGATGGAGTCCGATTCCCTCAATCTGCAGGAACGGATGGAGCAGGCTCTGGAGGCTGAGAAACAAAATGCCAAAGAAGAGCAAAAGCGCTTGGAAACGGCAATAGAAAAGCTAGATCAGCAGTTGCTGAAAAATCGGGAAAAGGCTGAATGTCAACTGGATGATGCACGACAGCAGGCTCTGGCCGGTTCCAGGATATTGCAGGGACGGATGAATCAGGCGCTGGAGGCAGAAAAACAGAATTCGCAAAGGGAGCAGCGTCGTTTAAAGAACACTATCAAAGAGCTTACTCAGCAGCTGGATAGAAGCCGTGTAGAGGCGAAGCAAGAACTGGATGAAGCGCTACAGCAGGCACAGCTTGATTCCAAAAAACTCGAGGAGCAGATGAACCAGGCAATGGATCGAGCCCTGGAGATCGAGAAACAAAATGCCAGAGAGGAGCAGGCTCGTCATGAGTCAGAAATAGAAGGAGTCAATCAACAGTTGCAAGATGCTCGTATTAATGCGAGTCGACAACTGGATGAAGCGCAACAACAGATGAAGCAGGCTCTTGAAGTGGAAAAACATAAGAGTCTAGAGGCGCAGGAGAAACTAGAGGCTGAAATCACAAGGCTCAATCAGCAATTGGAAACTACCCGTGATGAGGCTTCCATAGAACTGAATGAAGCAAAACAGCAGGCTGAGGCTGAATATCAGAAAAAATATGATCAGTTTGAACAGACTCTAGCGTCACAGAAACAAAAAGCCATCGGAGAGCAAGCACGCTTTGAACTGACATTGGAAGGTGCCAATAAACAGCTGCAAGAGGCCCGTACAGAAGCTGACCAGCAACTTGAGGATGAGCGGCAGAAGAGAGTTGCAGATATTGAGAAGCTGCAGAAGCAGATGGAGTCGGTTGCTGAAGTAGAGAAACAGAAAAGCAGAGAGAAGCAGTGGCGTTTAGAGTCGGTAGTGGAAAAACTAAATCTTAAGTTGGAATCGACCCGTGTCAAGGCGGATCTGCAACTGCAGGAGGCTCAACAGAATGCACTTATTGATACCGAGGAACTAAAAAAGCAGATGAACCAGGCTAGGGAGCAGGCCCTTGATAAAGAGAGAGAGCAAAACAGAAAAGTGCAGGCAGGTCTAGAGTCAACAATCGAAGCGCTCAATCAACAGTTGGAGGTGGCTCATACCGAGGCTGAAAGTGAACTGGAAGAAGCGCGGCAGCAGGCGCATATTGGTTCCCAGATGCTACAGGGTCGAATGAATCAGGCGCTGGAGACAGAGAGACAGAATTCGAGAAAGGAGAAGAAGCGTTTGGAGGCAGCAATAGAGGCACTCAATGCTCATCTGGAAGAGGTGCGCAGTGAGGCGAAGCGGCAACTGCAAGACGAGCGTGAGAGGGCAGAGGTAGAATCTCGAAAAACAGAAATACAGATGAAACAAGCCTTTGAAGCTGAAAGGCTGGATGCTATTGAGGCACAGAAACAGCTGAATGCAGAGATTGAAAGGCTCAATCAACAGTTGCAATCGGTAGAGGGTAAGGTTGATCAGGAAATAGATGAAGTAAGGGTGAGGGCGCAAGCAGAATCCCAGGTATTGGTAAAGGAGATGAAGCAGACCCTTGAGAGTGAGCAGCAGCATGCTAAAGATGAGCAGACACGCTTAGAGAGTGATGTAGAAAGACTCAGTGAGCAGTTGCAAGCAATCCGTGCTGAGGCATGCAAGCAGCGTGATTTGCGGATTGCACAGCAGGCTCAGCATCAGAAGGATCGCAACACAATTGAGGATCTTAAAAAGTTACTGAAAGCAGCAAAATTAGCTTTGAGTATCAATAGGAAGAGAACCACTGAAGCTCAGGAATCTCTATCCGAACTCCAACAGGATTTCGAGTCCAGTGAGATATTAAGGACAAAGTCAGTAGAATCTGAGGATGCATTGCTGGCTGCCAGGCAGGAGCTTGTCTCTCTAAGAAGTGAGTTTGAAAAGGAGATATCCAGTCTGCATGAACAACTAAAAAATCAACAACAGAGCAGTGAAGCGACTCAGCGTGAGAATAGTCGATTACAGCAGTTGCTTGAGGAGAGCAAAGCTGAGGAGAGAAATGAGAGTTCAAAGATCACTATATTGAATCGTGAGCGAGAGTCACTCCAGGAGACTAAGTCGCAACTGGAAGATGAGCTTTCAAAACTACAGATCAAATTCGCTGAGATTGCTGCAGCTATTGAAGTGGAGCGGCATGAGAAGGATTCTTTAACTCAGAAACTTGATGCGGTTAAGGCGCAATCTGATGATCCTGATGCACTACAACGAGCAAAAGATGAAATCATCTCACTGAAGCGCAAAGTCGAAGGGTTGCGGGAGGTGCAAATAGAGATGGAGAGTCAGATAAGCAAGAGTCCGGAGAGTGAGGTTAAGCAACTGCATGCCGCCCTTGTGACGACTGAGATGAAACTAAAAAAAGCAGATAAACTTGCCCAGCAGAGCCAGCATCTATTACGTGAGAACCAGATACATGAAAGTGCAATAAATATCCTGGATGAGGAATTGGATGCGCTAACCAAAGAGAGAGAGTCTCTGGTTCAGGCGCAGCAAAAGCTGACAGCAGAGTTAGAGGAGGTACGCGGGTACTCCTCAGAACTTGCCAGCGAGAATGGTCGGCTGAAGGATGAAGTGCGTGGTTACCAGGAGAAATTAGAGGCGTCCAACTGATTATCTGTTAACTACGCAAGATTGTCGTTTAATGCCAGCTCGCAGTATGTTATCAATTATTTAACCTGTTCCTCACAAACCAAACCGGATGTTGTGTGTTGATTACCACAACTCTGGATCGCATAGGGAGTCAACGCAAGTTATTGGTATGGGGGGGTGTGGAATGTCATGCTCCCTGAGCGCCAGAGACTGCCAGCCAGATGGGTATTGTAGTTTGTAAGGTGGTGTGTAGCTAACGGCCTCCTCAGAACTGAAATCAAATCTGCGGTAATAGTCAGGATCACCATACACAAAGAGTGTGTCGACCTTCATAGCCGATAGTAAATGTATCCCGGTTTCAACCAGTTTCGAACCAATGCCGCGGTTTTGGAAACTGGGTTCTACCCCTAGTGGGGCTAAAATATATCCCAGAAACTTATCATCTTTATCGCTTGTTACTGGGCTGAAGGCGATATGGCCAACAATCGTATTGTCTGTTTCCGATACTATCGAGATTGTTTTGGGCTTTGTCTTTCGCGAAAGCAGATTGATCGCAAGCTTAGAAACAAGTCTGTTCTCTTCTTTAGAGAAGGCATGCATATGAATGCTTTGAATTTCTTTGATATCCTGCTTTTTTGCCATTCGGGTTAGCATGTTTTTTACTTACATTCAATAATCTGCTGTTAACTTGTTTTTACCCAGCAAGCCACCATAAAGGCATCTCTCCCTTGATGGGAGAGGGTGCGCGCCAAGCATTTAATGAAATTAAAGCGTAAACATTACTATTTGTCACCCGATTGCTCAATACGTGCATATGCATTGCGTGTGCCGTAGCGGGACTGGGCCTGTTTTACGCTGTCGGTGAAGGCGTAACGTGTAAAATTCTTACTCATGCTGAGTCTCCTGAATATATCATAGACCGAGTTCGCTAAGCCCTGGATGCTCTTCTGGACGACGACCAAGTGGCCAGTGGTAGAGTCTCTTCGATTCACTGATAGGCAGATCGTTGATACTGGCGATACGCAGTTGCATCAATCCGTTCACATCGAACTCCCAGTTTTCATTGCCATATGAGCGGAACCAGTTTCCTGCGTCATCGTGCCACTCATAAGCAAAGCGGACAGCGATGCGATTTTCAGAGAAGGCCCAAAGCTCTTTGATAAGACGGTAGTCCAGTTCCCTGGCCCATTTGCGTTGAAGGAGCTGTACTATTCCCTCACGGCCTTGCACAAATTCTGACCGGTTTCGCCAACAGCTATCGGTCGTATAGGCCAATGAAACTTTTCCCGGGTCACGGCTATTCCAGGCGTCTTCCGCCAAACGCACTTTCTGGGTTGCTGTTTCAATATTGAATGGTGGTGTTGGTGGTCTGGTTGTGATGGCAGTCATGATGAAGTTACCTCGTAGTAAAAATAAACTGAATGTTCGGGAGAAGTGATTTGCTCTAACGTTCATTGAAAACCCTCTCCCTCAGAAAGAAGATGAGGGGTATGGTGAATCAATTGGGTTGGCAATAAATTCCCATCACCTTCTCACTGTTAAAGCACAATAGATCAGCAGCAGTACGCCGCAATCAAGGTCATCATTTGTGTTCGCTATTTGTGCTTATCTGTGAAAGATTCAACTTTGACAGTTCATCGAATCCGCCGATGGGTGCGTCATCAATGAATATTTGCGGTATTGTCCGTCTACCGGAGCGATCTATCATTTCAAGCATGCGCTCTTCATCTGATGACACATCAATCTCTTCAAATTCGAGACCTTCTGCATGCAGCAGTGACTTTGCTCTTGTGCACCAGGGGCATTGATTGGTTGAGTAGACTTCGATTTGATTCATGGCTGTTAGCTCCAATTGCTTGATTGAAATAGTGACTGCTACTTCGCCTGCATAGCTTTGACGGTCTCTTCTGTGGTCCAGACGGTGTTGGCCATAAAGCGGAAGTTCACAAGCGCTGCTGCATATCCGTCCCCCTCTTCGACCTGGGCGGCCGCTGTGGCGTCGGATACCACTGCTACTTCAAACCCCTGCTCAAGCAGTTCCCGCATATGGGATTCAGTGCAGAGGTTGGCAGACATGCCTGCCAGTATGACTTTGTCGATGCCCTGCTTACGCAACTGAAGTGCCAAGTCGTTACTCTCTGGGCCGTATATCTTGTGCGGACTGGTCACTATGGTTTTGCCGTCGTTGATGTAGTGTTTGTAACGATCCAGCCAGTCTGCACCTGAACCTTTCAAATCATGCACGCTGAGTGCGTCAGTACGATCAAACATACCGATCTTATGCATCAAGGTTTCTAGTGCGCCCTCGAATTTCCAGTCGTGGTCATGGGGGTAGTAGTAGTGGGGAGAGACGAACACCGGAATCTCCTGTGCCTTGGCACTCTTAAGGAGAGTTTCAATGTTTTCAACTGTGTTGTTGTTCTCGACGCTCTTACCTACGACGGCCCAGGCAACCCCTTTTGGGCTTAAGAAGTCATTCTGGGGATCTGTCACGACCAACGCAGTACGCCCCTTTTTGATCAGCATGCCAGGATCAGGAAGAGCGGCATGGGTGGTAGTAAAAGCAGTGCTTATGGCGGTGGCGAGGAGAAGTCTCTTAATGGTGTTTTTCATGATCAGGTTCCTTAAATGTCATTGCTTAAACGCATACCCAGCTGTTCGGTAATTCAGAACAGTCGGTAGGGGCGAGGCGGATTAAACAAGGCTAGGTTTGTGGGAGTGGGAGTAGTTGCCAGTGATATCCAGAGATGGAGGATCGCTGCACAATGTTGGTCGGTAGCTTGAGGGGCGTCCATTAGTAGCTCACCCAGGGGTAGGGTGAATACCGGCTCCCTGTTGAAATTTGTGCGTCGGTTCTGTTGTCTGGTACTCATGTCAGCTCTCCTGTTGTTCGCTTGGTTTATCGCAATTGGTGTGCCAGGCAGGATAGTCTTGTAAAAACAATGAGATAGTGATTGCTATAAACCACAAGAACTTGTGTTCCACAAAAAACTGTGGCTCAATCATCAAAAATTTGAGGTGAATGCGATGTTGGAAAAGTTGCTCCGTGATGCGCCAACACTACTTGCGGTTGTGGATCAGTCGCTGCTTTGCCATAACCTGAGTAGTGGCTGGCGGAGCCGTCTTGGCTTAGTGAATGCTGATGATGAGCAGGATCTGTCCATTGCAGATCTATTTCTTTTGGACGAGATGCCTGGATTTGAACAGCAACTTCTACAGATCATGGATGGTGATGGCGCAATGCAAGACCTACCGGTCTGTTTGCGGGGAGGGGGGGATATCACCCAGGGCTTTTTGACGTCGTGGACATTTGAAACCAAGATCGGATCAAAAATGCTGGTGCTGGCAGCTACCTGTAGTACAGATCTGAACCGGGCTCTTGAAGAGCTTAGACATCTTCGCACCCTGCACGAGCTAATCCTAAATGCTGCAGGGGAGGGGATATACGGTCTTGATGCAGAGGGGATGGCAACTTTTGGTAATGCCGCCACCACAGAGATTCTTGGTTGGAAACCGGAGCAGGTGATAGGCAAACGATCCCACGATATCCATCACCACTCCCATTCTGACGGCTCGCGCTATCCTCAAACGGAGTGTCCGATCTATGCAGCGCTGCAGGATGGTGAGGTTCACCGGGTGGACAACGAAGTCTTTTGGCATGTCGACGGCTCAGCGGTGCCGGTGGAGTACACCAGTACGCCGATAGTAAAAGAGAATCAGATTCAGGGTGCTGTGGTGGTGTTTCGCGACATATCAGAACGCATAGAGATCGAACGTCAACGGGAATTGGCTTTTCAGGAGATTAAGCAACTCAAGGAGCAGTTGGAGCAGGAGAGGGACTATCTTCGCGACGAGATCAAAAGCGAATCCGACTATGGTGAGATGATAGGTGCCAGTGAGCCTTTGAAACGTACCATGGCGCAAATAGCAGCTGTCGCAGTGACACCGGCAAACGTACTGATTCTTGGGGAGTCTGGCGTGGGCAAAGAGATGGTGGCCCGGGCCATCCATGAGAATAGTGATCGAGCCGACAAACCGTTGATCAAAGTTAACTGTGCCTCCATTCCAAAAGAGCTGTTTGAGAGTGAGTTTTTCGGCCATGTGAAAGGTGCCTTTACCGGTGCCCATCGAGATCGCATTGGTCGACTTCAATTGGCTGATGGAGGCACTGTTTTTCTGGATGAGGTGGGAGAGATTCCACTGGACTTACAGGGCAAACTGCTGCGTGCTCTACAGGAGAGGGAGTTTGAACGGGTGGGCCACGAGCGAACCGTGAAGGTCGATGTGCGTGTGGTGGCGGCGACAAATCGTGATCTGCAGGCCGAAATAGAAAAAGGCAGTTTTCGTGAAGACCTCTACTACAGACTGGGTGTCTTTCCGATCATAGTGCCGCCACTGCGTGATCGAACCCAGGACATTGCCCCCCTGGCAGAACACTTCCTGGAGAGAACCTGCAAAGATCTTGGGCGAGATCCTATGCGTCTCTCGAAACGGCAGGTTAAGCAGCTGATACAGCACAGCTGGCCAGGGAATATCCGGGAGCTGAGAAATGTAATTGAACGGGCTGTTATCCTCAGTACGGGGAATCGCGCACGGCTTGATCTGGCGCTACCGGATGAGAGTAAAAGTCATCCAGAGAATCTAGCCAGCCCCCCTCAGGGTGAAGCGGCTGAGTTCGTGACAGATGCTGAGATGCGTGAACTGGAAAAGGTCAATCTGATTGCGGCCCTGGGTCACACCGGTGGTCGGGTATGGGGTCCTGATGGTGCAGCTGATCTGCTGGGTGTTAAGCCCTCAACCCTGGCGTACCGAATGAAGGTACTGGGAGTCACAAAGCCTGTCTTTTAAAAATCATATTGTTAGGGGTTTCAAGCTTGCCCTTGCTCGGTGTTGCGGCTCTTGACTAGGGGGGGGCAACCATTGCCTGCACCCCAAGGGCACTTCCTGCGGGGCGTGAGCCGCGCCTTGATCAAGGGCAGGCTTGAAACCCTGAAGACGACATACTTAGCGCCGGGTTAATACTCTCTCTCAAACACAACTTCGCAGAATAAAGAGGATGATCTTAAACGCCTGGCAGGACAGCAAAAGATTCAAACAGGCGACTTAAAAATTACTTACAGGATCAGATACAGTTCACCATCTTGTCTCTTGATTCGCAGCTCACTATCTCAGCGAAAATACGTCCACCCTTTCGTTTCAGGTTAATGGTGGATGCTTGCTCGTTTATCCCATAACCACCAATAGAGAGATTGTAGGATTGCCTGTCAGCAAGTTGAAAGGACTGTCTTATCAACTGTTCGTTATCGTCACTGCCGGTAGAGAACGCAACCACCACTTTGAAAACATCTTTATCCGCAGTGTAAAAGACACTGGCATATCGGTCATCAAGCTTTAAGGTTGTGGCGGCCATGGGGGTGTCTATCACCGTCTGTTCGCATAGTGCCAGGGATGAAAGGGTCGACAAGGTGATGGTAAGGAGTAGATTCAGGTACTTCATAGTGTGCTCAAGTCAATGCTTGGTGGGTGGAGAATTCAACGCTCATAGGTGATGCATGATTCATGCATACACGGACTGTTCAACTCAGATTCACATACATTAGATAAGGTTTAATTATAAGTCAATTAGAATATTCTGTTATTCATGATATACGGGAACGAATAGCATATTAAACCTAATAAGGCGCTGTTTACACGCGTTGGATGGTGACTATTGGAGAGGAACAGGGGGTAGTTAGGTCGCCCTATTGGAGATGCTTACTTCCATCGAGCTAAAAGATTCAATGTTTTTTCCGATAGCTCAGTGTCAATTCTGGAGAGACACCATCGATCTGATTTTATAAATATTAAAGCGTTCTTCTCTCCAGAAACATGCAGAAATCTAATTACAGTTTCGTTACTTGATACTTTATCTTCGCACAGTAAAAAAGCCTTAGCCTCTTTAGGCTTTCTACTATCAAGGCATTTAGGATGAATCAAAACGCCATCCATCTTTTGTAAGTAGACTCGCATAAAGCCTGATAGCTTTTTAGGGACTAAAAATAGAACAGCTTTATCCTCGAGAGCTGTTGATGTCGCTTGATCGATTTCGACATCACTGAGCCTGTCAATCGCCTCTCTTACATTAACTCTCATACCTTCGTTAACTGAATCGAAGTCTACATAATCTGCCAGGCTTAGTTGCCAAGCACTCCTGTCACTCTTTGGCAGCTTTCTGTCATTACTGATAATGTATTTAATACCAATACCCTGCATCACCTTATAAATATTTTCTGTGTCAGATGGTGGTTCAGCGAAGATGGCTCCTGAATAAAAAAGAAGTGTGAGTGCTGCTGCAACTGTGAACATACTTAACCTTGAAGTAAACAGAATCAGAAACAGGCATGGAATGACTTTTCTCACAGCATCTTCTCCTTAATTGCTACAGCTCTCCTTCTGCATATCGGTTCTCAGATACACATACCCTGTTGTTTATACCCAAATTATGAAGAATATGGTATGTCTTCAAGTGGTTTTAGAATTTAAACATAATTTATCAGTGGTAGGGTTTGCACTTAAAGTTGCAGGATATCCCCCTCATCAGGCACTGATGCTTTGAATCCCAAAGAAGACTCCAGCAAATCCCGCAAATCTTTTTTAGACTCAGGTTCTCCGTGTACCACATGCACATGGGGTGAGCTTTCACGAAAGCTGCCCAACCAACGGCTCAGATCATCCACATCCCCGTGGGCTGAGAGACCACCTACCGTGTGAATCTTTGCCTTAACCCGATACTCGTCACCATGGATTTTTACTGTGGGTTTCCCATCCACCAGAGCACGTCCCGGAGTACCGTTGGCTTGATAGCCCACGATCAGAATATGTGAGCCGGAACGAGAGATATTATGCTTAAGGTGATGCACGATCCTGCCACCGGTGAGCATACCGCTGGCAGAGATGATAATCGCTCCACTCTTGATGCGGTTGATAGCCATAGACTCCTCGGGTGACGCGGTCAGTTTGAGATTCTGCAGGTGGGGCATCTCATGGATTTTTTTACGCAGCTTCGTCGCCTCCTCGTCATACAAGTGAGGGTAGTCCCAATAGACTTTGCTCGCCCTGATTGCCATCGGGCTGTCGAGAAATACCTGCCAACGTCCCAGTTCCCACTCATCGTAGTATTTTCCCAGGTAGTAGAGAATCTCCTGGCTGCGACCGATGGAGAATGCAGGTATCAACAAGTTGCCTTTCTCATGGGCCGCTTCTCGGATGATCTCTCCGATCTCCTCTATGGTGGCCTGGCGATCCCGATGGCGACGGTTACCGTAGGTGCTCTCAACAATTACATGGTTCGCTTCATCGATCACCGCAGGATCGTTCAGAATGGGGGTGTCGTACTGACCTAAATCACCACTGAATACAATCTTCTGCTGTTTACCGTTTTCATTCAGCCAGACTTCGACGCTGGAAGAGCCCAGAATATGTCCTGCATCCTGAAAGCGTATCGATATACCGGGCAGGATCTCCTGTTTCTCCCGATACTTCAGGCCGACAATGTTATTCAGGGCTTCCCGGGCATCGGCAACAGTGTAGAGTGGCTCGATGAAAGGTTTTCTCTTACGCTTTCTCCACTTATTCTCATAGAGCGCATCCTTCTCCTGTAGAAAGGCGGAGTCTTGCAGCATGATATCGCACAGTTCCATAGTCGCGTTCTGTGCATAGATCGGGCCTTGATAGCCCTGTTTCACCAGCAGCGGGATTCGTCCTGAGTGGTCGATATGACCGTGGCTGAGGACCACTGCGCTGATCTCGTCGGGTGAGAAGGGAAAAGGACGGCGGTTTTTCTCCATCTCCTGCCTGCGTCCCTGGATCAAACCGCAATCGAGTAACACAGTCTCGTTATTGGCTCTGAGAATATGACAAGAACCGGTTATTCCGCTGGTTGCGCCGTAAAATTCAATTTGCATGGAGAGTGCCCTTTCAAGGATGATAATATCGTTCAAGATGCTTGCCAGGTTAATAGTGAGCTTACCATGAAGCCGGCACTCCACACGCCTTAGGGCTTTGCCCGCCACAAAATTAAACATTTCTCGTTCTCGATAAGGCATATAATCCTAGCCTCAATTTATTCAAACGCCTCGAGTAGCCATGATGACAGCAGATACAGAGCAATTAGAACAATCGGCACCCAAGAGGGGCCTTCGCGGTATCCATATCCTGTGGATCGTTCTCGCAACCGTGTTGCTCACTGCAGCTGTTACCTATTGGGTGGTGCGCACCTACATCTACGCCAAAGACTTCACTCCAGTTCAGCTCAGCCACACCGAACAGCAGGTGTTGAATGGCAAACTCAAACAGCTCGGCTACCAACCAACTCCTGCCACAGAATCGAGTCAGCAATCCCAACCAAAGGAGAGCGACGAAGAGTGGCTGAGAGCGGAGCGGTATAGCGAAAAAGGTGCCAAGAGAGAGGTTTTTTTCAGTGAGAGAGAACTCAACGCGATGGTGGCAAACAATCAGGATATGGCTAAAAAGCTTGCCATCGACCTGGGTGATGACCTCGTTAGTGCCAGAGTGCTGGTGCCTGTTGATCAGGACTTTCCAATCCTTGGTGGAAAGACCCTGCGTATCTCCGCCGGGGTGGAGATGGCATTTCGAGATGCCAAACCGATAGTGATTTTAAAAGGGGTCAGCATTATGGGCATACCTATCCCCAACGCCTGGCTGGGAGGTCTTAAAAATATCGACCTGGTCAGTGAATTTGGCGATCAGCAGGGCTTCTGGGCAGGCTTTGCTGAAGGGGTGGAGGATATTCGGGTTGAAGAGGGCGAGTTGAAAATAAAGCTCAAGGAGTAGGAGGGGTTTCTGTTTCGCCCAATTGATAGCAGAGCACTACTGCATCATGCGAGACTGAAACGAAAATTACCTGATCAGTAGGCCGCTGCCCTTTTCTGGCGATAGTGGGATCAAGAAAAGCAGAGTGGATTTCTGAGGAATCGATGCCTAAATCTTACTACCCCATCAATCCTTCTGCCTTGCGCTGGTGGATATCGATGATTTTAAAGTGATGAATGACCGTTATGGACATCTGTACGGCGACGAGATTCTGAAACAGATTGCAGATCTAGTGCAAACCCAGATCAGAAATATCGACACAGTAGCGCGATGGGGAGGAGAGGAGTTTGCAATCCTCGTTGAAAACAACGGTGATTTTACTTCTCTAAGGTGAAGCCCTTTTCCCGAAAAAGCCTTAATGCTGCCTCGACCACTTCGGTGTCTAAGCTGTTGTGATGGTTTCGCTCAATCTCTGACAGTGCCTTATCCATACCGAGACCAGCGCGATAGGGTCTGTGAGAAGCCATGGCTTCAATGATATCGGCAACCATCAGGATGCGTGCCTCCAGTAGTATATTCCCCTCCTTCAGGGCATGCGGATAACCGGAACCGTCCAGGCGCTCGTGGTGTTGTCGTACAGTCTCAGCGATGGGCCATGGAAACTCGATCTCCTTGAGAATCTCATAACCCATCTCAGGATGCTGCTTGATCAGGGAAAATTCCAGATCGCTGAGTTGCCCGGGTTTACTGAGAATTTCACTGGGTATACTGATCTTGCCGACATCGTGTACGACCGATGCCAGGTTGATCCCTTCGATCTGTGTTTCTGCAAGACCAAGATCGGTGGCAATAGCGGTTGCTATTTTTGCTACCCGTTGTTGGTGGCCTGCGGTGTAGGGGTCACGCAACTCGACCATGGCGGCGACGGCGGAGACAGATTTAAGTAGGGTCTCTTTCAGCTGCTCTTTACTCTCCATGAGTGAGCGGGTCCGCTCAACTACCATCTCCTCTAAATGATGAGTTAGTTTATAAAGCTGTAGATGCGTTTGTACCCTGGCCAGTAACTCCTCCCGTTGAAAGGGTTTGGTGACATAGTCAACGCCACCGATTTCAAAGCCTTTCAGTTTATCTGGCATCTCTGAGAGAGCACTGACAAATATTACCGGAACCTCTCGCAGGCTGGGCTCCTGCTTAAGGTGCTGACAGACTTCAAAGCCATCCATTCCTGGCATGTTGACGTCTAATAGTATGAGTTTTGGTGGTTGGGCGATGGCTGCGTGTAGTGCAAGCTCTCCATTGATTGCCGAGCGAACCATATAACCTTCAGCAGCTAATATTTCGGTAAGTAAGCGCAGGGAGGCAGGTGTATCATCGACAGCGAGGATGTAGTCTGAGTTAGTCTTGCTCATTGTTCACTCCTTCTCCGATAGCGCTTCAATCGAGCTTAATATCGTTGGGTAGTCGAACTCATTGGCTAAGCGCGAAAGAACCTGTCCCAATTCGGATTCTGTAGCAGCTATTCGGCTGATGATGGCATTAATGCTATCGCTGTCCAGTGATACCACTGCGAGACGGAGGGCTTCGCGTTGATCTTCACTAATTGCGTGCAAGAGTTGCGGTGTCAATATTTTCTGCGACTCCTTATCTTTTTTGTTCTCCTTACGATATATGAATTTGAGACCCAATTGCTGCGACAGACTTTCGTAAATATCTTTAATGAGGAAAGGCTTGCGAATATAGTCATCCATGCCGGCATCGATTAATTCGGGTTCTTGTTCCTTAAAGGCTGAAGCGGTTACAGCGACGATTCTTACCTGCTTGCCATCACGCATGTGTCGTATACGCCGGGTAGCTTCGACGCCATCCATCACCGGCATACGACGGTCCATCCAGATCAGGTCGGGCTTCCACTGCTTGAAGATTTCGACACACTCTTCACCATTGTTGGCTACCTTCACCTTCATGTTGATGTTGTGCATCAGCTTGACCAGCAGCAATTGGTTATCACGCTGATCCTCGGCGATCAGGATGCGGTAGCTGGGTTCTCCCGCCGCCAAGCCGATGACTTCACCCTGGCTCTTGTCGTCCAGTTGCACGATTTCAGTCTCTTCAGCTGCAGTTAAAGGTAGCTCTACGTGAAATAAGCTACCTTTGCCAAGGTCGCTCTCGATGGTGATCTCACCCTGCATCAGTTTTATAGTGTGTTGCACTATTGAGAGGCCCAGCCCGGTTCCTATTTGCATTTTTCCTTCGTGCAACTGTTCGAAGGGTTCGAACAGCTTCTCCTGGTCTGCTTTACTGATACCTGGGCCGGTATCTTTAACCTCAATGATCAGATGACGATGGTTGTTGTCTTTGATGCCCAGACGAATTGTCACCCCTCCGTCATCGGTGAATTTGACCGCATTGCTTACCAGATTGACTAGGATCTGCCGCAGTCTGGCTTCGTCACCCTTGATGTAGCGTGGGAAATCCGATGACTGGTCGAGTGCTAGTTGGAGCCCCTTCTGTTGCGCTCTGAGACCCATCATGTCACTGACCTCTCGCACCAGGATGTGCAGATCGAAGGTGGCTATATCCAGTTGTAACTTGCCAGCTTCGATTTTGGCGATCTCAAGTACATCGTTGATCAGTTTAAGTAGGTGTTCACCGCTATTGTTAATGATATTGAGGGTTTCGTGTTGATCTTTGCTCAGGTTTTTATCCCGCTGCATCATGTGAGAAAAACCCAGGATAGCATTCAACGGGGTGCGCAGTTCATGGCTCATATTTGCGAGGAAGGTACTCTTAGCGGTATTGGCAGATTCAGCCTCATCTCGGGCCAGGCGTAGCTCTTCTGTACGTTGCTCTACCGTGACCTCCAAGTGTTCCTTGTAACGCATCAACTCGTCTTCTGCCTTTTTGCGCTCGGTGATGTCACGCCCCTCAGGTATCAACAACACGACCTTGCCTTCGTCGTCGGTCACGGGCTTGACTGAAAAGTCCACATAGGTGGGCTGACCGTCTGGTGAGGTGTGCGTGGCCTCGAAGCGTACCAGATTACCTTTCGCCGCCTGCTGCACTGCACGCTTCAACTTCTTCTGCAACTGTGTGGAATGTGCCCACCAGGGGGTATCCCAGAAGTCCTTGCCGACCACCTGCTCTTCCCTGATATCAGCAAATTGCAAGGAAGTGCGATTGGCTTGCAGCACTTTTCCCCTGGTGTCCATCACACCAATGAACTGAAATGTCTCATCGAAGATTACGCGGAATTTCTGTTCACTCTCTCTCAGTTCAGCAATCTTGTTTTCTAACTCTGCATAGAGGGTGGCGTTCTCAATTGAGATTGCCGCCTGGGATGCCAGGGCCTTGAGCAGTTCCAGGTGATTTAAAGTGAATACATCGCTGGAGAGGTTGTTTTCGAGATAGAGCAGGCCGGAGAGTTTTCCCTGGTAGACGATCGGCAAACATAGCAGTGAACGTGTCTGATGCTCGGCAATATAACTGTCGTTACCAAACATGAGATCCCGATGCGCATTACCGAGCACCACCTCGTTTTGAGTTCTTGCTACGAAGTTGACCACCGACAGCGGCACTTCACTGCTCTTCTCCACGGCTACTGCTTGCATGGTCTCCACATTATGGGTATCTCCTCGGGCCTGGATGATCAGTCCTGAGGCACTACTCTGAATCAGCAGGCCCTGTTCGGCGCCTGCATTCTCGATCACGATACGCATCAGCCTTTCCAGTAACTTCTGCAGATGTACCTCCTGGGAGAGCATGTGAGATGCCTTTAGAACTGCACTCATATCCAACATTGATGATTCGTGACTGATCTGCGGCTTGATGCGGTGTTCAAGTGCCTCTACCTTGCGCAGTGCGCCCCAGGAACGATAACTTTCTACTGCCTTACGTAGTGCAAGTCCCGCAAAGTCCTCGCGGCCTAGGGCTCTGTAGAAGGCTGCCTCCCGCTCGCTTACTAGTGCGATATCCAACGATCGGCCATTCTCTTGCGCCAAACGTCCGGCCAGGCTGTAGAGTTCCATCGCTCGGCCGTTGTTGCCCATGGCGCGTGCCTGTTCGGCCTCGACCAGGGCCAGGTAGTGTGAGAAGTTGCTTTCTGACAGTGCAGCCCAGCGACGCAGTTGGTCGATAAGCGGGGTGGCAATCTCCAGACACTCTGCGCGTCTGTTGTCGTCCACTGTTTCATGTAGCGCCAGTAGAGCCAGGGCGTAGTGGTAGCAGTGACTCACCCGATAGTAGAGGCCTAGCGCAGATTTGGCGTACTTCTCCGCCTCCTGGCCTGTTGCTACTGCAGCGGAGAAGTCACCGAAGAGGTATTGAAGCAGGGTACGACTGCAGAGCATTGCAAAAACAAGCAGATTGTTATTCTCTCCGGTCGGTGCTGGAAGCAGGTTCGTTTCATCAAAAAAATCACCGCTCAAATTGGTGGGGTTTTTACCGCTGCCACTGAGATTGGCCGTGGTCTGTAACCAGATGCGCAACATCAGTCCCTGAAACGGCAGGCGCCACCGATCTACAGTATGCTGAAATTCAAGCAGTCTGTTGTGGACGACCCCCAGTGATTCTCCGGTGTAGAGAAGATAACCACAGTGGTGAACTGCTCCCAGGCTGGTGTATTCCAGGTCACCAGCCTCCATGCCTTGTTGAAATGTTATCTGTAGCTGGGAAATGCTCTTCTGAATTGGCTCTTTCCAATGGCGCACGTAGGCATTGAAAAGCAGGCTGACCCGTGTTCTCAGCTCCGCTGCCGGAAACAGCTGCAGAATCTCCAGAGAGAGTCGACCGAAACGGTAGCCGGTTTCGATGTCGCTAGAGTTGCCGCAGAGCAATGCGCCGTACCAACCATAGGCGAATGCCGCTATGGGTGAATTGCCATGTTCCGCTGAGAGTAAAACCATTTTGCCGATCAGGGTCTGCAACAGGTTGGGATTGATTCGTAGTGCCGGTACAGCGAGATGCATCATGATGCGTAATGAGGCAAGGTGGCGCGAGTTATTCATTACCGGCAGATGGGCAAGCGATTCGACCCGGCTGGTTAGTGCTGCCAGCTGTTGGCACTCTTTGTCGGAGGGTGACTGCGTCAGGGAGATACCAAGTTCCCCGAGTGCGGTTAATCCGGTATCGATGGCAGAGTGATTCTGGTTTTGTGCAGTGAGGAAGAGGATGCTCAGCTCATAGACCCGTTGGCGTGTAAACAGATCGCTGGTATGTTTAAGTACCTCTTTCGACAATAGTGCGGCGCGTTCGAAATTGGCACTCAGGTATTCTGCCTCGATAGCATCGATGAACAGTTCAAGCGCTGGCTCTTCCGGGTCTTCCCAGCGATTCGACGACAGCAAGCCGATGCCCATACTCAAGTAGCGGATGGATGCCTGATAGGCGGCCTCCCGTCTGGCCTTGCGACCTGCCATCAGGTTCAAGTCAACCAAGCGACGTCGCTCATGCTCGTCCTTCAGGTGTTGGAAGCCTTCGTTAAACTGATCAGTGATCTCGAATACAAAATCCTCAAGCCTGTTGTTCGGTGTTTCATTCAGCAGCAGCCGCCCAATGCGTAAATGGTTGAGGCGTCTTTGTTTTAAAGGTAGCTGTGCATAGGCCGCCTGATGTACCCGGTCATGGGTAAAACCAAAGAGAGCTTCAGATTCGCTAGCAGAATCGCCATTAGTCACAGACACCGATTCAGTGATTTGAAGTAGTCCTGCCTCAACTGCCGGTTGCAGTCGTTCGGCCAACTCCGCTTCAGATATCTCAGCCAGCGAAGCAAGTGATCGGGCGAGGAAGTGGCTATCGAAACAGGCCGCCAAGGCAAGAGTTGATCGGGTATCCTCGGGCAGTTTTCCGATTCTCTCGGCCATAATCTCAGCAGCACTGCTGATGATAACCTGCTGTCGCACTGATTCGTTGTCCCAGCTCCAGTGGTGTCGATCTGCCTCGAAGACAAGTTGACCATTTTCATGTAACGACTGTAGGAATTGTCTAATGAACAGCGGGTTGCCACTGCTCTTCTCTAACACCAGTTGTGCTAAAGAAATGGTATCTGCAGCGTCGGCTTTAAGGGCATCGGCGATGAGATGATTGATGCTATCGAGGGTGAGGGGTTTCAGGCTTATGGGGTTGGCCTTTTTTACTTTCGCTGTAAGGTTGTCGAACAGTGCGGCGAGCGGGTGTCCCTTTCCCACTTCATCGTCCCGATAGGCTGCAATGAAGACAATGGGCAGGCTGTCGATCCCTGGAAGCAGTTGACCCAGCAGCTCCAGCGTCGCGTGATCGGCCCACTGCAGATTGTCGAGGAATAGAATCAATGGATGTTCCTGCTGGGCAGAGGCGAGAACAAAGCTGCGAAGCAGGTGATGGAAGCGGGGCTGCACGAGAGAGGGATCGACCTCCGGTGCAGAGGGTTGGGTGCTTATGATCAGCTTGAGCCGGGGCAGTAGGTCGAGCAGTCTGTCAATATTGCCACCGCTCACTTTCAAGAGCTTATCTTTCCACTGTGCCAGTTGCATCGTGCTGCCGGTAAGGATCAGGTCGATCCATTCATCAAACGCCTGGCGTAAACCCACGTAAGGCAGATGACGCTGTGAGCTTTCACAGGAGCCGACAATGAAATAGGCTTCTTGATCCACGCTGAATGGCCGCAGGGCTTCCACTAACGCGGTCTTGCCAATTCCTGCTCGGCCGGAGATCAGTACCAGGCTACCGCTGCCATCGCTGGTTCTGCTGACGGCCGTTTGAAGTGTTTTCAGCTCCTCCTCGCGGCCATAGATCTGCTCTGGCAACTGGAAGCTGCTGCTGTAATCTTCGATACCGAGGGTAATATCCCCGATCCGTCCTGCCTGCTGCAGTTGCTGTCGTATCTCTTTCAAGTCGACCTCTACTCCGTAGGCCGACTGATAGCGTTGATCAGGATTCTTCGCTAAAAGGCGTAGAATGAGGTTGGAGATGGCTTCTGGCACGCCACTGTTCAATACCTCTGGAGCCAGAGGGTTCCGGGCCAAGTGCGAATAGATCTGATCGGCTGCATCTTCAGCCTCGAACGGCGCTTTTCCGGTAAACACTTCATAGAGCACAGCGCCGAGAGAGTAGAGGTCGGTACGATGATCCACCTGCCTGTTGATCCGGCCGGTCTGTTCCGGAGAGATGTAGGCCAGCATACTTGATGAGAGGTCGGCCTCTGTCAGGATTTCATGCTCATTCTCGATTATTGCATCGCCGAAACCGATCAAGGTAACTTTTAGTGGCGACAGCGATACGATGATATGGTCGCTGGCCAGGTTACGGTGTATCAGCTGCTGTTGGTGCAATCTCTCAAGCACTGTTGTCAGGGCAATCGCTACTTCCAGGTTTTCCAACAAGGGGTGTCGGTGCCTGACATGGCTATCACTCAGCACTTTACCCTCGATATAATCCAGCGCGAGGGCAGGGCGCCCAGCTACCAACAGCTGTCCCTGGGGATGGCGGATACCGGGTAGATGGAGGTCGGCGGTCTGCAGATACTCATTGACGAGTCTCTCCTCAGACCTCGCTCCTGCGTCGGATTTCAAGGACTTGATGATTAAGGTTCGTCCTTTACCACTCTCAGCTTTTATACGCAGACGAAAGTTCTGGCCCTCATGCAGAGTAGGGAGCGTATCCAACTCCCGTTGTGTCAGCTCTGTCATCTTCATCCCATGCCTCCAGAAGCGGGCTCAGCGGACATCGATCTAACGGCAGTTTTGGCGGCATCCCAGGCCATTGTCAGCGGTTTCATGGTTCCGCACTCGGTCTCCAGTCGAAGTCCAGTCATGCGGCTGAACTCGTTACCGTGCTGTTGCAGTTCGTCGTTGGGTAGGGCGGGAGATTGCAGCAGCAGTCCCCGTTCGTAGTCAGCAAGTAGTCGTTTTAACCCCGGCTGTGATACCTCGCCACTATGGCTATCCATCATTTGTCGCCAGTGATTCGACCAGCCCGGGGTGAGGAAGTAGGTGCCAGCGATTTTGCGCTGCTCATCGTAATATCGCTCGCGCCCTCCCAGGCAGAGTGCAACACAGTCGTCCATCGGGCGATCACCGTCCATGGGTTGGAAGAGGGGGATATCCAGATCTAAAAGGCTTCTGGCATCATCGACTGCCCCGCCACACTGGCCGTAGCCGAGCAACAGGGCGTCGATGTGTGGAGCCAGAGCTTGTGCCGATCTGTTAAGGGCGTGGCGCAGTACCCTTCGATTACGGTGTAACCCCAGTGCCAGCACACGTATCAGTAATTCCAGCGACTCGCCCGGTTCGGAGGTGAATGCATGGGGATGCGGCAGACAGCGGAGGTTTGACAGGCCACGCGCCTTGAGCAGTTCAATCAGGCGTGCCGAGTGGCTGTCTTGCAGCACATTGATGCACCCGACATCGCTGTCATCAGTCAATAGCTGGGCAAACTCCAGTTCAAGGATTTCGCAGGTGATAATGCCGAGTACTGCCATTGCTCAAGCCTCCTCGCTGACAGCGACCCGCGCTGGGTTGAAGAAGGCGTTTAAATGGAACACCTTTGGTTCGCATACCGGTTCGCAGCGTCTACAGGCAACACCATTGCAGAGTGCATGCGCCATGGAGATGGTGGCGGGCTGAGAAGTGGTATTGATAGTAATCGCTTGAGTCGGGCAGGTCTGTATGCATTTGAGGCAGCTATGACAACCCTGCAGTTGCAGTTCGACTGTTTTGCCAATGGAATGCAAAGTTTTCAGGCCATGTTTACCCGTCACATCGATGTCCCGTTGCACGGTCTGCACAATCTCTGCTATCGAGTCCATAGGCGGTAGATCGGGCAGGTTAAACCGCTGCAACATCTCACGATAGGTCGTCGTCGGCATCCCTTCGGTCCAGCGTGAAAGCTCCAGCAGGAAAAGTTTCGCAAAGCTCTTTGATTTGGCGAACAGGGTATGGTTATGGCGTAGAGCACTGGCCAGATCGGACATCTCATCCAGCCTGGAAGGAGCCAGCGCCAGCTCTCGGGCCATAGCAAGAGAGGTATTACCCACCTGCATTACCCGATGCACGGCGGGGGGAATCAGGCCCAGCCGTCCTGACTTGCGAGCGTCGACGTAGGTGCCGGAGGCGCCGGCGAGGTAGGCCGTTTGGATCTCTGAGGGCACTATGCCCGCTTCGAGCGCTAGGGTGACATAACCGGCACGTATTGCTCCGATCGCTTTTCCCGCTTCACCCAGATCTGTTTCATTGAGGTAGATCTTGTGGCCGAAGTGCAGTTGCCCATCTATGGTGTGGATGTTTGGCGGGGTGATGATGCCATCTGACAACGCTTGATCCAACGCGGCGATGACGCCTGTTCCGGTGATGGATATCGCTTCCCGGTCGCTACTCTCAACAAGCTCCCCCGCCAGACGTAGATCGATCAACGCTCCCGTAGCCGGCAGCATCTCCTCGTCCAATACCTGCAAACGGTGGTAGGGGCCCTCCATTTTAAGGTCTGTGATGGTCCCCGGCATTGCCAGGGAGCCGCAACTGATATGCTGGCCCTCCAGAGCGGGGCCAGCGGAAGCAGAGCCGGTGTAGAAATGTCCCTGGTGGAAAAGCGCCATCTCAGCATTGGTGCCATAGTCGATAGCGATCGAAGTTTCGCTGCAATCCCGGATACCGCTCTGGATAATCAGGGCCAGGGCATCGGCACCGACTTGATCATGTATCGCCGGCGGGATGAGAATGTCGCAATTGCTGCTGAGTGCAAGGCCAGGTAGCGCTGCTGCGGAGTAGACTGAAGCCGTTCTCTCCGGCGCTGTAACCCCAAGGGTGTGTAACTTGCGTGAGCCGGCATAGGCGAGGTCACGTATCTCCATGCCCTGTAGCAGGGAGAGTTGGGTAGGATTACCGCAGACGGCCAGACGTACCACATCACCCAGGCTGACCTGCAGTCTCTGCAGCAGTTGGTTGATTGCCTGCAGCATCAGGTCACGGGTGCTCTCCACACCCAGCTCCAGAGCGAAGTGGAGATGATCGATAACGTTGGCACCAGGCAACGGATGACGGGTGGTGATAACGGTGGAGATCACCTCACTGCTCGCAAGATCGAGTGCCTGAGCACGGAAACCGCTGGTTCCCAAGTCCAATGCGATGGCGAGTCGTCTCTTCACAGACAAAAGCCTTCACAAACCGTAGGCTTGTGGTAGAAAGCCTTTTACCTGAGCGTACTTGTGCAGGCACAGGTCGATGAAATCCTCCTCCTCTTGAGGCAGCTTTTCCAGTTCTGTCATGTAGCCAGCAAGTGACTCCTTTTCGTAACTGGTGAAATAGAGTTGCGGATCAGCGAGCATCAGCTCGCCACAAGTGAGGGCGGCCGCCAGTGTCCGTGCGTAGTAGCTCTGGTTGTTGTCGACCACCGCTTTACCAATCGCCCAGGCGTTGTCAGGGCTGAGGATGAAACCTTGTAGACTGCGATATCTATCCGACGCGACCATGCAGGCCTGATACTCTCGCTGATAGCCCAGCTGAATGGCAGTATTCATCGAAGCGACATCGTAGCTCAGTATTTCACTGAACACCGCAGATGTGCTGCCGCCGAACATGCGGTGATACTCCACCGCCTCGTTTGACCAGAGGTCACATACTGCTGCCATCACATTGCCACAGAGGGAGGAGTGGGCGCAGGCGCAACTCTTGCCTTCCATCGACATCGGCAAGCCAGTGATGGCCTTGATGATTGGGTTCTCGTAGGCGCAATCCTTGCCTGGCCCACTGGCACCACACTCGTAGGCGACCAGCGAGTTGCCAACGGCCATAGCACGGGAGAGTGCCGCCAGACTGTGGGAAAGAGCCTTGCCGGTGAAACCACCAGCCATAAACATTGCCGTATTGGCCTGGGAGCAATCGGTATCGCCGCCCGCTATCGACCCATGTTTATCGGCAATCTCGACAATTTGGGGCCACAGCCAGGCCATGTCACGGCTGCCGAGCACCCCCTGGGCGAAGAGCATTCCGGTAATATCGTTGCGGATGATGCAGTGGTCGAAGATCTCCTTGCCGCCAATCGATTCAATGGAGAGGATATCCGCATATTCAGCGCAGGCATCGAAGGCCTCCAATACCTTGCTGGTACGTTCGGAGTCCCGGATGTTCACCATGTCAGGTTTGCGCAAGTCAGCGATGGTGGCACGGTAGGCTGCCTTGAGTCCATACTGCTCCGCAAACTCATCGAGTTGTCGAATAGAGAGTGCAGCGATCTCCCTGCCCCAGTGGGCATCATCGGTCATCTGGAAAACATGCTCATTTTCCAGTACCAGGTTAGGAGTGCCGATATCGACGCAGCGCTCGAGTGCATCACCATTGGCGCGCTCGAACTCCCGCAACAGGGTATGCAGCGTCTTTTCACTGCCGGGGCGGGGGTGGGGTACGATCTCTGCGATGACGGAACCGCCGCCAATGACAAGCCCGCGCCTTGTTGTCACCGGCTTTTGCGCGAATCCGAACATCATCTCCTGCGGATTGCTGTAGGCCATTGAGTCGGTCAGTTTCATTGTCTTACCTCTAAACTTGCCTTATCAGCCGTTCCACTTGGCTCGTAGTTGCCGCCAGTCGAGCCCACTCAAGGCGTCCTCGGCCATACTTGCTGCCTGAGCAGCATCACTGCCCCAGATGCCCAGTTCGAAACTGGTTACGAACTCCTCACTCAATGCGCCACCACCGCAGACGAATGGAATATCCAGTCCCGACTCCTTCAAGCGCATGGCAATTCTAGGGAATGCAGTCATGGTGGTGGTCATCAGTGCTGTCCCGGTCAGCATGACCGGTCTGTGAATACGGCAGGCGTCGACAACCTCCTCAATCGGTACGTCGGCCCCCAGGCTGATGACATCGAATCCACCGGCCCGTAGCAGGGCGTTGACGATCTGCATGCCTATGTCGTGGATGTCGCCCTCAGCAGTGTGGGTAACCACCTTGGCCTTTCTCTCCATGCTGTGTCCCATCTCTTCTTCGCAGAGCGTGATGCCAGCGATCATGGCATCAGATGAGAGGATCACCTGGGGCAGGAAGTAGTTACCAAGATCCCAGAGTCTGCCAACCTCCTGCATGCCAGGAATCAGACTTTCGTTAATGATCTCCAGTGGTTTGTGTGCGTTCAGTGCCTGAGATACAGCCATGCAGGTCTCATCCTCGTCACCGGTTACCAGGCTGTCCGCCACACGCTGCAATAAGAGATCTGATGAGACTTTTCGTGCACCCTGATGGTGCCTATCCTCAACATTAAGATCATATCGTGTGAATATAGGAGAGTTATGCGGCGGTTTCTTCATCTAAGAACCTTCAGGTTTGATTTGGGATAGCAACTCCTTCTAAAAAGTGCAGGAACCCATTCCCGTTTCCGCAGGCATCCATATCCTCCCCGTGAGATTAATCTGTGACCCACACGAGGCACGCCTTACCTATCAGTGTAGTCTCTATTTTTGGTCAAAGTGGCTCTGAAGATGCTCGGGGTCAATGAATGATCTAATACTTAATCCGCAAGAAACAGACTGAATTACTGGTAGAATCTACACGTCGGGATGGTGAGTTAATCGACACGAAACGATTTAGACAGTAATTGATAAAAACCCAGTAATTCCTACTGTTTTTCACTGCTTTCCGTTAACTCCGAATAACCCTGAGGCAAGCGCGCATGTGTGCAATTTGGACGTCGTTTACAAGCCTCTCTCCCTTGACTCCGGTCTATACAGATGGGAGAGATGTTGGGGGAGAGAGGGGTTGCTCTACCCTCCTATAAGAGACTTTCTTGTTTGTGATTTTTCTGGCCCGCATCCTCTGCTGCGTTATGCTAATTTATCTATCAATTCTGCTAAACATATAATCTACCGAGTCAGAGGGAGTTAGCGGCGTTTGGCAGCACAAATAGTACATGTGAAAGTGATTGCTACTATTTTCGATGGCACGCGATCTGTTGAAACCTTACTCAGATATTTACAACCTGCTTTGTAAACCGTTGAAGCATATCTGTCGATAATCTATCAGTCTGTTGAATAGCTCTTTCGTTGATCTATTGATGAGTGGAATTGGTCTTTAATATACAGCTATTTCAGCTCAACTTTATCTACCGGCTGAAGCAGTTTGGCTTCAACTACTCGATTTCTGTTCCTCGAGAGGGCTGAATTATCTTCGTTTTGGGGTGCCTGGAGAGATCAAATAGTGGATCTTTTGTTCTATTTATCAGTGTTTTGATCCCATCCAGCTATATTGCTCTACTTGCATAGAGGCAGGATGTCTTAATCTGCTTAATAAAAATGATATTTATTGTAAGGTATGTTAAGATGCGGGGTTAACCTACACTATAGAATTTATATTGCCTTCAAATATCCCAGGAGAACATGTGACTGATAACGAAGCAGAGCTACAACTCAAAGTCTGGAAAGATCTCGCGATTAGCAAGCAGATGTTAATGATGGCAGCGACTGATGCCTTGAAACTGGAAAAAAACTGCGCCCCGGAAGAGCTCAAGCTCGCACTCGAATCGACTATCAAGCGCGCCATTGATGCTGAGCTTGAAAAGAGTCGCGCCCAGGAGCAGGCCAAGCTTGCTGTCGCCGCAGTGGAACAGGATTTGGCAGAGAGCCAAAAATCCCTGAAAAGCGTTGAAGCCGCTCTTGCCGAGGCAGAAGCGAATGTGCAGCAACTTCAGCAGCAGCTTGTTTCAGAGCGCGCCAATCACGGGCAGCAGTTGAAAAAGATCAAAGAGCAACTGGCGGAGAAGGAGCGTGCGATCAAAACGATCAGTACAACCCTGTCTGACACGCCTGAAAACGTTGTAAAGAAGCTAAAGGGATTGAAAAAGCAGAAGATGGATGAGTCTGAGGCCCGTAAAAAAGCTGAACAGGCCCTCTCCACCTTGCGCAAGGAAAAGCAGAAACTCGAACAGAGCCTCAAGGAGCTGGAGGCTGCGCAAGAAGAGACTAAGGAATCTAAAGAAGAGTCTAAGGAAGAGATCGCCGCTTAAAGATCAGCGCCCCCGTGGTCTAAACACACGGTGCTGAGCGCAGCTTTATTGAGAAGGGGGGATGGAGTGATCCATCCCCCCTTTTTATTTGAGCCTCAGGTGTGTTGCGATGAAATCGTATATTGGCTCATGGAGCTTAAGAGTTCGGCTTAGCGAGTAATCTCGGTTTGATACCAATCACACAATATCCATCTGGTAATCCTGACAAAGCGCCCAACCACCGGCAACACAGCAGCTCTTACCTGACTACCATCAGACCGTTATGGTAGTTAACCAAAGAGATATCCATAATTTAAAGAAGCTGTAGATTGAAGTGGGTCAGAGAGGAATGATCACCAGGATAGAAATATTTTTCTCTGCTCTGGTTTTTCCGTATTCTTGATATACACAGTGTGCAGCTGTGCCACCATTGTAGAGTAAATAGATGCATAAAAGCTCAAATTACGCATATTCCACCCTGCAGAAATATCTTAGGCAGATCCTTGTTAGGGTAATCTCTGTTGTGATCGGTGTGTTGACTAGTGGCTCAGTCGCTCTCTGCGGACCAGCAATTGGCCAGTTCGAAGTCAAACATCTCAGCGCCACACCAGGAGAGATCGAATTCCAATCCCAGAATGCACATATGTTTGGCAACCCTGAACGTGATTTGAGAAATGACAGTGGGGAGATCCAGTATGACGACAACAGTGTAACGAAGCAGCGACATGCGCTCGAACTCGAATTCGGTATTACCAACCGATTGAAGTCACGTATTGGTATCGAATATGAAAAAGAACGTTTGGACGAACCGGATACCCCTGAGCAGGCTGACGAATTTAGCGGCCTGGAGTTGTCTGAAATCGGTGCGGAGGTCATATGGGTAGTTGATCCCATCAAAGAGAACGATTTTGGGTTTGGTCTGGTGTCAGAATATGAACAGCCTCTGGAGGATGAGGAGGCAAGCTTGCTACTCGTCGGTTCGATCTTTCAGGTTGATAGGGGAGAGTGGTCTAGCATAATCAATCTCTATCTGGTGAAACACCTGGGTGGAGATGAACCACAAGATGAGAAGGTCGATTTTGCCTATGCAACCCAAGTTGGCTATAGCCTGAATCGGGATTGGCAGATCGCCCTGGAGGCCTATGGCACGGTGGATCGGATTGGTAATACAGGTAGTATGGGCGAAGAGGCACAATTATTTGGTGATCACGATCAACATCGCATCGGTCCTGTTTTCTATTACAGCGGAGGCCTGGGAGCTGATTCTTCTGAAGAAGAGTCATCCGTCTCAGTCGGCGTGGGATTGTTGGTCGGTTTAAATGGTAATACACCTGACACTACATTGAAGTGGTCTATAGAGGTTGAGTTCTAGGGTAAAGTAGAGGAAGTGTTTTGTTGGATATTTACACATAATGTGAATGATTAGAGCTACTTGTGTAGATCTTTCACGATCGCATACCGAATACACATTGGATTACTGCAGAAATCACCAATAGGTGCATGAGTGCAGCTTCACTCGGCAAAGAAAAAAATAGACTCTCTGCGCCTTCTTTTATCCTTTTTAAAGAATCGACTCGAAAGGATTTTTCCAGGAAATGCTTTAAAGTTGAAGTGACTGGTCTGACTTTGCTATTGAGTAATGCACCCAGTATCGCTAACACCTGAACTTCGAGCAGCATCAGGAACACTTCAAGTCCAATCGCATCAATAAACAGCGCAAGTTCGATCATCTCCGGATTAAATATAATCAGAACGAAAACAACTGCAGTTGCATATTTCCAAGCTTTTTTCTTCAGATTCACATCGCTTCCATAGTGAGAACTATCCTATACAAGATTCAGATGTCTAAAGCCGTATACAAGGAACGAGCTCTGCAACCTTGAGTAGTCCTGATCGACTCTATTGATAGGCTTATGTCAATTCGAATTCAAGACTAGCATACCTACTACTACGCAACCGTAACACCATTTCGATCGAGTATTTCCAGTGCTTTTCCGAAGTCAGGGTTGGTTGGATCAATCTCATCATCAACTTCGGTAAACATTTCCGCCGATCGACTTTCCAGACTTGTTATCTCCAGCATCGACCCACCGCCAGTACCATAGGTGAATGCATGGGTCGTATTACGAGGGACATGGATTAACGTTCCAGGTGTGCATAAGTAGGTCTCCTCACCACATCGAAATGTAATTTTGCCTGACAATACAAAAAATGCCTCGTCCCAACCATGACTGTGGGGTGGTGGGCCACTTCCTTCTGCACCCTGTTGGTGTGTTATCCCATAACCACCTATCTGTGATGCTGCTGCCAGTACGGTGACATCAGTTCCAAATACATTGAGTGGTGAAGGTCGTTCGTTGGGGGTTGTTACGATGTAATTGTTCATAGTTCGAGTTCCTGTGCTATTTGGTATGAAAAGTTGTGACTCGTAAAGTGCGCTAAGCTCATTAGGTAGGTTGAGATGAGGCGCGAACCGCATCATTGATGTTTATGAATCATTGTATTCTGTTATTGATGCGGTTCGTGCCTCACCGCATCCTACGTCCTAATCAAAATCAAATGTCAGATGGCCACTCAATGCTGACCCTGCTGTGGTATTCGGTAGACACCTCATTACGCGACCACGAGAAATTAGGATGGCTGCTCAGGCCGTTTATTTGAAAGAGAGGTTTAAAAGTAAGGAGCTACTTGATGAGGCAGCGCTTTTGACCTGTATGACCTATGTTGATCTCAATCCCATACGGGCAGGGAGTGCAGACACGCCAGAAAGCTCCGACTTTACTTCAACTCAAGAACCTATGAGGTACGATCATAAGCTCGGTCAAATGAGTAACCCTACAGAAGTACAAACCGCAGCACCTGAAAACCTATTCCCTTTTACCGGTGGTGTGCATCCAGAGAAAGAAAAAATCGTCTAATTTAGTCTAGTCGATTATTTTGAACTTACTAATTGGATTGGGCGAGCCATCAGAGAGGATAAGTCAGGTGTCATACCTGTTAAATTTTTCATCCATCCCAGAGCATTTCAATATCAATCCTGTAGCTTGGCTTGATGCCATTCAACTCGTAACATGCGCTAAGCTGATTACGTAGGATGTAGTGAGGTACGAACCGGATCACTGCTTCCTGCGTCCTAGCACTCAATTGCCGATTCTTGAGAGATTGCAAATCGATTCAAAGTATAGGATCTAAATGTTGCAGCATTTCGAAAGTCGATTCAAAGGTCTGGTAGGTGCAAGTCATGTGCTTAAAGCGGTTTTTCGCAAACTGGAGTTTTGATGAACGCCTATTCTGGATGCAGTTATAGAGTTATCACCTGCGCATTCTTTCAAATACCAAATAGAAAAGGTCAGTGCGGGCTGGGCTGACGGTGTATCTAATGTTGAGAAATACCAATAATGTACCTATTTACAATTGAAGATAGGTACATTATTCACTCAACAAGTCCCTGGTAGCGCCATTATTTATGACGAGAGGGGGTGGCTATCCCGTTTTGCTTGCTCGAATGAATGGAGGAATATGTATGGGTGTTTGTTTAGTTTGGACGTAACGTTAGTTTTTGGTTGATCATGAAAGTGCTGGTGAGCCATGCTTAGAGGATGGTGAAACCAATCGACTTGATTGGTCCGGCTCTTTCATTCATAACTGGGTTTAAAAATATGTACCCCAGCGTTGAGCCACTGAAGGTTGGTACATAGAGACTCAAGATCTGTTATTTCATTGGACTGCGCATGGTGCCGATATTATTCTGGAGCGGAAGCAAGGGTTGTCAACAGACAGCTTGATCCTGATGGGTGACACCATTATCTTTTATCTTCAATGCCATAGAAGACGGGTGTTATTGGTCAGATTTTAACTATCCGATCGGATGCTTTTTTAATCGGAACACCTCCGAATAGCGAATAAGGCGCAAATGCCCAACAAGCCAGTCATTAAGATCATGCCCCACTCCGTTAGCGTGGGTACGCTCATTGGTTCAACCACTGGTAGAGCACAGCCGACTCCAGCATAAGGTATAGGATTACTCCAGTTGCCAATCGCCATAAGAACACCACCTGCAAGATCATCAAAGTGATTTACATAAGTCGGAGAATAGAATATTCCGTTGCTGCTATTTGCATACCAGCCAATAGGATCGGGTGGTGTGAAACCAATCGCTGTGTAGGCAGCTGGCGTTGCAGGATCGGCAATCACACGGCTGAAATTGTCGATTAAGGCACCACCTGCGTCTGTCTCGACAGCTCCTAAAAACTCGGCGATCTCTCCCGCTCCCGACAAGTCGTGCTCAAAACGTACGTTCCCGGCATCATTCATAGACCAGTGAGCGCATTGTAGATCCGTTATATTCCAGGTTTGGCTGTTCGCAGTCGTACCGCCATTGTCCAGTACGAAAGTCAATGTATAAGACTCTCCATTAATAATTTCCGGATAGCCGCTATTACTTATCGTGCTAGTGTACGTGATGGAGTAAGGCGCTGAGATTGCGGTAGCAGAGAGTATACACAGGGAGGTAACACGTATTAAGAATCGAGCGATGCTACAAGTGTGAATCATCAATTACTCCTTCCAGTGCAAACAACACATGATGAATGTAAGAATATAAGTGTTGTTATAAAAAATATGGAATTAATAATTGATGATTAAATTCCATTTTAAAAACATACAGATCTGAAATATAAATAAAGGCTGTTTACACCTTTTCGGCAATGTTAACTTGTACTTTAGAAAAAATCTGATTTTTTTCTAATAGTTTGGAAATGCGCCAGAACAATCTGGACACCCACCGATAACTGAACAATCTGGACACCAACCAGAACAATCTGGACACCCAGTGCGCCGAGCTAAATCGGCAAGAGATTGGAGGTGAAAGTCCTCTACCCGGAAAGGTGTAGCGAACCGCCGGGCCCCCGAGTCATGGGCCGCTGACCGTAAGGTCAGAGGTTAAGCGT